>DXHT01000042.1 GCA_019113265.1 Bacillota bacterium | reverse complement strand
TTTGACATCGTCCTTGAACCGTTTAAGCCCGCCGAGCTTGCCCTCGTATATCGTCTTTCCGCCGCGCTTGACTATCACCTTTGCGCCGCGCTGTATCTTGCCGTCGAGCACGTACGAACCCGCGACCGTTCCGACGCTGGATATTTTGAATATGCTTCTGACCTCTGCTTTACCCGTGTAACGGTCTTCGTACTTGGGCTCGGTCATACCGCCGAGAGCCGCTTCTATCGCGTCTATGGCGTCGTAAATGACGCTGAACGTGCCGTTTCTTATGCCCGAGTGCTCCGCTATTATGCGCGCTTCCGCATCCGGCTTGACGTTGAAACCGATGACGTATGCGTTTGTCACTTCCGCAAGCATCATATCCGACTTGTTTATCGCGCCAACGCCGCAATGAACGATATTGACCTTCGCCTCTTCGTTCGCAAGTTTGGCAATGGAGGATTTGAGAGCTTCCGCACTGCCCTGCACGTCTGCCTTTATGATGACGTTGAGGTCTTTAAGAGCGTTCGTCTCAAAACTCTTGATCGCCCTGTCCTCAGAGTGCGCTATCTTATCCTTTTCTATTCTGCCGTCTACGATCTCCTTAGCGGTCTTCTCGTCGTCTACCACCCACATGTCGTCGCCAGCGTTGGGAACGCCTGACAGACCCATAACGGAGACAGCGGTGGAGGGCGGCGCGCTCTTGACGACTTTGCCGCTCGCGTCCGCCATGCTCCTTATCTTTCCGTAAGTAAGCCCGCAGACGACGGCATCGCCGCTGTGAAGCGTACCGTTCTGCACGAGAATGGTAGCTATGGGACCCTTTCCCTTGTCAAGGCGCGCCTCTATGATAGCGCCCTTTGCCTTACGGTTGGGGTTAGCCCTGTAATTGTTCAGATCGGCAAGGAAGAGTATTTCTTCGAGAAGGGTGTCGATACCGATATTCTTTTTCGCGGAAATGGGTACCATCTTGGTGTCGCCGCCCCACTCGTCGGTTACGACTCCGTACTGCGAAAGTTCTTCCTTTATTCTTTCGGGGTTCGCGCCCGGTTTGTCTATCTTGTTGATAGCCACTATCATGGGAACGCCCGCCGCCTTGACGTGGTTTATCGCCTCTATCGTCTGCGGCTGAACTCCGTCGTCCGCCGCGACTACGAGTATGACTATATCCGTCACCTTCGTACCGCGTGCACGCATTTCGGTGAACGCCTCGTGACCGGGGGTATCGAGGAAAGTTATGAGACGCTTTTTCTTCTCGTATTCCCACATAACCGAATATGCGCCTATGTGCTGCGTTATGCCGCCCGCCTCGCCCTCCGCCACGTTGGTCTTACGGATGGCGTCGAGCAGACTGGTCTTACCGTGGTCGACGTGTCCCATTACGGTTATTACGGGAGGTCTGGGTACGAGATCCTTTTCATCGTCCGCCTCCTCGTGGAGCGCCTCGGCAAGCTCTTCCTGCGACTGGGCGATCTTCTGATTGAGAGTCACTCCGAACGAATCCGCCACAAGGTAGAGCGTATCGAAATCCACTACGTCGTTTATGGACATGACGGGTTTGCCGCCCATCATGAGCATCTTTTTCATTATCTCCTGTGCGGGTACGCCTATAAGCTCGCTGAGCATCTTGACCGTTACCTGATTTGTCGTTATGGTAACGTTGTCTATCGCCTTGGGTGCTACCGTCGGCTGATCGCTCTTCTTCTTGTTGCGGAGCTTACGCACCCTCACTCTGTCTTCGTCGATGTCGTCGGGCATGAATCCCTTGCGTATGAGAGTACGCTTGGTCATGACCTTCTTCTCGTCCATGGACTTGGAGCTGTCCTTCTTCTTGTCGCCCGCCTTTCTCGTTTTGGGCGCATTCGCCTGGACGGGAGGATAGGACGGCGCGGGAGTGCGACCGGAGAACGGCCTGTCGCTTCCCGTGAGGCGAGGCGGACGCTCCGATCCCGCCTGACGTTCCCTGTTTTCGGGACGAGGCGCAGGCTTCTTTCTCGTTTCGGGATTAAGATTTATGTTGGCAACGCCCTTTACGTAGCTGGGCAGACCGGGTTTTCCCTTCTGTGCTCCGCCGAATGCGGGACGCTTTCTGTCGTCCTGAGAGGGCGTTATTATCCTCGTCGTGCTCTGAGGGCGAGGCTGTGCGGACGCGGGACGTGCGGCGGGAGCCGCCGTCTTCGCTTCGGGAGCAGGAGGAGTCGCCTGAGCGGCGGGCGCGGGAGCGGGAGCCGCGGGAGCAGACTCTTTAACTGCGGGAGCGGGCTCTTGAACTGCCGCGCGAGGAGGTTGTACGGGCGCGGGCGGCGCGTTTTTAGCCGCCGCGGCGTTCACTTCTCTCGCAACTTCGCGGCATGCCGAAAGCAGCGCGGACATTCGCACCTGTAATTTTTCTATTTCGCCGCGGTATGCAACAAAATCGCCCTTTTTGTCCGTCTTGACAACGAGCTTATTGAGAATTTCTGCGGGTGTGATCTGTTTGTGTTCCTGTCCCATGTTACCTCCCGATCGCATTGCGCGCCGCCTTGGCGAGATTGGGGTCAAGCAAGGCTATCGCTTTGCAATTCTGCTTATGCACTATGTCTTCAAGCGGCGTTTCCGTCGTCGCAAGCGGTATGTCGTGCCGCTCCGAGAACAGTTTTGCCTTGTCCGAAAGATTCTTCGCCGCCGTCGGGCAGACGAATATCGCGTATATTCGCTTAGTGCATTTAACTATGTTGTCTATGCCGTAAACTACTTTCCCGGATCTTACGGCAAATCCGATATATGCGGAAATGTCAGCCATTATTCTCCCAAAACGCATCTATCGCGTCGTACGTTCCCGCGCCTGCGGAAACTCCGAGAGCCTTGGATAAAAGATCGCATTTGCGCGCCTTTTTCCTGCACTCCGGCGACGAACATATATATGCGCCTCGTCCGCTTTTTTTGCCCGTGGGATCGAGTTCGACGGTCTTTTCGGGCGTTACGCGGCAACGGACGAGTTCTCGCTTATCTTTCATCTGCCTGCACGCAACGCACATTCTCTGAGGGGTCATAATGCCTCCGTCGTTTTACTCTGCGGGAGTCTCCGTAGGTTCTTTTTCCGCAGGAGCTTCTTCCGCGGCAGCGGGAGCGGTAGCCTCTGCCTTTTCCTCTGCGGGAGCGGCGTCCGCCTGTTCCGCCGCGGCAGCAGCCTCCGCCGCCTCTTCCTCTTCCTTATGCTTCATATAAGCCGAGTAAGGGCGAACGTCTATCTTCCAGCCGGTAAGACGAGCGGCAAGACGGGCGTTCTGTCCATCCTTGCCTATCGCAAGGCTGAGCATATCGTCTTTTACTATCACCTTGGCGTTGCGCTCCTCTTCGTTTGCTTCTACCATGATGACCTTTGCGGGAGAAAGCGAACGTGCGATAAATTCCAGAACGTCCTCGCACCAGGGGATAATCTCTATCTTTTCGCCGCCGAGCTCGGTGACTATATTGCTGACACGCAGTCCGCGGTTACCCACGCACGCGCCCACAGCGTCGATGTTGGGATCTTCGCTGTATACCGCCATCTTGGTGCGGTAACCCGGCTCTCTGACAAGTCCTTTGATGACGACCTGACCGTTCTTGATCTCGGGCACTTCGAGTTCGAACAGCTTGCGCACGAATCCGGGAGCGGTACGCGACACCTGCACTATCGGACCGCGGCTGCCCTGACGGATCTTCTTGACGTATACTTTTATACGCTCGCCCACGAAAAACTTATCGTTGGGCAACTGATCGCTCGGAGCGAGTGTGGCTTCCAGCTTCTTTATCTCCACATATACGTACTTTCCGTCTATGCGGCGAACGACGCAGGTGATAAGATCGTCCTCTTTCTCGGCAAGCTCTTCGTATGCCGCGCTGTTTTCCGCGTCACGCAGTTTCTGCATGATGACCTGCTTGGCGTTCTGCGCCACTATGCGCCCGAACTCCTTGCCGTCTATCTCCTCTTCGATCCTGTCGCCCACTTTGTACTTTCTGTCTATGAGCTTGGCGTCTTCGAGGCTTATCTGCGTGTCTTTATCCTCTACTTCTTCGACAACGGTCAGAAACGCAGTTATCTTGATCGCGTTCTTCTCTGGCAGAAGCGTTATCTCTATATCCTTTGCCGCGCCGTACTGCTTTTTATATGCGAGAATGAGCGCGTCCTTCATCGCGGACAAGAAAACTTCCTTGGGTATCTTCTTCTCCGTTTCGAGAAGTTCGAGAGCTGCGAAAAACTCTTTGTTGATCATTGGTCTGTTCCTCCGGAATCAATCGAATCTTACAAGCGGTCTGACCGCCGCTATGCGTGTGTTTTCTATAACAACGTCCTCGCCGCCCACATCCAGCAGCACATAGCCGTCCGTGCGCAGTTTGAGTACGCCTTCGTATACCTTTGCGCCTTTAAGCGGAGCATAAAGCCGCACTTCCACTTCCCTGCCGTAATTGCGCTCGAAATCGCGCTGCTTTTTGAACGGTCTGTCAAGCCCCGGCGACGAAACTTCGAGGACGTACGGCTTGCCATCCGTCGGGTCTATGTCGTCTATTATCGGCTCGATCTCGTAGTGTATCTTCTCGCAATCGTCCAGACTCATGCCGTCGGGCAGTTTATCCACATATATCGTGATATGCGTTTCGCCGTACTCGCCGTGCTGTTCTACGTCCACTACTTCGTAACCTTCTCCGAGTGCGCGCACGCGCTCGTCCGCCGCAGCGAATATCTCTTCGAGTTTGCTCATGCGTCTCCTTAAAAGTTAAGAGCGGACCGCAGTCCACTCTTATAGCTTACTTACTATTCAAGTAATAAAATTTTAACATATATATGAGCGGATTGCAAGCGTTTACAGCTGTTTTGTCAAAAATTTTGCAAGCGCAAGCGCATTCGGCAGCGCACGGCGCGTCTTTGCGCGGGCGCGACGCAGTTCCGCGGCTTCCGCGAACAGCGTCATGTCCGCAGTTTCGGGAATAGGAATATGCAGCTTGTCCAGATACCCTTTCAGTATATTCATGTTGAAGTCAAACGGGAACATGGTGACGGTGCGCCCGCTCCAAAACGTGTAGAAGTCGGGCAGTATCTGTTCAAAATACGGCTTCCCGTTTATATCGGACTGAACGAGTCCCGCCGCCGAACGCTCCTCTTCCGTCATGTTCGTGTGCGGCCGCATGAGCGACGACATCGTTTCCAATATCATGCCGCCGCCTATGCGCACGGCGGCGATCTCTATAAGTTCGCCCGGTCTGTTCTTGTTGTCGGAAACGGTCATAAGCGAGAGTATCACGAGATCCTCGTCTGTAAGCGGTTTGGCGGATCTGCCGTACATATCCATCTGAGAGAGCGATTCGTACTTTTCGGGACGCGTGAATCTGTAATCCGGGTCGGGCAGCCTGACTACCTTGTTTATCTCGAATTCCGCCTTTTCGCAACCCGTAAAACGCTTTACCGACATTTGCAGGCTGCCGTCCTGAGCGCGCTCGTCATACTCCGTTCTGCCCGACATGATATAGTACGAGCCGTTTTGCAAAAACTTTACCGCATCCTTTGTCGCCGACGTCGGAAACCACACGCAACGCAGTCTGCCCGTGCCGTCATCCAGCACGAAAGACGCAAACGTACGCGTCGTTTCGCCCTTTACGGGTTTTTTGGGAGTGTACTCCCGCGTGCGCAGATCGAGCAGTGTGCCGTACACTACGGCATACTCGGGCTCTATGCAGTCGCATATGTACTTTGCCGTTCCCTCTATCTTTTCCCCGCACATGGAATTTCTCCCTATGGGGTTTATCGATCTTCCCTCGCCGGGACGCTCGTATGAAAAGCGCGGAGCGTACACCTTTTCGTTAAGGGTGCGCGCCACTTCCGCCATATCCTCTTCGCGCCGCTTCAAGCGCACCTTTACGTCGGTAAACATGCGCGCGTCTATAAATTCCTTTAACCGCTCCGCAACGTTCTCCTTTTCGGCGTATTCCGCAACTGACGGAGTGAGCGTAATGGAAACGGAGGGCGGATCGCCCATGAGCACGGATATGTTGTCCCCTTCCGCGCACGCCGCTATATACGCGCTCTCCTTTTGAAGAAAGTCGCGCACGAGGTGGATTAACTCGCGGCTGCCCGTTACCGACGGACGAGCGGTAACGCTCACCTTGGCAAACGGCGGAAACAAGGATGCCGCGGCATTCCTTATCCTTTCGGACTGCGCGTTGTAATCCTTTTCCCGCGATCTGTCATATATCGCGCCCAGAGTCACTCTGTCGTTGTCCGCGTCTATGCGCGCTGTTACGAAACGCACATACGCCAGATCGGGAAATTCCTTTATGAATTTTGAGTTGAACTCATCCACGCACCAGTTCTCCCACCATTCGCATGAACACTTCCTCGGCTTCTGCTACGGGAAGAGTGCGTATCACCTTTCCCTTGCGGAAAAGCACCGCTTTGTCGCGCCCGCCCGCTATGCCGACGTCGGCGTCCGCCGCCTCGCCCGGGCCGTTCACGACGCAGCCCATGACGGCAATTTTGAGCGGCTTGTTTACGCCGTCGGTAAGTGCCTTGCACTTTCCCACAAGTCCTTCGAGGTCGTAAAAACAGCGCGCGCACGTCGGGCAGGACACCACTTCGACGTAGTTTTTATCCAGTCCCACGGCGCGGAGTATGCTCTTGCCCGTTATGACCTCGCGCACGGGGTCGCCCGTGAGCGACACCCTTATGGTATCGCCTATGCCCGCAAGCAGCAGTCCGCCTATACCCGCCGCCGACTTTATGATAGCGTCCGTTCCCGCGCCGCTCTCGGTTATCCCTATGTGGAGCGGATAGCCGCACAGCTTGTCCAGCTCGGTATAAGCGTCTACGGTCAGACGAACGTCGCTCGCCTTTACGGATATGACTATATCCGAAAAACTTTCGCGCTCGAGTGAGCGCACCGTCCTTATCGCGCTCTCCGCAAGACCGTGCGCCGTAACGCCGCCGTACTTAGCCTTTATGTCCTTTTCCAGCGATCCGCCGTTTATGCCTATCCTTATTGGGCAACCGTTTGCCTTGCACGCCGCGGCAAGCTCGCGCACGCCCGCAGCCGACGTATTGCCGGGATTAAAGCGCACCTTAGAAAAGCCTATGTCCGCGCAAGCCACGGCAAGGCGATAATCGAACTGTATATCCGCCACAAGCGGCATATCGAAATTTTCGATATATGTACGGCAAGCCTCAACGTCCTTAAAGTCGCGCACGGCAAGCCTCGCTATGTCGCAACCCGCTTTTTCAAGCGCTTTAAGCTGTGCTGTCGTTGCCTTCGTATCCGCAGTATCCGTGTTCGTCATGGACTGCACGGATACGGGGCTGCCGCCGCCTATCGTTATTCTTCCCGTTTTTACCGCTCTTTTGATCATGATAACCCTCTTGCGATCATTCCGACTATATCTACGACTATGACGAACGCAAGCAGAACAATAAGCCCTACCGCATGTATCGTCCCTTCCGTCTTTTTGTTTATCGGCTTTCGCCTTATCATTTCTATTATTGTGAACACTATGCGCGACCCGTCGAGCGCGGGGATCGGCAACAGATTGAATATGGCAAGGTTGCTCGCTATAAGCGGCAGAAAGAGAAGAAAATACCTGAAATCCGTCTGCGAAAACGTCGCTATCGTCGCAACCGTCCCCACCGGTCCGGTAACGTCCGTAACAGGCACGCCGCCCGTAAATAGCATACCGAACGATTTAAGAACTATCCACGACAGTTCAAAAGTATATGGAAAGCTGTAACCCGCGGCGTGCAATACGTCCGTTTTTCTGTTCTCGTAACCCGCGGTTATGCCGAACGAACCACCCTCTTCGGCGGAGCTTTTGCTTGCCGTCACGTCCACGCGCGCGCCGTCGCGCTCCACGGTTATCGTCGCGCTTTCCCCCTCGGGGACCTGCGCCAGAAGTTCTGCGGCGGAGGTCAAAAACGTCACCTCTCGCCCGTCCACGGCGACTATGACGTCGCCAGCCCTCAGCGAACCCTCCTGCTGAGCCGCCACGGACAGATCGGTCACGACGGGTACGGAGTAGCCCACGGCAAGGATATAGATAAACGAGAACACGAACGCCGAAAACAGATTGAACATAGGCCCCATTAAAAGCACTATGATCCTCTTCCACGGCGGCTGTTCGTCAAACGGCACCTTCCGCTTTTTCTCGCCGCTTTGCGTTTCGCCCGCTTCGCGGTAATCCGCACGGGTAGCGACATTTCCCGTCCATGCGCTGTCCGCACCGTTGACGTTTGCGGGAGTCGGGTCTATGCTCCACGCGTCATCGGGAACAAGAACTCCGCTGCTCAACGTATCCGTTGCCGCTCTTTCGCCATCTGCCGTATCCTTTTCCGAGTTGCCCGAAAGAGCACTGCCCGCATCGTCCTCGCCGTAAAAAGCGCAGTACCCGCCGAGAGGTAGCGCGCGCACGGATAAAAGCTCGCCCGATTTGCGCCTATGGGAAAACAGGCGCGGACCTAAGCCCACGGAAAATTCCGTAATGCCGAAACCGAGCAGCTTGCCCGCCGTGTAATGCCCCGCCTCGTGTATCGTTATCATCAGAAGAAGAACGAGCACGGCAAGTATGACGTAAAATACGATCAATATCAGACTCCGAAATGACGTTTGATCGAATCGCTGAGCGAACAGAGCTGCTCCACGGATTCGACCTTTTCAATTTCATTTATGCACAGAGCCTCTTCGATTATACCCGTAATGTCGGTAAAACGTATGAGTTTTTTCAGAAACAGCTCCACGGCGACTTCATCCGCCATACTGAACACTGCGGGCGCGGTACCACCCTCTTCCATACACCTGCGCGCTATCGCGGGCGCGGGAAAACGCTCTTCGTCGGGCGGGAAAAACGTGAGCGGGCGCGTAAAGTCAAACGGACGCACGCCGTCGTTGACCGCTCTGCGAGGATAAGTAAGGGCGTACTGTATGGCAAGCTCCATATTGGGATAGCTCATCAGCGCCGCCGTCGAGTTGTCCGTAAACTGCACCATGGAGTGAATTATGCTTTCGGGATGAATGACGTAAGTAACGTCGCGCGCGCCGAACAGTCTGCGCGCCTCGATAAGTTCAAGCCCCTTGTTTACCATTGTCGCACTGTCCACAGATATTTTTGCGCCCATGTTCCACGTAGGGTGCTTGACCGCGCGTTCGGGAGTTATCAGCGAAAGATCCTCTTTCGACGAATAGAACGGACCGCCGCTTGCGGTGAGTATTATGCGGGCGACGTCCCTGCCGTCCTCACCTTTCAAGCACTGAAAAACGGCGGAGTGTTCGCTGTCTACCGGCACTATCTCCGCTCCGCGTTTCGCGGCTTCGGAAAGCACCAGATCCCCCGCGCACACTATCGCCTCTTTATTGGCAAGCGCTATCCTACTGCCGCGTTTTATCTGCTCCGAAAGCGGAGCGAGCGCGGCAAGTCCGGATATTGCCATGACGCATATATCCGCTTCCGCTTCCCTCGCAAGCCTTACCGCGGAGTCCGCGCCCGTAAACGCGGTTACGCCCTCGATATCCGCTTTTACTTCCGACGCGATATATCGCGGAGAAAACTCCGCCGCCTGCCGCGCTAAAAGCCCAACGTTTTTTCCCGCCGACAGCGCGACGACTTTGTACTCATCGGGAAATCGGCGCAAGACATTCAATGTCTGTACGCCGATGCTGCCCGTACTACCGAAAACCGCTACGGTCTTCATTCGTCAGCCTCCCGTCACAAAGACGAGTATCGCCATGTAAATATACGTCACGAACGCCGCAACCATCGTCCCGTCCACTCTGTCCATTATGCCGCCGTGACCGGGTATAAGCGTTCCGTAATCCTTGACCCCGCAGTAGCGTTTTATATAAGACGCCATGAGGTCTCCCACTTCCGTCGCGACTCCTATGCAAAGCCCTACCGACAGATAGAGTATAAGACTTATCACCCAGTCGGAGTGAAGACCCGTAAGGCCGCCCACTCCGCTGAAAGACATGCCGAACACTATAGCGCCGCCGAGAACACCGCCTAAAAATCCGCCGATAGCTCCCGACACCGTCTTTTTCGGGCTTATCATGGGCGCAAACTTAGGTCCCTTGAAAGAAGAACCGAAAACAAACGCGAGTATATCGCTTGCGGGTGCGGCTACGAATACGAGAATGACGGAAACCGCCCTGTAATTGGGCAAGAACATACCTTCCGCATCAGGTTCATACACCCATCCGTCAAACGCAAGCCCGCTGCTACTGCCCGGGAGATGATTCAGAGCGATAAGGAAGAACATTATCGCAACGGGATATATCATGCAGAACAGCGCCGCTATCGCGCTCTCGCCCGTTCTCCGCGGCGACGCCATGTTCGCCACGAATATGATTATAAACATCGCAACGAGCGCAACGGCGTATGCCATCATAGCGTGAAAGCCGTATGGATCCTGCACGCCGAAAACGCTCACCGTCTTGAAAACGGCATAGCTCACGATTATGGTAAGCACCTGCATCAAAAAGCCGGGCTTATCGAACTTGAACGACAGCGCGTTCGTCATCTCGTGAGCGGCGACGATCATAAGCAGGAGAATGAATACGTCGTACACGATGCTCGTCACATAAAAATTCAGAAACAGTACGCCCGCGCATATGATAAACATCACCATGCCGAACAGACATCTGTTTTTCAAACTTCCGCTTTTGTCCATATCATCGTTTTTCGTCGACTCCGCCGAAGCGCCTGTCCGTCTTTGAGTACGCTTTCAGGATATCGTCCAACTCCTTCGCCGTAAAGTCCGGCCAAAGCGTATCCGAAAAGTAAAGTTCGGAATACGCCATTTGATACAAGAGAAAATTGCTTATCCTATGTTCGCCGCCCGTCCGTACGATTATGTCCGGATCGGGCAGTTCCGCCGTTTGAAGAAAGGTGGGAAAAGAGCTTTCGTCCACTTTGACTCCGCTCTCCACACAGCGGTTGACGGCGCCGATTATATCCGCCCTGCCGCCGTAATCGAAACATATGGTGAGGTTGCCCTTCGTTCCGCCGCAAGTGCGTTTGTAAGCCTCGTCTATCTTGCCGCGCAGTTCGTCGTTCAGTCCGCGCTCCGACCCTATCACGCGAAGTACCACTCCGTCACGTTCCAGCTTTGGCAGACGTTTGGTAAGATAATTGTCGAACAGTGCGAGAAGTCCCGAAACTTCGTCTTTCGGACGCTTCCAGTTTTCCGTCGAAAACGCGAAAAGAGTGAGGTATTTTATGCCCCGCCCGAACACGTCGTCGGCGACGCGATCTATCGTTTTTACCCCCTCTCTGTGCCCGAATTTACGCGGCAACAGGCGTTTTTTCGCCCACCTGCCGTTGCCGTCCATTATAAAGGCTATGTGAACGGGCAGCTTGTCGTCAGATCTCAAGGATCTCCTTCTCCTTGGCCTTGTAAAGCACTTCCGCGTTCTCGATGTACTTATCGAGAACTTTCTGCACTTCCTTTTCAAAGGACGCAAGTTCGTCTTCGGAGAAGTTCATATCCTTTTTGAGCTTCTTCGCTCTGTCGAGAATATCCCTGCGCTCGTTACGCAGAACGACTTTGCAGTCCTCGGACATCTTTTTGACCTGCTTTACAAGCTCTTTCCTGCGCTCTTCTGTAAGCTGCGGGAACACAAGGCGGATCACCTTGCCGTCATCCGTCGGGTTTATGCCTATCTCGGACGCGGCTATGGCTTTGACCGTCTCTTTTGTCGCGCTCTTGTCGAAAAGATTTATAACGAGCATGCGCGCTTCGGGTACGGTTATGTTTGCTATCTGTTTAAGAGGCGTGGGAGATCCGTAATAATCGACGGTGATGTTGTCGAGTATCTTGGGATTCGCGCGTCCCGCACGTACGGTGACGTATTCGGACGAAAGATGGTCCACTGCCTTTTCGAGCTTCTCTTCGAGTACGAGAAGTTCTTCTTCGAGTTCGGGTAACATATATTCCCTCCGTTGGTTTATAACGTGATTATATCACAAATCGCGTTCCATTACAACCGTTTTATGCAAAGTTGCCTATATAAGTGCCTATTTTCTCGCCCATCGCCGCCCTTACGATATTGCCTTTTCCCGCAAGGTCGAAAGTAATGATGGGAATGTTGTTCTCCATGCACGTCGTGATCGCCGTCGTATCCATGTGGGAAAGCCTGAGGTTGATCACGTCGAGATAGGATATCTTATCGAAACGCTTTGCGTTCGGGTTCTTTCTCGGATCGCTGTCGTACACCGCGTCCACGTTCTTCGCCATGAGCAGTACGTCCGCACCTATTTCCGCCGCACGGAGCGCCGCGCCCGTATCCGTCGAAAAATACGGGTTGCCCGTTCCGCAGGCGAGCAGGACTATCCTGCCCATCTCAAAGTGACGGAGCGCCTTACGCAGTATGAAAGGCTCCGCGACGGAGGGTATGGAAAGCGCGGTTTGAAGACGCGTCGGGACGTTCTTCTTCTCGATCGCGTCTTGAAGGGCAAGCCCGTTCATTATCGTCGCAAGCATACCCATCTGATCGGCGGTAACGCGCTCCATGTTCGTTCCCTGTCTGCCGCGCCAGAAGTTGCCGCCGCCCATGACGACCGCCACTTCCACGCCCTTGTCGTGTATCTCTATTATCTGATCCACGACGTGATCCACCATTGCGGGATCGATTCCCACTCCGCTCTTTCCGCCGAGAGCTTCTCCGCTTATCTTCAAAAGCACTCTTTTATACATTTGCGCTGTTTCTCCCTCGCATATATTCCCTTTTTAAGAAAAAGGAACACCGAAGCGTTCCTTTTATCGTTTTTATTTGCCCGCCATCTTGGCGACTTCTTCCGCAAGATTGTCCGTCTTCTTTTCAAGACCTTCGCCCATTACGAGACGAGTGAATCTGACGAGTCGGATCTTCATGCCCGCGGACTTGGATACGTTCTGAACGAGCTGAGCTACGGTTATGGACGAATCCTTAGCAAAGGGCTGCTCGATGAGGCAAATCTCTTTGAGGCTCTTTTGCAGTCTGCCGGCAAGCATCTTTTCGAGTATGGCGTCGGGCTTATTCGCGTTCTTGGGATCGTTCTTCGCCTGAGCGAGGAGGATCGCCTTTTCCTTTGCTATATACTCTTCGGGAACTTCGCTCTCGTAAATGTGAGAGGGCGAGAACGCCGCGATATGCATCGCTATGTCGTGCGCCATCGTCTTTACTTCGTCGGTAGCGGGTTTATCCGTTTCCACTTCGAGCATAACGCCTATCTTACCGCCGTTGTGAAGGTATATCTCCTCCACGCCTTCGCCGGCAAGGGTATATTTTACGAAACGACGCGCGGTTATCTTCTCGCCGCACTTGGACGTTTCACTGTTCATAAGCTCGGTGAGCGTCATTCCGCCCGCATTGCAAGCCAGCCATGCGTCCACGTCCGCGGGATCGTTGTCCGCAACCGCTTTCGCCGCTTTATTTACGAGCGCACGGAAGCCGTCGGTGTTTGCAACGAAGTCCGTTTCGCAGTTGAGCTCCGCGAGAACGCCCGTCTTGTCGTCGGTGTAACCGCCGATAAGTCCTTCGCTCGCTATGCGGCTCGCCTTCTTTGCGGCTATGCTGACGCCTATCTCTCTGAGATATTCTATCGCCTTTTCCTTGTCGCCGTCCGTATGAACGAGCGCCTTTTTGCAATCCATCATGCCTGCGCCCGTGATCTCACGAAGCTCGGCAACGTCCTTGGCAGTAAAACTCATGTGTTATCCTCCGATTATTCAGCGGTTTCGGCGGCAGCCGTCTCTTCCGCTCTCGCCTCGCGCTTTTCGGCAAGAGCTTCCTCACCCTCTTTCGCCTCGATAACGGCGTCCGCCATCGCGCTCGCTATGAGCTTTATGGCACGTATCGCATCGTCGTTGCTCGGGATCACATAGTCCACGAGATCGGGATCGCAGTTGGTATCCACCATGCTTACGATGGGTATTCCGAGAGAACGCGCCTCGCTTATCGCAATGTGTTCTTTCTTCGGATCGACTACGAAAAGCGCGCCCGGCAGCGTACGCATCTCCTTGATGCCGCCGAGGTTCGCTTCGAGCTTATCTCTCGTCTGGATGAGTTTGAGCACTTCCTTCTTGGGAAGAAGGGCGAACTCGTTCATGCTCTCCATCTGATTGATCCTGTTCATCTTTTCGATGCTCTGACGGATGGTCGTGAAGTTGGTGAGCGTGCCGCCCAGCCAGCGCTCGGTGATGTAGAACATGCCGCAACGCATAGCTTCCGTCTTGATCGCGTCCTGAGCCTG
>DXHT01000041.1 GCA_019113265.1 Bacillota bacterium | reverse complement strand
CAAACGGTTTTCACGCATATCCATTATAACAGATAACTTAAACTCTGGCGAGTATTTTGTGTTGTGTTTCTTCCTTTGCATAATAAAATGCACCTCCTAAAGTTTTGTCTAACTTTTGGGGTGCATTTCATACGGTCAGAGCCCTCGTTTCCTTCGCAATTATATACGGGTTTTATACGGGCGCTGCTTTGCCGCACGCGGCGCATACCTCTCAGCGGACGCGCACGAACGCGCACACGCTCTTGCCCTCGATGTGGTACTTGCCCTCATAGACGCCGAGATCGGTATCGCCCGCCCTTTCGCCGTCTATGCGCAGCGACCACTTGCCCTCGGGAAGGGGCACGTCGGCGGGTTCGAGGGGGTCGTAAACTATATAAAGCTCCTCTCCCGCGCCGCGCAGAGTATACGCTATTATGTCGTAGCGGACGTCGCTGCGGAAGTCCGTCGCCTCCTCTATCTCCGCCCTGCCCGAAAGGCGCAGTACGGGGTGAGCCTTTCTGAACGCGATGAGCCCTTTATAGTAGTCGCGCATCGCCTCCGTGTCCGAACCGGGCACGAGCGCGTCCCAGTCTATGTTGTTTATCTCGTCGGGAGAGTTGTAGCTGTTCTCCACGAATCCGCCGCTACCGTTCGGCTTGGAGCGCAGCAGCTCTTCACCCGACTGGAAGAAGGGTATGCCGCGGCTGGTCATGACGATACCCGCGCACATTCTGTTTATGCGCAGTTTGAGCTCGCGCGGGGCGTGTCCGCTCGTCATGGCGATCTTGTCCCAAAGAGTGTTGTTGTCGTGCGCGGAAACGTAGTTTATCACCCGTCCCGCGTCGTCGGGCACCCAGTTCATGTTGAAGTTGGGAGAGGTCGCGCCCATGGAAGAGAACTTGACCGCGTTGACGTTCTCATACGGCCGCCCGTTGACGTAGCCGCCGTCTCCGCCGTGGAATACCGAGCCTTTGACGCAGTCCCGCATGACGTCCGAAAACACCGCTATGCTTCCCGCCGCGCCCTCAGAGCGCGTTATGCCGCAACAGTTCCACTTGTTGCACTGTTTTTTGCCCGCAAGCAGCGTACTGCCGCCTACCCAGCCCTCGCCGTACAGCAGTATGTCGGGGTTTTCGGCATGTAGCGCACGCTCTATCGCCTGCATGGTCTCGACGTCGTGCAGTCCCATGAGGTCGAAACGGAATCCGTCCGCGTGGTAGGTCCGCGCCCAGTGGAGCAGCGAATCTATTATGAACTTGCGGCACATGGGACGCTCGCTCGCCGTTTCGTTGCCGCAACCGCTGCCGTTGGAGGGGTTGCCGCGATGATCGAAACGGTAGTAATAATACGGAACGGTGAGCGCGAGAGGCGCTTCGAAATTGTATGTGTGATTGTAAACGACGTCGAACACCACGCCTATGCCGCTCGAATGGAGTGCGCACACCGCCTCGCGCAGATCGCGCACGCGAGAGTTACCGTCGCGCGGGTTGGTGCAGTATGCGCCCATGGGCATATTGAAGTGCTTGGGGTCGTATCCCCAGTTGAACGCGTTATAAGTCTCGTCGTAAAGCCGCGTTTCGTCCACGGTGGCGTACTGCGCCACGGGGAGCAGATGAACGTGCGTTATGCCGAGGTCGGCAAGGTAGTCGAGACCTATCGTCTCCCCCGAACCGTTGCGCAGACCGTGCTCGGCGAGCGCGAGAAAGCGCGTGCGGTTTATGGCGCGCGTCTTTCCCGAAAAGTCGCGTATATGCGTCTCCCATATAACAGCGTCGGTATAAGACCTCAGCGGGTGCTTCTTTTTATATGCCTCGTGCTCCTCCGCCCAGCCGTAAGGCGTAAGGCGGGGAGAGGAAGTATCTACTATCATGCCGCGCCCCGCGTTCATGCCGCCGCTTATCGCGTACGGGTCGACGGTCTCCGCATCCTCCCTGCCGTTGTAAGAAAGAGTGTAGGTATAGTATTTTCCCGAAAGGTCGTCGTCCAGCGTCGCCGTCCACACGCCGCGCTCTCCGCGCCGCATGACGCCGCCGTAATAGTTGCTTCCCGTCTCGCCGTCGCCGTAAATATTGAGCCTGACGCTCTGCGCGAACGGCGCCCACAGGCGGAACACCGTTTTGCCGCACTCGATGCTCGCGCCCAGCTTGCCGTCGTAGGTGTAGCGCGCGGCGAACTCCGCCGTGTCGTAAATGCCCTTGGGCTGTGCGGGCACGCTTATTCCCGAACGCACGACAAAACAGGGCTGCTCGGGGTCGAGCTGCCTGCCTAACACGAGAGTTATCTCGTGACCGCCGTGAGGGTTGCAGTAAAAGTCCGTTATGGGGATCTCGACGCCGCCGCCGTACACTTTGAACTCGTCACGCGTCGCGCCCCATGCGCTGGGGACGATAATGACCACGCGGTTGTAATCTTCTATGAAAGCGCGCGTCCTTTTGTCCGAATAGCCAGAGTTTGCCGTCATCGCCGCCTTCGTCCTTATTTATCCGCAACCACGCTGAGTTTTACCTTGGCACTCACTTCGGGGTGAAGTTTGACCGTTATGGTGTATTCGCCCGTCTGCTTGATGGGACCGTCGAGGACTATCTTCTTCTTATCGACAGCCACTCCCGCCGCCGCGAGCGCGTCCGCTATCGCCTGCGACGACAGCGAGCCGAACAGTTTGCCGTTCGCGCCCATCTTAGCCGAAAGCTCCACTTTGGTCGCGCCGAGCCGCGCGGCAAGCTCCTTTGCCTCTTTGAGCGCGGTCGCCTTTTTATACATTTCGCTCGATTTCTGAGCTTCGAGCAGATTGATGTTCTGAGCGGTAGCGGGCTGCGCGAGTCCCTGACGGAACAGATAGTTGTTTGCGTATCCGTCCGAGACGTTTACCACGTCGCCCTTCTTTCCCGAACCTTTTACGTCTTTGAGTAGTATGACTTTCATATGCTTTTCTCCGTACCCGGTCGAAATCGTTAATTATTATAGCACAAACGCCGCCCACTGTCAAGGGCGACGCGCCGTTGCTCCCGCAAGTGCGGAGCAGCCGCGGTAAACGTCTGCGTACGTCCGCTCAAAGTCGCCCGTGTACCACGGATCGGCGACGTCTCCGCTTTCCCCCGCTATCGAAAGCAGCTTCTTCACCTTTTTGCCCCCGAACGCGCGCACCGCGTCCGCGTAATTCTCCTCGTCCATGACCACGACGAGATCCGCCTCGTCGTACTCGCGTTGCGTCATCAGCCGCGCGCTCCTGCGCTCATACGGCACGCCGTGGGCCTCTAAGACCTTTCGCGCGGGGTAATATACGTTACAGCCCAGCGCGTCGGTATGCAGTGCGCGCGAAAGCACGGTAACGCCCTTGACGCCCCTGTCCGCAAGTATCTTCTTCATGACGAATTCCGCCATGGGCGAACGGCATATGTTGCCGTGACAGACGAATATTATCTCCATTTTCCTTACGATAAAATCGCTCCCGCTTTTTTCGGCAGACCGCGCGCCCGACGTCGTGATTTATGCGCCCGTTGCGCCTTTTTGCCGAAAATATCCCTGTTTATCTTATGCCGCACGGACGGCGGTTTGCCGCCCTGCGTCCGTCAGATGTGCGCCGCGCCGTCCCACGGCACGACCTTTCCCTCCGCAAGGGTACGCGGCACGTCTATAAGACGCTGATTCGCCGATCCGCGGAAGCGAAGCGTTATGTCTTTCAGCGCATAGACGAACCGCCCGTCCACGAGAACGTCGGTAAGGCGAAGCATCTCCATGGTGTCCTCGCCGTACCCGCGCGAAAGCGGTTGCGTCCTGCCCGTAAGCTCCTCGAACGTAAAGCCCGAGTATATCCACACGTCCTTTGACGGCAGTTCCTTCTTTACCCGCCTGAGCAGTCCGAGCAGTTGCGGGCGGTTTTCCGGCTCGAACGGCTCGCCGCCGAGTAGAGTCAGCCCCTCGACGTAATCGGGCGCAAGCGCATCCAGTATGCCGTTCTCCGCACTTTCGTCGTACGGCTTGCCGAAATCGAAATCCCACGCTATCTCGTTGAAACAGCCCTTGCAAGCGTGCCGACAGCCTGACACGAACAGCGAAACGCGCACACCGAGGCCGTTCGCTATGTCGCGGGTCTTTATCTCTGCTATGTTCATATATGCAATTGCCGCCGTGCGGCGGACTCTCCCGTTCGTATTTTTAAGATACTGCCGCAGGGCGCGCCCTGCGGCAGTATCGCTTTACCGTTAAAGGTGAAGCACTCTTTCCTTTATCTCCTGCGTTCTTCCCTGGTTCCAGAACTGAGAACCGATGTATCCGCAGGTACGTCTTGCGACGTTCAGCTTGCTCTGATCGCGGTTTCCGCAGTTGGGGCATTCCCAAACGAGCTTGCCGCCGTCCTCGACGATCTGTATCTCGCCGTCGAAACCGCACTCCTGGCAGTAGTCCGACTTGGTGTTGAGCTCCGCATACATGATGTTGTCGTAAATGAACTTCATGACGCTGAGCACCGCCTCGATGTTGTTCTGCATATTGGGCACTTCGACGTAGGATATCGCGCCGCCGGGAGAGAGCGCCTGGAACTTGCTCTCTATTTCCAGCTTCTTGAACGCGTCTATCTTCTCCGTTACGTGTATGTGATAGGAGTTGGTGATGTAGCTCTTGTCCGTAACTCCGGGGATTATGCCGAAACGCTTCTGCAAGCACTTTGCGAACTTGTACGTCGTGGATTCGAGGGGCGTACCGTAAAGCGAATAGTCGATATTCTCCTCCTTCTTCCACTTCGCGCAGGCGTCGTTGAGGCGTTGCATGATCTCAAGACCCAGCTTCTCGCCCTCCGGCTCGGTGAGCTTTCTGCCGATCAGCTCGTACACGCACTCCCACAGTCCCGCATAGCCGAGGGATATGGTGGAGTAGCCGCCGTGAAGGAGCTTGTCTATCTTCTCGCCCTTTTTGAGCCTTGCGAGCGCGCCGTGTTGCCAAAGTATGGGTGCGGCGTCGGAAAGCGTTCCTTCGAGACGCTTGTGACGCGCCTGCAATGCGCGGTGGCAAAGTTCCAGCCTCTCGTCGAGTATGCGGTTGAACTCCTCCATGTTGTTGGGACCCGCACTGCACGCCACGTCCACGAGGTTTATGGTGACGACGCCCTGATTGAAACGTCCGTAATACTTGGGCTTGCCGTTTTCGTCCACGTAAGGAGTGAGGAAGGAGCGGCAGCCCATGCAGGTGTAGCACTGACCGTTGCCGTTCTTGTCCACCTTGTTTTTGAGCATGACCTTTTCGCTGATGTAATCGGGGACCATGCGCCTTGCCGTGCATTTCGCGGCAAGTTTGGTGAGGTAGTAGTACGGGCTGTCCTCGTGGATGTTGCTCTCTTCGAGAACGTATATCAGTTTGGGGAAAGCAGGAGTGATGTATACGCCCACTTCGTTCTTGACGCCCTCGTAACGCTGGCGCAACATCTCCTCTATGACGAGCGCGAGGTCCTTTCTCTCCGCGCGCCCGCGCGCCTCGCCGAGGTACATGAATATGGTCACGAACGGCGCCTGTCCGTTGGTCGTGAGCAGGGTGACGAGCTGATACTGTATCGTCTGTATGCCCTTCTTGATCTCCTCTTTAAGACGCTTTTCGACTATCTTCGCCTTTATTTCCGCACCGGGATCCGCGCCCGCAAGCTCGAATTCCGCGTCCACGTCGCGGGAGATCTTCTCGCGCGAGACCTGAACGAAGGGAGTGAGGTGCGTCAGGCTTATGGACTGTCCGCCGTACTGGTTGGACGCCACCTGCGCTATGATCTGCGTCGCTATGTTGCACGCCGTCGAAAAGCTGTGCGGACGCTCTATCATCGTGCCGCTAATGACGGTGCCGTTTTGAAGCATGTCTTCGAGATTGACCAGATCGCAGTTGTGCATATGCTGCGCGAAGTAGTCCGCGTCGTGGAAGTGGATGAGTCCCTCTTCGTGCGCCTGTACGATGTCGGGCGCAAGGAAAAGCCTCTTGGTAAGGTCCTTGCTGACCTCGCCCGCCATGTAGTCGCGCTGCACGGAGTTGACCGCAGGGTTCTTGTTGCTGTTCTCCTGCTTGATCTCCTCGTTGTTGCTCTCTATGAGCGTGAGTATGGACTTATCCGTCGTGTTCGCACGGCGCGCGAGATTGCGCTGATGACGGTACCTGATGTACCGCTTAGCCACTTCATAAGCGCCCAGCTTCATTATGCTCGTCTCGACGAAATCCTGCACTTCCTCGACGTTGACCGCCCTGTTCATTTTAAGGCAGTCCTTTTCGACGGTCAGCGCAAGAGTATCGATCCAGTCGTCCGAAAGCTCGGGCTTGCCCGCCCTGTTCGCCTTCTTTATCGCGCTAGCGATCTTCTGTCTGTCGAACTCGACTTCCGAACCGTCTCTCTTGATGATCTTCATGATCCTTCTCTCCCCTGTTTTTTACTTAAAAACAATATATTGTAATAACTATATCATGCGCACCACAATATATTGTGTCTGCGTGTACATATACTATACGCCCGCAGAGCCAAAAAGTCAATAGCTTTGCGTAAAAAATTCACATAATTTTTTGCGCCGCGCCGCGTCATTTTGCTTGACAAACATTAAAACGCTTTTTCGGGCAAAGGAGCGCGGCAAACGGCTATGCTACGACCCGACGCGCGGCATGGGTAGCGGCAACGTGCAAAGAAAAGTAAACGAGCGCGGACGCGGGGGCAAAAACGCGCGGACGCGGCAAGACGCCCGCACGAAAAAAGGCGACGCTCGCCCGCATGTCATAAACGGCGCGGGGCATTTCCCCGCCCGAAAAAAGCGGAGCGCGCACGAACGGAGCACGCACCGGCCGCACAAACGAAACGCGCTATGTTTCCCCGCCAAAGAGTAAAAGGCCGAGAAAAAGCGTCCGCACCGAGTGCGGACGCTTTATGACACAACATAAATGTGACGCTATATCATCACTCACCCTTGAAAGGAAGGAGAGCCATCACGCGGGCGCGCTTTACCGCAACGGTAAGCTGGCGCTGGTGACGGGCGCAGCATCCGCTTGCACGAGCGGATACGATCTTGCCCTTTTCGGTCACATACTTGCGAATGCGGGTGACGTCCTTGTAATCGACGACGGCAATGCCCTTTTCGCAGAACTCGCAGACCTTTCTCTTCTGAGGCCGGCGGACTTTCTTCGTCTTATCGTCGCCGCCGTATTCCTTGGCGGCAGCGGTCTTTTTATTCTCCATGATCGTTCACTCCTGATATCAGAAAGGCAGCGAATCGTCGTTCACCTGCTCAAGCGCCGCGCCGCCGCCCGACCTGCGGGGAGCGGGAGCGGAGGGAGCCTGGTCTTCGCCGCGAGGGGAAAGGAATTCCACTTCGTCCGCGGTCACGTCGACGCTCGTACGCCTGTTGCCGTCCTTATCCGTGTAATCGTTGAGCTGTATCGATCCCACAACGCCCACTTTCCTGCCCTTGGCAAGGAAGTTGCTGCAATTTTCCGCGGTCTTGCGGAAAGTAGTCACGCGGAAGAAATCCGCCGTGCGCTCATCCCCCTGGGCAGAGGAGTGGCGTCTGTTCACCGCAACGGTGAACCTGCACATGGGCGTGCCGCTCGCGGATACCGAATAATCGGGATCGGCGGTCAAATTACCGATGATAAATATCCTGTTCATTGCGCTGTCTCCTTATTCTGCGGAAGGCTCTTCCGTTCCTGCGGGCTGCTGGCTCGCTTCGGACTCGGCGGGCTCTTCTACGGGCGCTTCGGCGGGAGCTTCCTCCTCGGCCTCCTTAGCCTGCTGAGCGGCAAGCGCGGCTGCTTCTTCGCGCGCCTTGGCCGCCGCGGCAGCCTTTTCGGCAGCCTTCGCCTTTCTCGCGTCCTCCGCGCGCGTGAGCTTGTTGTCCACCTTCTTGGTGACAAGGAATCTCATAACGGCGTCCGTGATGCGCATCTGACGTTCGAGTTCCGCGGGTACGTCCTCCGGAGCGGTGAAGCTCATAAGGACATAGTAGCCGTCGGTCATGAAGTCGATCTTGTAAGCAAGTTTGCGCATTCCCCACTTAGCCGTCTCCACGCTGCCGCCGGCGTTCGTGACCACGCCTTCGAATCTCGAAATGAGTTCGTCGCGCGCCGCGTCTTCCAGCTTGGGAGAGATGATGTAGAGAACTTCGTATTCGGTCATAATGTACCTCCTTTTGGATTTGCAGCCTGCGGCACTTCGTCCGCAAGCAAGGATAAAAGGCTTTTCCTCGGAAAAGCCTTTATATTCTATCACAATATGCATGCTTTTTGCAAGCGTTTTACGGCACTAATTTTCCGTTTTAACGCTTTTTCCCCGTCTTTGCCGAGAGGACGAACAGCGCAATGGCTCCGATAAGCGACAGTCCCGCGGCGATGTATACCCATACGGTCTGCGTCGAGAAGTTGCCCTGAATATACGTCATGAAATTGAACGTGCCGTCCGAGCCGAGCGCGCTGTATATGAAGACGAACAGCAGCGTTGCTATGAACGCTATGATAAGAAGCACGCCGACCGTCACCATAAGTCCTTTCTTGTGCGCCGCCGCGCCCGCTATTCCGAACAGTGCGAGGACGACGGGAAGCGCGATTACGGCTATCGTGACTATCTTCTGCCCCACCGAACCCGCCGTAACGAGATCGAGTCCGTTTAAAAGGGACGCAAATCCCTCGCCTACCACTCCGAGAATGAGAAGAAGAGCGTTCATCACTCCCGCCGCGATCAGGATTATGCAGGCGACTGCCGCCGCGGCTTTGCCGTACCGCTTTACCTTCACTACGGGAGCGCGGCTCTCGTCGTCACCCGCGGGTGCGGGAATGTCGGGAGCTGCGGGCGGAGGAGGCGCGGGACGGTATGCGTCCGCTTCGGGCTGCGCGAACGGCGAGAACGCCGAGGGCGCATCGAAGGGCGACGCTGCCGTGCCGTTATCCGTTTCGCGCTTACTCTCTATCGACTCGAATGCGGACACGCTCGCGCTTTCGGGAGCGGCTACGGGAGCGGGCGCCGTCTCGGGCGCCGGTTCGCTCGCCGCCACGTTTTCGGGTGCGGGCGCAGGTGCGCTTTCGGGCGTCGGCTCGCTCGTCACCACGTTTTCGGGTGCGGGCACAGGCGCGCTTTCGGGCGTCGGCTCGCTCGTCACCACGTTTTCGGGTGCGGGCGCAGGTGCGCTTTCGGGCGCGGTGCGCGGCTGATATGCCGCCTCGCGGGGCTCGTCTCCGCGGCGATAGGGCGCGCGGTCATAGCCGCGCCTGTAATCGCAAACGTCTCTGTCGTAATCGACGGACGACGGATAGCCCGTATAGTCCTCGGCAAAACCGTCGTAACCGTCGCGGTAATAGCCGCGGTCGTCACGATATTCTCTGCGCATACGCGCTTTATAAAGCAGATCCTCGTACTGCTCGCGCGAAAGATATACGCCGCTCCCGCTCCGCTCAGGCAGTCTGGGCGGCTGGGACGGTCTGTACTGATCTTCTCTGCGATCCGCAGGATACCTGACGGACGACGCGGGACGCTTTGAAATACGCATCGCGCAACCGCAGCGGGGGCAGATCTGTACCTCTCTCGCCTCCGGCGGGAATATCGTCCCGCACTTCGGGCATCTCACTTTCACCATTTACCGAGCCCTCCACGTTTAGTATATTCATTATACACTTTGTTATGAAAGCTGTCAAGGGTTTTACGCGAACGCATACGCGCGCACCGCCCGAAAGGCGATATCCGACATTAAGCGCGCTAAAAAATACCCGTAATTTCCTTGACAACCGCCCTTCGGAAGTGTATAATCATTATACTGTCGCCAAAAAGGGAGACAAACACCGTCGCGGGATAGAGCAGTCGGTAGCTCGTTGGGCTCATAACCC
>DXHT01000040.1 GCA_019113265.1 Bacillota bacterium | reverse complement strand
CCGCTCCGCAGGCGTGGAGACCGCTCGTAATGGGCGACATGCAGTTCAACAAGACGTTCGTCGTCAAGTACGGTACGGCGCAGGAGGCTTCCGCGGAAACTCTGAAAACTCTTAACGTGGCGGATTCCGTCATCATCCCCGGCGCGACTTCGGAAGTAGGCGATCCCATACTGTTTGAAAACTTTACGGACATCAACTTCGGCAGGCTGGAACTCAAAGCGGGCGAGAACATAATCGAACTTACCGTGCAGAGCGAGTATAAGAACTGCTACGGCGAAGTCGTGGGATGCAATATAGACAGGCTGGAAATACAGTACTCGGGCGGCGCGGGCGAGGGAGGTGGCTCATGATAAAAGTGACTTTGAAAAGAGTGGTGCTTGCCGCCGTCATCGCAGTGCTCGTCGCTGTGGCGATAGTTGCGACGGCATTCGCATCCGCATACTGGGATTATCTCATGACCGTATTCGGATCGAGCAAGCTCAATACGGACAGCACGACGGTAAGCAGCGCGCTCAAACTGGGCGACGAGTCCGTTCAGGAGATAGCGGAGGACTCCATAGTACTGCTCAAAAACGAGAACAACGCGCTTCCTCTCGCGGAGGACGAGCGCAAGGTCAATCTGTTCGGGTATGCGTCCACCGAAAACGGCTGGGTATACTCGGGCGGAGGCAGCGGCGGCACGATATTCAATACGGATGCGGCAAGCGCGGACATACTCTCCGAAATAGGCATCTCGCTTTCGGAAGCGTTCGAGTCCGAAGGGTTCGAGGTCAACCCCGAACTCGAAAAGCTGTATAACGACTTTTCCTCCTATAACGTGACGGCGGCGGGAGGCATAGGAGAGCTTTACAATCCCCCCGCCTCCGTATATACTCACGCGGTGCTGAGGCAGGCGATAGACTTTTCGGACGTTGCCGTCGTCGCCATTTCCAGAAAGGGCGCGGAGGAGCGCGAACTGACGCTCTATCAGTCCAAGAACAACGGCTCCGCTTCCACGGACTATTCCGGAACGTATCTGCAACTGACGCAGGAAGAGGAGGATATGCTTGAAATAGTCACCGATAATTTTGAAAAGGTGATAGTGCTTCTCAACCTCAGCAATCCCCTCGAGTGCGGATTCCTCGAAAACGAGGGCGTGGACGCGGCTCTGTATGTGGGGATAACGGGACAGTCGGGCACCAAGGCGATACCCCGACTTCTCCAAGGCTACAAGACGGTGACGACGGAAGACGGCGAGACGCAGCGCGTCACGGTAACTCCGTCGGGCAGACTTTCGGACACCTATGCGTATTCGACGCGCGATTATAACCCGACGGACGCGAACATGTTCGCCCAGCCCAGCGACTTCGGACAGATAACGTATGCCGAGGGCATATACGTCGGTTATAAGTGGTACGAGACGGCGGACGCCGAAGGATTTTTCGACAACGTCGAGACGGAGTACGGAAAAGGGTATGACGGCGTGGTGCAGTACCCGTTCGGTCACGGTCTGAGTTACGGTACGGACTTTGCCTATACCGTTGAGTCGTCGCTCCCCGCGGGATCGGCAATAAACGCGGATACCGTTATCAAAATTTCGGTGACGGTCACAAACAGGAGCGAGAACGCCGTGCGCGCGGGAAAGGACGTGGTGCAGCTTTACTGGTCGTCCGAATACGAAAAGGGCAAGACGGAAAAGAGCGCGATAAACCTCGCGGCATTCGCAAAGACGCAGATGCTCGACCCCGGTCGCGCGCAGACGTTTGAATTTACATTCACGCCGTATGATTTTGCGAGTTACGACTGTTACGACGCAAACGGCGACGGCCACGCGGGTTACGAACTGCAAAACGGCGATCTCACGCTTTCTCTGCGCATAAACGCGCATACCCTCGCGCCCTGCGAGAATGCGGAAATCGTCTATAACGTGCCGACTACAATCAAAATAGACACAGACCCCGTAACGCAGAACAGCGTCGTCAATCGCTTTACCGGCGAGAGCGCGTATATGGATATGCCGATAGACGGCTCGACGGCGGGCGGAGAGCCGATAACGTACCTCTCCCGTGCGGACTTTGCGGGCTCTTACCCCAAGTCGCGCACGCCCGACCGCTCGAATACCGAACTCATAGACAGCGTAAATACCGCGCTCAACACGCGTTACGACACGGACGTCATGCCTACTACGGGAGTGGACAGCGGACTGCGCCTCGTCGTCAGGGAGGACGGCAGCCCCGCGAGCTCGAGCGAGCTTTCGGGATCGAGCGCCGCTTCTCTCAAATATAACGACGAGCTCGTCAAGGCGCTCGGCAGCGATTATGAAGAGCCGCGCTGGGAGACGCTTCTTAATCAGGTCTCCGTCAAGGAGATGACGGACATGATCGCAAACGCGTTCTATCGCACGGACATAATAACGAGCGTCGGCAAGCCGTACCGCTGGGATGCGGACGGTCCCGCAGGATTCCACGCGCCGGGAGTGGCGGCGGCGGACAGAGGCAAACTCGTCGCGTTCCCCGCAGAGTGCCTCGTGGGCTGCTCGTGGAACCAGGAACTCGCGTTCAACATGGGAAGAGCGCAGGGCGTCATAGCGAGCGCGGTGGGCATCAACGGCTGGTACGCGCCCGGACTTAACCTCCACAGAAACGCTTACAGCGGCAGGTATTTCGAGTACTACTCCGAAGACCCCGTGCTCATAGGTAAGCTCGCTTCCGAAGTGGTGCGCGGCTCTGTGAATTCGGGTCTGTACTGCTACATGAAGCACTTCGCGGTGAGCGAAGAGGGAATAAATCCCGAAAACGTCAAGACGTGGATCACCGAACAGGCACTGCGCGAAACGTACCTGCGCCCCTTCGAGATAACGACGAAAGAGGGTAAGGCGAATGCCGCGATGACGGCGTTCAACTGCTTAGGCGCGGTGTGGTGCGGCGCGTGCGACCCCCTCAATAACGACATACTGCGTACCGAGTGGGGATTCAGAGGCTCGCTCATAACAGACTGGTCGCTCGGCCGCCCGTACATGAACGGCATGCAGGCTATACGCGCGGGCAACGATCTCATGATGGATTCGGGCGAGTATTTCGACAGCAGTCCCACGACGGTATCGCTTCTGCGCACGGCGGTAAAGAACACGCTGTATACCTTCGTCGATACCTACACGCGCGCGTCGGCATGGCAGGCGGGCGGCGATCAGGACGACAGATACAGCGTCGAACTTAAAGTGGAAGTGACGGAATCGCCCTTCTCCGTCGTGCCCGTCCTCATGGTAGTCGGCATATGGCTGCTTGCGGCGGCGGGTAGCGCGGTATGCGTCCTGTTCATGATCAGAAAGAAGCGCGCTCCCGTCGGAAGCGGCGGAAACGACAAAGGCGACGGCGGCGTAAACTTCGACGACATCACGCCTCCGCCCGCGGGCGGCGGGCAGGAAACGAGCGGTCTGACTCCGTTCGAAGCGGCTTATGCGGCTCTCTGCGATGATCAGCGGCGGCGTTTCGACGCACTGCGCGATCACGCGATGAGCAAAGCGGACGCAAGCGAGATCATCCGATCGGACGGCATCCTTATAAAGACGGGTAAAAAACCTCTCGTGCGGCTGAAAATACGCCGCGACTCGGTGATCGCTCTCTATAAGATACTTCCCGGCGAGCTGAGATCGTATAAAAAGGAGCTGGGCGCGCAGGTGCGCGAAACGGCGATAAAGGTGCAGAGCGACGAAACGCTCGGCTCCGCGATCGAAATGACGGACGAGACCGTCGAACTCTATCGCCGCGAGCGTGAGGAGGCCGCCGAACGCAGGCGGCTCCGCAGACTCGAAAAAGCGGATTCGCATGATGCGGAGGAGGGCGAAAAATGATCGTCTGTGCGGCAATGGCACCCGAAGCCGCATTGGTGCTCGTGATAGTGTTCTCCGCGCTCCTCGTGGCGGGGATTGCGGCAAGCGCGGCGTGTCGTACGATCCTTGACAGGCGTGCGGCGCGAAGAGGCGCGACCGCAGGCGGCGAAAGCGCGGCGGAAAGCGTCGAAAAGACTGACGAAAGCGTCGGAAGCGAGAAACGTATCGACGAAATCTCCGCGACAGGCGGCGAAAGCGCGGCGGAGAGCGTCGGAAAGACTGACGAAAGCGTCGGAAGCGAGGAACGTATCGACGAAATCTCCGTGACGGATGTCGAAAGCGCGGCGGAAAGCGTCGAAAAGACTGACGAAAGCGTCGGAGCGTCGGCATACGCGCGCGCGTCGGGCAAGACGACGTTCGACGGCGCGGCGGCGGAACTGTCTCCCGATCAGCGGGAGCGGTTGCAAAAGCTGCTCGATCACGCGCTTTCGATAGAGAACGCAAACCGAAAGGACGTCGGCGCGAAGCTCAAAGTGCGTCTGCGCACCAAACCGCTCGTAACGCTTGCGATAAGAAAGGGAGCGATAGTCGCCACTTTCAAGGCGGTCACGGACGAGATGGACGAGTACCGCAGAAAGACGGGCGTGATCGTTCCCGACGTCGTGGTGCGTGTGCGCGACGACGAGTCGCTGTACTCCGCGATAAAGATGACGGATAACACCGCGCTCGGCTATAAGCGCATAAAGGAGGCGGCGCACAGGCGCAGGCTGGAAGAGAGGCGGGCAAAGCGCAGAGAGCAGGCTCAGAGATCGTCTGATCCCGCAGACAAAAACTGACAAACGGCGTTTATACGCCCATATAATATCCCCATTATGTACGCCCGTACCCAACCCGACGGGCGTACGCTTTTTGACGAAAACGCGCTACGCTCTTGACAAGGACGCGGGGGCATAGTATAATCAATACATGACGACCAACGATACAAACGGCAGCAAGAGCCTGTCCACGATAGACCTTCTCGACTACGATTCCGCAGTCGGCAAGGGGCGTAAGAAGAAACCCGCCAAAAAGCGGGGGGTGAGGCACGCGAGTTCGGAGAACGCGGAGAGGTACGACCCGTCTCCCGACGTCGGTCTGACCGCGGAGCAGGTGGCAAAGCGCACGGAAGATGGCTACCTCAACATAACGACGAAGGGCGGCGGCAAGTCCTATCTGCGCATAATCGTGTCCAACGTATGCACATACCTCAACCTTGTCGTGCTCGTGGTATTCATCATGATGGCGCTCGTCGTCGATTTTGCCGAGGATTGGAGCAAGTTCCTGTTCGTCGTCATAATACTGGTAAACACCGTCATCGGCATCATCCAGGAAGTAAAGGCGAAGATGGCGATAGACAAGCTCAAACTCGTCACCGCGCCCTCCGCGATAGTCGTCAGGGGCGGGGAAGTCAAGGCGGTCAGCGTGCAGGACGTCGTGCTCGACGATGTCATACTCCTCGAAACGGGCAAGCAGATATGTGCGGACTCCGTGCTTTTAACGGGAGAATGCGACGTCAACGAGTCCATGCTTACGGGCGAAAGCGTTCCCATACATAAAAAGGCGGGCGACACGCTGTATTCGGGTTCGTTCGTAACGTCCGGCTCCTGCCGCGCGCGCGTCGGCAAGATAGGCGACGAGAACTACGTCGAAACGCTCGCGTCCTATGCCAAAAAGTACAAAAAGACGAAGAGCGAGCTCAACCGCTCCGTAAACCTCATAATCAAAGTCGTATCCATAGTGATGATCCCCATCGCCATACTGATGTTCATCCGCACGTACAACTTCTACTGGGCGGATCTCGGCGCGGGGCGCACCGTGGGCGAGCTTTGGGCGCGCGGTTCGGGCAACCTTTTCTATGAGGTCATAACCAAGGTCAGCGGCGCGGTGATAGGAATGATCCCGTCGGGAATGTTTTTGCTTACGAGCGTCGCGCTCGCGGCGAGCATGCTTCGCCTCGTAAAGCGCCGCGCAATGGTCAAGAACATGTACAGCATAGAGATGCTCGCCCGCGTGGACGTGCTGTGTCTGGACAAGACTGGTACGATAACGGACGGCTCCATGAGCGTCAAGCGCGTCATCGAGATAAAGGGCGGAGAGGGCAATATACCCGCCGCCGACATAATAGGCTCCATGCTCAGCGCGACGGAGGACAACAATCAGACCGCGATCGCGCTTGCCGACAAGTTCGGCTATAACCTCAAATTCCGTCCCGTGACGGTGCTTCCTTTCTCCTCCGACCGCAAACTCAGCGCGGTGACGTTCGAGGATATCGGAACGTACCTTCTCGGCGCGCCCGAATTCGTGCTGGGCGAAATGGGCGTGCGCATAAAGCGGCTTGTGGACGAAAACGCGAGTCAGGGCTACCGCGTGATGTGCCTTGCGCACTCGCCCACGGAGATAAAGAACAACAGGCTTCCCGCCGTCCGTCGTCCCATATGCCTCATAGTCATAGAGGACCATATCCGCGAGGACGCGGCGGACACCATAAAGTGGTTCAAGGAGAACGACGTCGCCGTAAAAGTCATTTCGGGCGACAACCCCATTACCGTTTCGGAAGTCGCGCGGCGCGTGGGCGTCGCGGACGCGGACAAGTACATCTCCCTCGAAGGACTGAGCAATCAGGAGGTGTTCGAGGCGGCTAACCGCTATACGGTGTTCGGCAGGGTCACTCCCGAGCAGAAGAGCATACTCGTGCGCAGCATAAAGGCGAAGGGGCACAACGTCGCCATGACGGGCGACGGCGTGAACGACATCCTCGCCATGCGCCAGGCGGACTGCGCGATATCCATTGCGAGCGGCGCGGAGGCGGCGAGAAACGTCGCGCACCTCGTGCTCATGGACAATAACTTCACCTCCATGCCCGACGTCGTCGTCGAAGGCAGGCGGGTCATCAACAACATAGCAAAGGCGTCGTCGCTGTATCTGATGAAGACGATAATGACCGTCCTTCTCTCCGTCATCACGCTGATAATCGGTCAGGCGTACTTCTTTACGACGGAGCAGACGCTGATGTACGAGCTGTTCATCACCGCGGTGCCCTCGCTGTTCCTCGCGTTGCAGGTCAATAAAGACCGAGTGCACGGCGGCTTCCTCGGCAACATGCTCAAAAACGCATCGCCGGGCGGTCTGACGCTCACCATAGCGGTAATGGCGATATACGTCTATTGGCGGCTCGCATATCCCAACAGCAACGTAGATGACGATCAGGTGTTCAAGACCATGGTCACGATCGCGCTGACTTATACGGGCTATATGGTGCTTCTCCGCCTTTCGCGGCCGTACAACGCATACCGCGTCATACTCGTCGTGGTGACGCTCGCGTGCTGTCTGCTCGGCACGTTCGTGCTCAACGGACTGTTCGGAGTGGTGTACCGCACGTCGAGCGGAGTCATGCTCATATCCTTGCAGGACGGACTGTACATTTCCACGGTCGTTCTCGCGTCCTACGGCGTGGTGTCCGTGCTCGGCTCCGCCATAAGCAGGATAAACATATCCGCCCAGCCCGTCGAAGTGACGGCGGCGCGCGAAGAGGCGGAACGGCTGGAAGAGGAGCGAATACTGTCCGAGTACCGCGAGAGAAAGGCAAACGTCGTTCTGGATGCGTCCGAACCCGCGCCCCGCGCCGCGGAGCAAAACGCGCGTACTTCCGATGCGCAGCCGCAAACGCGTACGGCTCAGCGTGCTCCCGCAAAGGCGAGCAGACAACCCGCCGAAACGTCGGATAAGAAGGATCCGAAGAGCGGAAAATAAAGAGCGTTCCGTAAGCGTATGCGCGGATGCGCGGCTTGGTAAACGCGGCGGAGCAGTCCGACGGTAAAAGCGCGGGCGGCAGGCGTGAAATAATGCGGCAGGGCATATTGTAACGCGGCAATGCGGAAGATCGGCGGCAGGGCATAGCCGAACTCAGGGCGGCACGGCTGACGGAGCGTCTAATATCCGCATCGTCGTAACATAATAAGACGGATAAGGAGCGATCCCCATGCCGAGCGCATACACTCACAACATCATAGCGGAAGAAGCGCTGCCCGATATAGGCGGCGTTTCCGATAGTGAACGGGCTATGTATCTGTTCGGCGCGCAGGGCGGCGATCCCATGTTCTTTTTTCGGTTCGTCAAATACCGCTCCGTCGCTCCCGGCAAACTGCTCCACCGCATGAACATTTACGGGGGACTGTGCGCGATGTGCGCATACGTGCGCTCTCATCCCGAGGCGATGGCGTATGCTTCGGGCTACATCTCCCACTATGCGGCGGACACGGTGTTCCATCCGTTCGTCTACTGCCTTGCCGACCGCGCGGGCGGGACGCGCATGGACAGGAACATGACGCATACGCGCGTCGAGCGGGAGCTGGACGCGTATTTCGTTCGTAAAAAGCGCGGAGTTTACATGCACTCATACGCTCTTCCGTACGCGGAAGAGGACATCGGCGAGGGCATTGTAGCGGGAGTGCTCGGCGCGGCTCTCGGCACGATAGGAATATCGGCGGACGTCGGATATGTCAAAAAGGCAATAAGCGGTTACTTTCGTTTTTTGCGCGGCACTTTCGACGCTCACGGCCTGCGTCGTCGCGTTTCCGAGGCGATAGGCAGGGCGGGGATCAAGCCGTTCGGACTGCTCGGCGCGCTCTTTTCGAGGGAGGACTACTCGGAAGAAACGGTGAACGAAAGCAGGCGCGAGTGGTATAACGTCATGGACGGCAGCGTGCGCCGCGACAGCGCGTCCGAACTGCTTTCGCGCGCGGTGCGTCGTACGGCGGAGCTTATCGGCATATTCCGTATGTGTTGCGAAAAGGACATGCCGCTTCCCGTAGAACTGTTTTCGGACAATCTGCTCACCGGTCTGCCCGAACTTTACGGGGATATAGACAAATTGTACGGCGACGAGACTGACTGGCACGAGCGCGTGCGCGAATTCATAGCACAGGGCTCGGGGAAAGCCGATATAAAGAAAAAAGGAAAATAGGGCGCGATAAATGGCGCGCCGAACAGCGGACGTCCCGAAACAGGGAAAGGAGAAGCGCATATGACGGCAGAACAGATAGAAGAACTGCTGAACGCGCAGCGCGCATACTTCAAGAGCGGCGCGACGCTCGGCTACGAATTTCGCATGGATGCGCTCGGCAGCCTTTACGACGCACTCGTGAAACGCGAAGGGGACATTGCGGACGCGGTCAAAGCGGACCTCGGCAAGAGCGCGTATGAGACGTATATGTGCGAAACGGGTCAGATAAAGAGCGAGATATCGTACCTTAAAAAGCACCTCAAAAGCATGATGAAGCCCGTTAAGGTACATACGCCCTTTTCGCAGTATCCGTCCAAGGGCTTCCGCGTGCCCAATCCATACGGCAACGTGCTCATAATGAGCCCGTGGAATTACCCCGTACTACTCACCCTCGAACCGCTCACTAACGCGATAGCCGCGGGCAATACCGCCATGGTCAAGCCGAGCGCGTATTCGCCCTCCGTCAGCGCGGTGCTTGCGGATATACTCGGCGGCATATTCGACGAAAGGTACGTCGCGGTAGTTACCGGCGGGCGTAGCGAGAATGCCGCACTGCTCGAACGCAAATTCGACATGGTGTTCTTTACGGGCAGTACGAACGTCGGGCGGGAAGTGCTGCGCCACACCGCCGAGCACCTCACTCCCGTCGTGCTCGAACTGGGCGGTAAAAGCCCGTGTATAGTGGACTCGACCGCCAAACTGCCGCTTGCGGCGCGCCGCATAGTGTTCGGCAAATTCCTCAACTGCGGTCAGACCTGCGTCGCTCCCGACTATGTGCTTTGCGACGAGCGCATAAAGGACGACCTCGTTTCCGCAATATGCGAGCAGATAACGGCGCAGTTCGGTGAGCACCCGTTGGAGCGCGGCGACTACGGCAAGATAGTCAGCGAAAAGCACTTCGATCGCGTGCTCTCCCTTATAGACGAGAGCAAAGTGGTGCGCGGCGGCAGGTACGACAGACAGGCTCTGCGCATAGAACCCACCGTCATGGACGGCGTGACGTGGGACGACGCGGTCATGGGCGAGGAGATCTTCGGACCCGTCCTCCCCGTACTGACCTATTCGGACTTTGAAGAGGTGTATTCCTCTCTCGCCGACAGACCGTCGCCCCTCGCGCTCTACCTGTTCTCTTCGGACAAGTCGCACATGGACGGCGTTGCGACGCGCATACGCTACGGCGGCGGCTGCTTCAACGATACGATAATCCACCTCGCAACCAGCGAACTGCCCTTCGGCGGCGTGGGCGACAGCGGCATGGGCGCATACCACGGCAAAGTGGGCTTCGAGACCTTCTCGCACGTCAAGAGCATACTCTCAAAGAGCACGCGTATAGACATGGGCATGCGCTATCAGCCGTATAAAAAGGGTACGTTCTCCGAAAAAATGCTCCGCTCGGTATTGAAGTGACGTTTGCGTGCGCGTTTTCGCGCATGGCGTAATGTCGTTTTCGGCGGAATAGTCGGCATCGAACAAGCGGGGCGGCGCGTCGGCGCCGCCCCTTACCGCGCTTTTGCCGTCAAAACGATTGCAATCGGGCGCGTTTGGTGATATAATAACGAAAATGACCATCAACGAATTTCTTGCGGAGTACGCGCCCGTCTGGCGCGGTCACACGCCCGGACACAAGGGGAAGCTCGATCCGCGCGACATAACGGAAGTGCCGGACGTGTTTCCCGCCGATCTCATAGAACAGGCGGAGGCGCGCGCGGCGAAGCTTTACGGAGTGCGGGCGCTGCGCTTTTTAGTGGGCGGATCGTCGATAGGCATAAAGGCGGCGGTGCTTGCGACGGGAGCGAAGTCGCTGGTAACGGACATATACCGTCACCGCGCCGTGGACGAAGCCGCGTTCCTTGCGGGAGCGACGGTTACATACGCGGACAGCGTAAGCGGCGAGGACGGTCTGCCCGTGATGACGACTCCCGAAGACTTCGAGCGCGCGATAAGAAAGAGCGGCGCGACCGTCGCGGTGGTGCAGTACCCCGACTATTACGGCCGCGCGCCCGACCTGAAAAAGACGGCGGAAGCCGTGCGGAGCGCGGGAGCGATGCTGATAGTGGACTCGGCGCACGGAGCGCATTTCGCTCTGCGTCCCGATCTGTTCCCCGTAAGCGCGGCGGGTCTTGCGGACGCGTGCAACATGTCTGCGCACAAGACTCTCGGCGCGATGACTCAGACGGCGTTCCTCGCACTCTCTCCCGCGCTTACCGAAAGGGCGAACGTCATGCTGGACGCCCTCGGAACGACGAGTCCGAATTATGTACTGTACGCGTCGCTGGAAAGTTGCGTGGACGGCGCGGCGGAGTGCGCGCGGGAATACGACAGGCTAAAAGCGTTTTCCGACGGACTGCGCAAGCGTCATCGCTGCTTAAAAAGCGATGACTTCACCCGCGTGGTGCTGGACTGCGGAGCGCACGGCGGCAGGCGCGCGGCGCACGAATTCTATGCGCGCGGCATAGCGGCGGAAAAATACGACGACAGATACGTCGTGTTCATACTCACTCCGTTCGACGGCGACGAGGAGCTTGCGGCGTTTTCGGACGCGGCGGACGAGGTGCTCGGATAAAAAGGGATAAACTGAAAGGGAAAATAATGGGAACGAAGTACGCACACAACGGAAAACTCGTGACGTTCGAGGGATGTGAGGGCGTGGGCAAGTCCACGCAGATACGCCTGCTCGAACAAAAACTCGGCGAGCTGGGTATAGACGCGCTTTTCACGCGCGAGCCGGGCGGCACGGAAGTGGGCGAACGCATACGCGAGCTGCTCAAAGACGAATCGCTCGAAATGTGCGCGGAGACCGAACTGCTGCTGTTTGAGGCGGCGAGGAGCGAAAATACCCGCCGTGTCATCATTCCCGCGCTCGAAGCGGGCAAAGTAGTGATAGTGGACAGGTACGTGGATTCGACGACGGCATATCAGAGTTTCGGCAGAGGTCTTGACCGCGGCGAGGTGGAGCGGCTCAACGATTACGCCACGCACGGAGTGAGAATAGACCTTACGATATTTCTCGACGCGCCGCCGTTTGCAAACACCCGCCGCTCCGCATCGGACAGAATGGAGCTTGCGGGCAGGGAATTCCACGACAGGGTGTTCGCGGGTTACCGCGAAATAGGCGCGGGACGCGACAGGTTCGCGTTCATTCGCACCGAAGAGGACAAGGAAAAGACGGCGGAAGCCGTTCTCGGTGCGCTGAGATCGCACGGTATAATAGGATGAAAGCGTCGGTATACTGCGCCTCAGCGGCGACTACGCGCGCTTGCCGCAGGCTTGCCGAGCAGTTTAAGTCGGGTATGGGCGGGAACTCCTATCTTCTCGCGTCGCCCGATACTCTGCTTTCGGAGTGCATTGCGTTCATTGCCGTAGCCGCAGAAAACGGCGGTGACGACAGACTGCTCCGCCGCATAGCGGACGGACTGTGCGACGACGTGCGCGTGCTGGGCAGCGAGGGATTCCGCGCGGAGGACGCGGACGAAACGGTGTCGCTTTGCAGGCTTTCTCCCGCGGAGCTTAAACGCCGCGCGTTCGTGCTCCACCTCTCGGACAGCAGCGAAGCGGCGCAGAACAAGCTGCTGAAAACCTTGGAGGACGCGCCCGCAAGCGCCGTGTTCTTCGTGACGGCGACGTCGCCGTCCGCCGTACTGCCCACGGTGGCGAGCCGTTTGGAGGAGATCTGCCCGGACGAGCCGAAAGAGCCGCCCTCATGCGGGGGCGGGGAAAACCTGCCTTACGCGCTGTACGGCAGTCGCGGCAGTCTGACGGAGTTCGACGATCTCATTTCGGGCAGAAAGACGGACGCGCTCGTTTCCGCCATAAAACTCGCGGAGCTTCTCGGCCCGAGTGCGCGTATGCTGGAAGCGACGACGCTTCTCGGCGGGACGCGCAAGACCTTTAAGGACGTACTGTTCTATTTCGAGGGGATAATGGGGGACGTCATGCGCGCTGAGGTCGGAGAGGAAACGGACACGCGCGGACTGTTCAACATAAGGACGCTAACGGACAAGTTCCCGCTCGCGGCAATGCCGAGAGTGCTTAGCGCAGTGCGCCGCGCGGTGGGAAGAAGCGCGACGGGCAATCTTGCGGCGGTCGCGGACGAGTTCGTAGTTACGGTATCGGAGGTAATGTATCATGCCAAGAGTAGTGGGCGTAAAGTTTGAAAACACGCCCAAAGTATATTGGTTTTCCGCGGAGACGGACTGCCGCGCGGGCGACAACGTCATAGTGGAGACCGCACGCGGAGTGGAGATAGGCGTAGTCATGACCCCGCCCGAAGAGGTGGACGAAAAGCGCATAGTAGCTCCGCTCAAACCCATGCTGCGCGTGGCGACGGAAAATGATCTTGCCGCGCACGCCGAGCATAACGCCAAAAAACCCGAAGTACTGCGCATCGCGGGGGAGAAGATAGCCGCGCGCAAGCTGAAAATGAAGCTGGTGGACGCTCAGTACACCATAGACGGCGCAAAGCTCGTGCTGTACTTTACGAGCGAGAGCCGCGTGGACTTCCGCGAGCTGGTCAAAGACCTTGCGAGCGCGTTCCGCACGCGTATCGAACTGCGGCAGATAGGCACGCGCGACGAATGCCGTATGCTGGGCGGTTTCGGCCCGTGCGGGCGGGTGTGCTGCTGCGCGTCGGGCTGCGAGTTCGCGAAAGTCAATATCCGCATGGCGAAGAATCAGAATCTCTCGCTCAACCCCGGCAAGATAAGCGGACTGTGCGGGCGGCTCATGTGCTGTCTGGCATATGAGAACGCGTATTACACGGAGGCGAACAAGCTCCTGCCCAAGACGGGAAGCCGCGTGCGCGTGGAAAAAGAGGGCGGAGAGCGCGTGGAAGGCACGGTCAGCGGCGTCAATCAGATCCGTATGACGGTGAGAGTGCGCACGGAAAACCGCGACGGCACGTTCGACGCGTCCGATTATCCCATAGACAAAGTGACCAAGCTGGATGCGTCCAGCGCGGCGGATGACCTTAAAGTGAGCAAAGCCGAGGCGGACGAGTTGCGGCATATGGAGGACTGAGTGCGTCCGTTCGCGCGCCGCATGAGGTAAAAATAATCCGTGCCGCAAAACTGTTGGGCATAAAGTGCGCAAAATCTATTTACTTTTGCGGACAGCCGTGTTATAATAAATGACAATAAAGAGTCAGGAGGATAAAATCATGGCAAGAGTTATTTCGGACGAGTGCGTATCGTGCGGAACGTGCGAGGGCGAGTGCCCCGTAAACGCTATATCCGCGGGCGCTAATCATTACGAGATCGACGAATCCGTCTGCATCGACTGCGGCGCTTGCGAAGCTGCATGCCCCGTCGGCGCGATCAGCGAGAAGTGATCTCGGTATAAAAACCTAAAAAGGAGAATTTACCCCGATTGCGGCTCATCCGCGCGGGATAAGAGGACATGAAGAAAACAAGATTTATTTTGCCCGCGATCCTGCTTGCGGTCGTCGTGTTCGCCTGCACAGTCATGAGCGGATGCGTGAGTGCGGACTATAACAGCCTCGCGACAAAACTGCAAGACGAGGATTACGGATACACCGTCATTACCGATACCGTCGAGAACATGACCAACAACGAGATCTCGGGGCTCGAAGCGCGCATAACCGCGACGAAAGTCGTGGGAGCGGACTATGAGTTCGTGCGCATATGGTATTTCCGTACGGAAGAATACGCGATACGGTGGTATGCGATAGACGACACGGGATTTCTTAAATACGGTTTAGGTACGATAATCGGACCCGCGGACGCCGACGAGGCGGAGTCGGGCGAGTTTTCGGGCAATGCCGACGTCAAGTATTCCCGCGAGGGCAGGATAGTCATTTGCGGTACGGCGGAAGCGTACGCCGACGCGTTGTCCTGATAGCGTAAAAAGGGACGACGGCGAGTCAGCCGTGTCCCTTTTTGATTTTGCCGCGTCAGGCGAGCTTTTAGCAGGAGGACGAATGAAGTTATCATCCGTCATAGGACAGTATATCAATAAATATAAAATGATGAAGCCCAAAGAGCTCGCGGAGCTGGCAAAGGGCGGCGACGCCGAGGCGCAGTACGAGCTGGGTAAGCGCCTTTATGCCGGCAAGGGCATAAAAAAGAGCTACGAACTTGCGCGGCAGTGGTTCGAGGCGGGCGCGGAGCAGGGCCACGTCGGCTGCTGCTACGAATACGCCCTCATGCTGACTTCGGGCACGGGCGGCGACGCCGACGATGCGCGCGCGGCAGAGTTTTTCAAAAAGGCTGCCGACGGCGGCGACATTCAGGCGATGTTCGAGCTGGGCGCGATGTACTCGCAGGGTCGCGGCGTCAAGAAAAATTACGTCAAGGCGATGAGATACCTGCGTATGGCGCGTCAGCTCCCCGCGGCGTCCGCGCTTCTCGACGACGCCATAAACTGGTGGCGTCCCGCGGCGGAGGCTCGCATTCCCGAAGGCGAGTATTGGTACGGCGTATGCCTCATAAACGGATACGGCGCGTCCCCCGACGACGGTGTGATGGGCTATAACTGGATATATCAGGCGGCTCTCTCCGATCACCCCAAGGCGATCGACGCGATGGCGCAGATATACGAGAACGGCATAAACGTCCCCCGCGATCCCGAAAAGGCCAAATTCTGGCGGAACAGGTACCGCGAGGTGACGGGCAAGACTGTGAGCGGCGACGCATCCTTCCGCGACGAGAGCGCGGAAGAGGGAGCGGAAGCCGCCAAGGAAAAGACAGAGTGAAACGGAGGTAATCGAAAATGTCTTCTGGTAACAGCAGCAGTAATCGTAACGGAAAGGGAACGCAGCGTTCCTCTACCGCGAGCGCGCGCACTTCCAAAACGAAATTTTATTTCCGCATAACGATAAACGCGTTCGTCGGCAGTATGCTCGCCGCGATAGCTACCTGCCTCATTTTTAAGAGCGGGCAGGACATAACGCCGATAGTCATTACCGTGATAGGTGTTTTCTGCGTGTGCATAGGCGCGGTGACCGTCGTCAGCTATTTCAGACACGACAAGAGCGAGCGCGACACGGCGCAGCTCATCGTGGGCGTGATACAACTGCTTATCGGCATTATACTCATAGTAGTCGCCAACACCGCGGCGCAGTGGGTGTATATCGCGATAGGCATTGCGCTCATGCTCTACGGCGCGTTCCACATCTTCAAGGCGATCCGCAGCGGCAGAAAGGGCAATATGTTCGGCATCATAATGGGCATACTCCTCGTTATAATCGGACTGCTCGTCCTGTTCTATGCGTTCGGCTGGGAGTGGATGAACACCTGGGGATATATCCTCGTGGGCATAGCGGCGTATATCGGCGCGGTCATATTCCTCTTCTTCTGATGTAAAACCCGTGCGGGCGTTATGACCGCCCTCGGGTGCGAGTGTCAACGCGCGGCTTGCGGCGCGCAAGCGTCACGGCGCGATCGACGTGAGCGTCGGGCAAGAGGAAATAAAGAGAAACTGCGGCGCGTCGGACGTTTTAAGCCCGACGCGCCTTTGCTTTTTGCCCGCGCGAAAAATAACGCGGCGGGCGGGGCTAACAGGCGCGGGAGGACAAATACATGAAAGCGGAAGAACTTTTTGCGCTCGTGAAGAAGATACCCGCGGGTAAGGTGACGACGTACGGCGCGCTTGCCCGCGCTCTCGGCAGCCCGCGCGGAGCGCGGCAGGTGGGACGACTGCTGCACGGCAACCGCTCGCCCGTCGTCGTGCCCTGTCACCGCGTCGTGTTCGCCGACGGCAGCCTTTCGCAGGCATTCGCGTTCGGCGGGGACAACGTACAGCGCGAGTGGCTGGAAAAAGAGGGCGTTCCCTTTTCGGGCGACAAGGTGGATGTTTCCGCCTGCTTCTTTGCCGATTTCGGCGGAGAGGAATAGCTGAGCGCAGCCGATAAAGCGGGAATTTACTTTGCTTTCGCCCGCATTTCGGCAAAAGTTTACACTATTTTTACAGCGCTGTTACAATTATAAATAAGTTTGTTACAAGTATGCGGTAAAATGTAGTTACTAAAATCAAGGAGAAAGAAAAGAAATGAAAGCAAAGAAGAGAATCGCAGTTTTTGTTGCGGCGCTTGCACTTGCAGCGGTAGTTGCCGTTTCGTCCGTGGCGTTCACGGGCTGCGGCGGATCAACGATCAACGTAGCGGGTTCTACGTCCATGAAGAACGTTATGTCTGCCCTGGCAGACGCATACATGGCGGAGACCGGTAATACGATCAATCTTAACTTCAACGGCAGCGGCGAGGGTATCAGCGCCGCTCAGAAAAATGAAGTTGACTTCGGTCTGGCTTCCCGCGACCTTAAAGAGGATGAAACGGGCGTAAAGCAGGTAACGATCGCCGTTGACGGTATCGCGCTTATAGTCAAAGCAGACAGCAGCATTGAGGCAGTTAGCATGGCAGAGGTGTATAACCTTTATCATGAAGGAACGACTGTGCAGAGCGTTATAACCACCCCTATCACCCGTGAGTCCGGTTCGGGCACGCGCTCGGCATTCGAGGAGATCGTTAAGAGTTCGAGCGGTACGGAGCTTGGAGAGGACGGTCTTAAGACCGGCATTACGGAGACTACCTCTACCGAGACGATGATCAAGACCGTTTCCGGCAATGCCGCGGCTATGGGCTACGCTTCGTACAGCGAGGCGAAGGCAGCCGAGGATGACGGACAGGTCAAGATCCTTAAATATGACAACGTGCTTCCCAGCAACGCGACGATAGGAAACGGTTCGTATAAGCTTGCGCGTAACTTCAACCTCATTTTGCCCGGAAACGGATATTCGGATTTGAGCGACGCGGCTAAGGACTTCTACGATTTCATCGCAAGCGAAGACGGTATCAAAATCATCGAGGAAGAGAACCTCGTTACCGTTGATATTCCCGCAGGTGAAGAAGCCAACGCGTAACAATTCGCAACATCCGCATAATGCGGCTGAATAAGCTATTATAATACGGGACCTCCGATGCGATATCGGGGGTTTCCGTTTTTCGTTTATTTTTTCTTTTTTCGATCGAGTACCTGCATAATTCGCTGCTATTACATTATATGCCGTGCCGCTAAACCGCAATGCTCGCCGCGCTTGCAATTAGGCATGGATCAGGGGCACGGCATAGTGCGGGGCTTTGTCGGGAGCGAAACAAAAACGCCGAAAGGGTACGGGGCGCAAGAATTGCGGCACAGGGTGAAATTTTGTCGGGTATGCCGCATAAAACGCCTAAGGAGCACGACGGGCGCGGAAGTTTCGGCGCATGGCGCAATATCTCGGTTATGCGGCTTATTTGCGCGAAAAGAAAAGCGGCATAATGCCGCATCGCCCAATCCATTGCTTTTCACGGTTTAAGTTTGCAGGGGAAAAAGGGGTGCGGGGAAAAGGGGTGACTTTCCAAAGGCACACTCTTTTCCCCGCGAACCTCTATTTTACGCAAAGTTTACACGGATTTTACAAATTTTTTACAATTATAAATAACGTGTTTACAAGTGTGCGGTAAAATATATGCAGTAAAACAAACAGGAGAAGGCTCATGAAAAGAGAGATGAGTAAAGCCGTCGGCACTCCGAAGGGAGGCGCGTGTGAACGATGAAAATGCAAGCGGTATAGTCTCTGACGGCGGGTATACCGAAAACAATGCGCAACCTTCCGCTCCGGAAGGGCGCGTAAAAAAGAAGAGAAACAAACCGCTTGTGGAAAAATGGATATTTTTTGCATGCGCATTGTTCTCGATAGTCGCGGTTGCGGGCATTATCATATTTATCTTCGTGTCCGCATTGCCGGCGTTCTCGGAGGCCGGATTCTTCCAGTTTATATTCGGCACGGAGTGGGATCCCACGCGCGGCAGTTACGGCATATTGCCGATGATCGTGAACTCGTTGTGCGTAACGCTCGGCGCGTTGGTGTTCGGCGGTGTGCTCGGTATCTTCGCGGCGGTGTTTCTCGTTTATTGGTGTCCGAACAAACTGAAAAAGGCGTTCGAGCAGATAATAGACGTGTTTGCGGGTATACCGTCCGTTATATTCGGTTTCTTCGGGCTTGTCGTGCTTGAACCGATACTTCGCGTGTTCGCTTCCGACGATACCGGCTTCGGACTTATGGCGTGCTGGCTTATTCTCATGCTCATGACTCTGCCGACGATAGCGGGTATGAGCAAGAACGCTCTCAAAAGCGTGCCCGAAAGTTACTACGAAGGCGCGATCGCGCTGGGCATGACTAAGGAACAAGCGGTGTTCACCGTTATGCTCCCCGCCGCAAAATCGGGCATAATAAGCGGTCTTATTCTCGGCATGGGGCGCGCGATAGGCGAGGCAATGGCGGTCATAATGGTCGCGGGTAATGCGCCCGTGTTCCCGACGGGACTGTTTACCAATATCCGCACGATGACGACGACGATAGCCATGGAAATGGCATACGCGGATTCCACACACAGATCCGCGCTTATCGCAATAGGCTTTATACTGCTCATCTTTATACTCATACTCAACTTCTGCCTCGGGCTGACGAAACGCAACCGCGTTAATAAGGGCGGAACGCGAACGCTGAAAGGCGAACTCGGTACGTCGCCAGTTATAACATACAGGAAAAAAGGCGCGTTTACGAAAGTACTTAAATACGTGAGTTTCGTTCTCTCTGCGATAGTCGTCGTATCGCTTGTCGGAATAGTGCTGTTCGTAGTTATAAACGCCGTGCCCAATATGTCGTGGCACTTCCTGTTCGGCAGGTCGACGTACTCCCAAGGTACTCTTGCCCCCGCGTTCGTTAATACGTTGCTCGTTATTCTGCTATCGCTTGTGATCGCATTGCCGATAGGCATATGCGCCGCGATATACCTTCACGAGTACTCAAAGCCCGGCAGCAAGATAGTAAAGGCGATAAGGCTTTTTACGGACACGCTTTCCGGAATACCAAGCATAGTGTTCGGCTTGTTCGGCAACATATTGTTTTGCGGAATGATGGGCATGGGGTACAGCCTGCTCGCAGGTTCGCTGACAATGACTCTTGTCGTCCTGCCGACAATAATCCGTTCGGTGGAAGAGAGCCTGATAGCTGTGCCCGATTCGCTGAGGGAAGCGAGCCTCGCGCTCGGCGCGAGCAAGTTCCAGACAATATGGAAAGTGGTATTGCCGCAAGCGCTTGCAGGCATACTGACGGCTTCCATACTGTCCATAGGCCGTATAATCGGAGAGTCCGCCGCGCTGATATATACCGCAGGTACGGCGCAGCTGATGCCGAGAGCGGGCTATATGAGTTCGGGCGGTACGTTCGCGGTGTTCATATATACTAACGCGACGGAAGGCAAGGTAGAAGAGGCGTATGTAGCTGCGTTCGTAACACTCATACTTGTGGCGATCATATACGTTGCGCTCGGACTTGTGGAATATTTCAGCAAAAAAGAAAAAGGAGTTAAAAAATGCAAAGAAAAGATAAAAACGGCAGCGGCGTAGACGCGCCTAAGAAAGCGGCGAAACCGACAAAAGCCGATAAAATAGCCGAGCGCAGCGAGGCATTCGACTTTTCTCGCGACATAGTGATAGATATCGAGCACATGGACCTTTACTACTCGTCCTTCCACGCGATAAAGGACGTGTCCATGCAGATAAGAAAGAACGAAGTGACGGCGTTCATAGGCCCGTCCGGCTGCGGTAAGTCCACGCTCATAAAGAGCCTCAACCGCATGAACGATCTCATCCCCGGCTGCAAGATAACGGGTAAGATCGAGATAGGCGGACAGGACATATACGCCCCCGGCGTCGATCTGCCCATACTGCGAAAGAACGTGGGTATGGTGTTCCAGAAGCCAAATCCGTTCCCCAAGAGCGTATACGACAACATCGCATACGCGCCGCGCATGTTCGGCATACGCGACAGGGCGACGCTCGATTACATCGTCGAAACAAGCCTGCGCCGCGCCGCCATGTGGGACGAGCTTAAAGACCGCCTGAACAAGTCCGCGCTCGGACTCAGCGGCGGACAGCAGCAGCGTCTGTGCATAGCGCGTTCGCTTGCCGCCGATCCCGCTATACTGCTCATGGACGAGCCGACGAGCGCTCTCGACCCCATTTCCACGGGCAAGATAGAGGAGCTGTGCGACGAGCTGAAAAAATCCATAACCGTCGTCATCGTCACGCACAACATGCAGCAGGCGACGCGTATTTCGGATAAGACGGCTTTCTTCCTTCTCGGGGAAGTTATCGAGTTCGACGATACGGAGAAGATATTCTCCAATCCTTCGCACCCGGAAACGGAAAGATATATATCAGGGAGGTTCGGATGAGAACTCATTATCTGCAACAGCTCAGCGAGCTGGAAGACCTTATCGGAAAAATGGCAGGACTCATCGTCGGAGGATTCGACGAAGTCGCGGCTTCGCTCACGAAGAAGAACGTCGCTGCGGTCAAGGACGCCGCGAACATGGAACAGCGCACGGACAAGAAGCTGGACGAGATAGAGCGGCTTTGCAGTCTCCTGCTTCTCACACAGCAGCCCGTCGCGTCTGATATGCGCTTTATAGTCAGCGTGATGAACGTCGTCGTGGACATGGAGCGCATAGGCGATCAGATCCGCGATATAGCCGAGACCGCCGCCAAGTGCAAGAAACTACCCGACGACGAGGAGATCGGCTTTATGTGCGAGTGTTGCTCGTTCATGATAAAGGGCGCGCTCGAATCGTACATCGGGCGCGACGTAGACGGTGCGCGGCGGGTAGAGGCGCGGGACGACAAGGTGGACGCCGCGTTCGACAGCCTCCAAGTAAAGCTCAGCGAACGTATAAAGACCACTGCCGACACCGACGACGTGCTCAACGACCTCATGATAGGCAAGTACCTCGAACGTATCGGCGACCACGCGACGAATATCGCCGAGTGGACGAATTACGTCGTTAGCGGCACGAAAGACGTCAGCCAATAAAATGCGACATAAGCGCGAAGGGAAGGACGGGAAAACGTCCTTCCCTTTGCTTTTTCGGTTGCGAAATTCCGCAAGAAGGTGTATAATATATTGCGGAAACAAGGGGAGTACTCAAAAGGAAGCATTACGATGAACGAAATTTCCACCAAAAAAACAAAGATCGTCTGCACTCTCGGCCCCGCGTCCTGCACGGACGAGGTCATAGAAGAGATGGTAAAAGCGGGTATGAACGTCGCGCGGATAAACGCGTCGCACGGCTCATACGAGGAGCACGCGGGCAAAATAGCCGCGGTAAAGCGCGTGCGCTCCTCTCTCGGCGTTCCCGTCGCCATACTCTTCGACACCAAGGGGCCCGAATTCCGCATAGGCACGTTCGAGGGCGGCAAGGCGAAGCTTAAAAAGGGCGGCGTGTTCGCGTTTACCACCGAGGACATAGTGGGTAACTCCGAGCGCGTGTCCGTTTCCTATAAAGGGCTTTGCGAGGAAATGTTGCCCGGCGACCGCATACTGCTCAATAACGGGCTGATGAGTTTCGAGGTCACCGAAGTGCGCCCGCCCGAAGTTATCTGCCGCGTCATAAACGGCGGGGAGGTGTCCGACCGCAAGTCCATGTTCTTCCCCGATAAAGAGCTTAAACTCAAATACCTTTCAGCGCAGGACGAGAGCGACCTTAAATACGCCGTCTCGCAGGACGTGGACTTTGTGGCGTGCTCCTTCGTCAGCAAGGCGCAGGACGTTCAGGAAGTGCGCGATTTTCTCGCTAAGTGCGGCGCGCACGACATCGACCTGATTGCAAAGATAGAGAACCGCGCGGGCGTGAACAACCTCCACGACATAATGGCGGCGAGCGACGGCATCATGATAGGCAGGGGAGACCTCGGCGTGGAAGTGCCGTATGAGGAGCTGCCCGACATACAGAAGAACATAATCAACGAGTGCCGCCGCGCGGGCAAGCGCGTCATCACCGCGACGGAAATGCTCGAATCCATGATAACCAAGCCCCGCCCCACGCGTGCGGAGATTTCCGACGTGGCAAACGCGGTGTACGACGGTACGAGCGCGGTCATGCTGTCGGGCGAAACGGCGTCGGGCGACTATCCCGTCGAGACCGTGGCGGCAATGAGCCGCATAGTCATGCAGGCGGAGCACAACAGGCAGTTCATGCAGTTTCTGCGCGCGGAGGACTACATCATAGCAAGCTCTTCCGACGCGCTCTCGCACTCTGCGTGCACGCTTGCGGGGGATATAAACGCCAAGGCGATAGTGGTATGCACCCGCACGGGAACGACGGCTAAAATGGTGTCGCGTTTCCGCCCCATGCTCAGCATAATAGGCATGACGAGCGACGCGCGCGCATATCGCAAACTCGCGCTCAGCTGGGGAGTCACTCCCGTGCTCAGCGAGGAGTACCACTCCGTGGACGTTCTCTTCCACTTCGCTAAGTGCGCCGCGCGCGAAACGGGGCTGGTAAAGCGCGGCGACGTCATAGTGATCACGGGCGGAACGCCCAACGGTACGAGCGGCAACAGCGACCTTATAAACATAGCGACGGTCTGACGGCGCGCTTTTACTTCCCGCGCGATCGATGAGGCGTAAAGCGCACGGGCGGATACGGAATGACAGCGCCGTGCCCGAATAAACGGCAAATTCGGTTTTTCGCCGTATAAAACGGGCGCGGGCGGGCAAGTTTATTTTTGCCGAAGCCTGCGGCGAGCGTTTCCGCGCGGGCAAGGAGGAACATTTGAGTAAAGCGCTCTTTCTTTTACACGGATTTCTCACCTGCACGGACGACTGGGACGTACTTATTCCGTATCTTCGTCCCTATTACGATGAGATC
>DXHT01000002.1 GCA_019113265.1 Bacillota bacterium | reverse complement strand
GTTACTTGCTACCCGTAAACGGGTCTCGCGGGTCAAACATGCTCAGTTGCTCGCTCTCTCTGTCTTGCTTTAACTGTTTCGCTATATACTCTTTTATTGCATTTGTGTTTTTCCCGACTGTATCTACATAGTATCCCTTGCACCAAAATTCGCGGTTGCGGTATGCAAACTTCATGTTCCCCCATTTCTGAAATATCATCAGGCTACTCTTCCCTTTCAGATATCCCATGAATCCCGCTACGCTCATTTTGGGCGGGATACTCACCAGAAGATGTACGTGATCGGGACATATCTCTCCCTCTATGATCTCTACTCCTTTCCATTTGCACAGCTTCCTCAGTATGTCTCTGATCTCCAATCTCTTTCCTTCAAAAAATACTTTCCTTCTGTATTTCGGCGCAAAAACTAAATGATACTTGCAATTCCATTTCGTATGTGCTAAACTATTTGTGATGTTATTTTGCTCTCGCATTCTAATGTCCTCCGATTGTGTATTTTTTCATTGACTGGCAGGTCATCTCCTATTTTACACAATCGGAGTTCTTTTGTCATCCTCATCGGCTTTAGCCTCTACTGAACCCCGCCACTATGGCGGGGTTTTCATTTACAAAAAAACCGCGCTTGCCGTAGCGGCAAGCGCGGTGTGATTATCCGTTATGCAAAGCCCATCACTTATTTTCGAGCGCGGCTTTTGCTTCCTTGGTTTCCTCGGCCTTGATCTTATAGGTTTCGAGTCTTGCCTTAGCGTCCTTTTCCGCCTTAGCGAAGAGCACGCCTGCGACCTCGGGCTTAGATGCTTTAAGAGACTTATAACGAGTCTCGCCCATGATGAAGTCCTGATAAGACGCGGTAGGATCCTTGGAGTCAAGGGTAAATCCGGTATCGGGGTTGTAGCGGTAGAGCTGCCAGTAGCCCGCCTCGACAGCCTTCTTCTGCTCCATCTGACCGAGATCCATACGGATACCGTGGTTGATACAGGTGGAGTAGCAGATGACGAGGGACGGTCCGTCGTACTTCTCGGCTTCGGTAAGGGCTTTGAGGAGCTGAGGCTGGCTTGCGCCCATAGCGCACTGTGCGACATAGACATAGCCGTAGCTCATCGCCATCATGCCGAGATCCTTTTTCTTGGTACGCTTACCTGCGGCAGCGAACTTGGCAACGGAGCCGGTAGGGGACGCCTTGGACGCCTGACCGCCGGTGTTGGAATAGACCTCGGTATCGAGAACGAGCACGTTGACGTCCTCATCCTGAGCGAGCACGTGATCGAGACCGCCGTAACCGATATCGTACGCCCAGCCGTCGCCGCCGATGATCCAGAAGGACTTCTTGACGATGCAGTCGCTGTCGGCATATATGGTTTCGAGCACGCTCTTAAGCTCTCCGCTTGCCGCCTTGATAGCCTCGGGAAGAGCCGCCTTGATCTCGTCCGCGCACTTGCGGGTGATCTCGACGTTCTTCATGTTCGCGCCCCACTCTTCGAACGCCGCTTTCAGATCTGCGCCGACGCCGAGCTCGATAGCCTTATGCATATCGGCTGCGAGCTTTTCGCGGCGGGTCTTGTAAGCGAGGTAGATGCCGTAGCCGAACTGCGCGTTATCCTCGAACAGGGAGTTAGCCCACGCGGGACCTTCGCCCTTGGCGTTCTTGGTGTACGGGCAAACGGGAGCACTGCCGCCGTAGATGGAGGAGCAGCCCGTTGCGTTGGCAACGATCATGCGGTCGCCGAACAGCTGGGTGACCAGCTTGACGTACGGCGTTTCGCCGCAGCCCGCGCACGCGCCGGAGAACTCGAACAGCGGCTGACTGAACTGACTGTTCTTGGGGTTGGTGGGAGGAACGCTCTTGACGGGAACGGTCTGAGCGTATTCCCAGTTGGCCTTTTCCGCCTTGGTTGCGACTTCTATATCCGTCATTTTGAGCGCTTTTCCGGGCGCGGGGCAGACGTTCGCGCAGGACGAGCATCCCGTGCAGTCGAGAGGGGATACCTGAACTCTGAACTTCATGCCGGCGAAGCCGTTCGCGTTCTTGCTGACAAAATTCTTAGGCGCTTTCGCTGCCTCTTCCTCCGTCATAAGGACGGGGCGGATAGCTGCGTGAGGGCAGACATACGAGCACTGGTTGCACTGTATGCACTTCGTAACGTCCCAGAGAGGAACGACGGGAGCGGCGCCGCGCTTTTCGTACTTGGTCGTTCCGGTGGGAACGGAGCCGTCCTCGCTGACCTTGGAAACGGGCAGCTTGTTGCCTTCCTGAGCGTTGCAGACGCTGATGAACTCGTTGTAATACTTGTCCGCTTTGGCGTCGGCGGGGATGTCCGCCTTGGCGCCCACTTTCGTGGTAGCCCACCATTCGGGGATCTCGACTTCGCGCAGCTCGCTTATAGCCATATCGATAGCGTCGCAGTTAGCCTTGACGACTTCGGGACCTTTCTTACCATACGTCTTTTCGACGGCGGCTTTCATATACACTTCCGCCTGATCGTAGGGGATGATGTTTGCGATCTTGAAGAACGCCGCCTGAAGGACCATGTTCTGGCTCTTGGGGCTGCCCGCCTTCTGAGCGGTGGCGAGAGCGTCTATCGCGTACATCTTGATATGCTTTTTGGCAAGAGCGCGCTTCATGGAAACGGGAAGTTCCTTTTCCAGCTCCGCATCCGTCCACTTGCAGTTGAGCAGGAACGTGCCGCCGTCTTTAAGCGACGAGATCATGTCATACATCGTCACATAAGCGGGTTTGTGGCAGGCGACGAAGTCCGCCTCGTCGATGAGGTATTCGGAGTGTATGGGCTGATCGCCGAAACGCAGGTGCGAGAGGGTGAAGCCGCCCGACTTCTTGGAGTCATACTCGAAGTAACCCTGAGCGTACTTGTCCGTATGGTCGCCTATGATCTTGATGCTGTTCTTGTTCGCACCGACGGTACCGTCGCCGCCGAATCCGTAGAACTTGCAACGAACGGTGCCCGCGGGGGACGCGTTCACGAACTCGGGATAGGGGATGGACGTGTGAGTCACGTCGTCGTCGATACCTATCGTGAAGTGGTTCTTGGGATTGGACTTTTTAAGCTCTTTATAGATAGCGTTGACCATGGAAGGAGTGAACTCCTTGCTGCCCATGCCGTAGCGTCCGCCGACTACCTTTATGCCGCGAACTTTCGCTTCCGCGAGGGCGGAGCAAACGTCGAGGTAGAGCGGCTCGCCGAGGGAGCCGGGCTCCTTGGTACGGTCGAGAACGGCTATCTTCTTGCAGGACGCGGGTATGGCGGAAACGAAATCGCTCATTGCGAACGGACGGAACAGGCGGACTTTGATGACGCCCACTTTCTCGCCCTTGGCGGTAAGGTAATCGATGGTCTCCTGCACGGCCTCCGCGCCGCTGCCCATGATGACTATGACGCGGTCCGCATCGGGTGCGCCGTAGTACTGATAAAGCTCGTATTTTCTGCCCGTGAGCTTGCTGACCGCTTCCATCTTCTCCTTGACGATTGCGGGAACGGCGTCGTAATACTTGTTGACCGCTTCACGCGTCTGGAAATAGATATCGGGGTTCTGCGCGGTACCCTTCTGAATGGGATGTTCGGGGTTGAGAGCGCGGTTCTTGAAATCACGGATCTCGTCGTAATTGACGAGGGACTTCATTTCGTCGTAATCGATGACGTCGATCTTGCTCACTTCGTGGCTGGTACGGAAACCGTCGAAGAAGTGGATGAAAGGCACCTTGCTTTTGAGCGTGGAGAGGTGAGCGACGAGCGCGAGGTCCATAACTTCCTGAACGCTGCAAGAGCAGAGCATTGCAAAGCCCGTCTGACGGCAAGCCATGACGTCGGCGTGATCGCCGAATATATTGAGCGAGGAAGCCGCCAGCGCGCGCGCCGAAACGTGGAACACGCAGGGAAGAAGTTCGCCCGCTATCTTATACATATTGGGGATCATCAGGAGCAGACCCTGGGAGGCGGTGAACGTCGTGGTCAGCGCGCCTGCGGAGAGCGATCCGTGAACGGCGCCTGCCGCGCCGCCTTCGGACTCCATCTCCGCAATGTGGAGCGGCTGTCCGAACATGTTGAGCCTACCCTTCGCCGACCACTCGTCCGCGACCTCCGCCATGGGCGAGGAGGGGGTGATGGGGTAAATGGCCGCGACTTCGGAAAATGCGTACGCTACATGGGATGCAGCGGTATTTCCGTCGATAGTCATTTTTTTCATCTTGGAATTATTCCTCCGTTAATAATGTTTAGAGTAGCTGCCGCGCGGCAGTTCCCGTCCGAGCAAAAGCGCGGACGTTTACTCTCCGTCGGCGGTATATCACCTGTAAGACATTATAACACCCGCGGCAATTTCTGTCAATACTTTCATACTCTTTTGACCGCGTTTTTGCTTACCGCGAGTGCATTTAAGCGTATAAGCGGGCGCAGAAAGCGGTTGCGACGCGAAAAAGCGAGCCGTTTATTCTCTTACCGCCTTTGCCGTCGCCGCGAGAGATCCGACACATGCCGCCGCCGTGACGACGGGCAGCGATATGAGAAGCAGGGGACTTGCGCCGGGCATTGCGTCCCCGAACGCGGTCATAAGAGCGACGCACGCCACTATCAGTGCGAGCATTACGATGCCGAGGACGAGCCTGCCGCGCTCCGCGCCGAGCTTGTACGAAAGCGGAAGGGATACGGCGACGGACGCGAGCGCGACTGCGGCGGTGACCGACAGCCCGTAAAGCTCCGTGCCCGACGGGTATGCGAGAAAGTATGCGAGCGGCCACAGCGCGACGGCAAACGCGGCAAATCCGAGCGCGAGGATAAGCTTTTCCGCGGCGACGGCAAGCGGAGACAGTCCGCAGGCGAACGCGTATTCCGTGAACCCGTCCTTTTTATCCGCCGTTACGACGGCGGAGATCACCGAAACGGGAAGCAGTACCGCGAGTCCCGTAACGAAAGCGGTGTTCTTCGTAAACACGGCTATAAGCACGAACGCGAGGCAGTAGAGTGCGTAAAAGGGAAGATATTTCAGTAATGTATACAGATCTTTTACAAAACAACCGCGCATATGGTCACTCTCCTTTGACGAAAAACAGTATGAGGTCGTCCAGCGAAACGCGTTCCGCGTTATCCGCGTCCCTCAGATCCTTACGTTCGACGAGCGCTCTGACGCCGTACTCGCGGCGCAGCGTGCGCACCGCGTGCGCTCCTCCCGTCCCGTCCACCACGGCATAACGGGAGAGCAATTCGTCCTTTTCGCCGTATAGCGCAATCTCGCCTCCGCCGATGAGCGCGACGTTGTCGCACAGCCTTTCGAGGTCGGAAGTGATGTGCGAGGAAACGAGCAGCGTGTGCGTTTCGTCCTGCATGTAATCATAAAGAATGTCCAGTACCTGTTCGCGCGCGGCTATGTCCATGCCGCTCGTGGGTTCGTCGAGAAGCAGGGTATCCGCTCCGTGCGACAGCGCGGCGGCAAGCGCGGCCTTGGCTTTCATTCCGGAGGAAAATTCCCCCGTCTTTAAGTCGAGCGGCAGTCCGAACGAAGCGGCATAGCCGTAAAAAGTTTTGCCGCTCCACTCGGAAAATATGCGCGACAGCACCCGCTCCGCCTGTGAAAGCGTGAGCGACGGGGGAAGGGAGCACTCTCCCGCATAGCCCGTCTTCTGCCGCTCGGCGCGGGTCAGCTTGCTTATCTCGCGCCCGCTCTTTTTCGCGCTTCCGCCGTACGGTATAATGCCGGCAAGCACTTTCATGAGAGTGCTTTTTCCCGCGCCGTTAGGTCCGATCAGCCCCGTGACCTGTCCCCGCGGCACATCGAGATCGATTCCGTGCAACGCGCCGTACGACACGGTAAGTCTGCGTACGCTTATGGCTTCGTTCATTCTTCACCTCCGAACAGCTCTGCGGCAAGCCGCACGAACTCCTCTTTTCCCAGCCCCGCGAGAGCCGCCTTTTCGGCGGCTTCGGCAAGCAGGGTCTCAGCCTCTTTCAGCTTCTCTTCTCGGCGCATCACGTCCGAGATCCCCGCGACGAAACTTCCGCGCCCCACAGCCGTGACGATGAATCCGTCCCGTTCGAGATCGCGGTACGCCCGCCCCGTGGTGATTATGCTTATCCTCAGATCTTTCGCCAGTCCCCGCACGGTGGGCAGAGCGTCGCCCTCTTTCAGCTCGCCCGACAGTATCTTCCGCTTTATCGCGTCGTATATCTGCCTGTGCAGGGAAAGGGCGGAGGAATTGCTTATATATAGTTCCACTGCCGCCTCCGTGTAAATATTGTATATATCCATTATATACAATTTTATGCAAAAAGTCAAGGCTTATGAAGGAGATCCTTTACGAAAAAGCGGCGCGCGGGCACGGCAAAAAGCGTAAACGGCGGGGAAAAGCGGGCAAATACGGGTGCGATATGCCCATAAACGGAGCAAGCGGTCGGAAAACAAGCTAAAAATGTTTGATTTTTACATTAAAAGGGAGTATAATAACCGAGGAAATCAAAAAACGAATAACTATGGAGGACAAAATAAAAATGGCAACCAAGAACGTAAAAGTGGCTATTAACGGTTTCGGCCGTATCGGCAGACTGGCATTCCGTCAGATGTTCGGCGCGGAAGGTTTTGAGATCGTTGCGATCAACGACCTTACCTCGCCCAAGATGCTTGCTCACCTTCTTAAATACGATTCCTCGCAGGGCAACTATGCGGGTATCAACGGATGCAAGCACACGATCACGTCCACCGATCCCGTAATGGAAGAGGACGGCAAGACCGTTAAGGTCCCCGGCTCCATCACGGTAGACGGCAAGGAGATCACGATCTACGCTATACCCAACGCGGCGAACGCTCCCTGGAAGGAGCTCGGCATCGACGTTGTTCTCGAATGCTCCGGCTTCTACACGAGCAAGGCCAAGGCTCAGGCTCACATTGATGCGGGCGCTAAGCACGTCATCATATCCGCTCCCGCGGGCAACGATCTCAAAACGATCGTTTACAACACCAACCACAAGACCCTTACCAAGGACGATACGATCATATCCGCGGCGTCCTGCACGACGAACTGCCTTGCTCCCATGGCTGACGCGCTCAACAAGTTCGCTCCCATCCAGAGCGGTATCATGTGCACGATCCACGCTTACACGGGCGACCAGATGATCCTCGACGGACCGCAGAGAAAGGGCGACCTTCGCCGCAGCCGCGCGGGCGCTTGCAACATCGTTCCCAACTCCACGGGTGCCGCTAAGGCTATCGGCCTTGTCATCCCCGAGCTGAACGGCAAGCTCATCGGCGCAGCTCAGCGCGTTCCCACCCCCACGGGTTCGACGACCATCCTTATCGCCGTCGTAAAGGGCAAGGACATCACGAAAGAGGCTATCAACGCAGCCATGAAGGCGGCGGCGAACGAATCCTTCGGTTACAACGAGGATCAGATCGTTTCCTCCGATATCATCGGCATGACCTACGGCTCTCTGTTCGACGCTACGCAGACCAGCGTGCTCAAAGTCGAGGGTGCGGACGATCTCTATGAAGTACAGGTAGTTTCCTGGTACGACAACGAGAACTCCTACACCAGCCAGATGGTCCGCACGATCAAGTACTTCGGAGAGCTCATCTCCAAGTAATCGGCTCGGTTACAGAAATCGCATGCCCCGTCGTCCCGAAAGGACGGCGGGGCATTTTTTCGCGCGGTTAGCACTATAATTAAAAGAGTGCTAATTTACTTGACTTTTTCGTTTATGTCGGTTATAATCCGATATTGAAGAACAGTCAGGCGGCGGCAGAGCCGCACAGCGGGCGGGAAGTCCCGCATTCGGCTAAAAATTCGGGTTAGAAATATGGCAGACGATAAGAAAAGAGATTATTACGAAGTGCTCGGAGTGAGCAAGACGGCGACGGACGACGAGATAAAAAAGGCGTACCGCGATCTTGCCAAGAAGTATCACCCCGATCTTCACCCCGGCGACAAGGAAGCCGAGGCTAAGTTCAAAGAGGCGAGCGAGGCTTACAGCGTACTTTCGGACGCGGACAAGAGGCGTCAGTACGACGCCGTGGGCCACGCGGGGATGAACGGCGGCGCGGGATTCGGCGGATTCGACGCGAACGATATGTTCTCGGGATTCGGTTCGTCGGGATTCGGCAGCATTTTCGAAGACCTGTTCGGCTTCGGCAGAGGCGGCGGCGCGTCGCGTCGGCCGCGCGGTCCGGTGCAGGGCAAGGACTCGACGTATGTTCTGCGCATAGACTTTGCCGAGGCGGTATTCGGTTGCACCAAGGAGATAGAGCTGTCGTACAAGGCGGAGTGCAAGGCGTGCCACGGTACGGGCGGAAAGGACGGGGAAAAGCCCGTCATCTGTAAGACGTGCGGCGGCACGGGCGAAGTGGTCAGCAGTCAGCGTACGCCTTTCGGCATGATGAGCCGCACTTCCCGCTGTCCGGACTGCGGCGGCAAGGGAACGAAGGTAACGAACAGATGTCCCGAGTGCGGCGGCACGGGATACATCAACACGCGTAAGCGCATAAACGTGCGCATACCCGCCGGCATAGACAACGGCCAGGGCGTGCGCGTACGCGGCGAGGGCGAACCGGGCGAGAACGGCGGCGGAAGAGGCGACCTTATAGTGGAAGTGATAGTCCGCGCCGATCCGCAGTTCCGCCGTGAGGGAACGGATATATATTCGACGGTAAACGTGCCGTATCCGATAATGGTAATGGGCGGCGACATCACCGTGCGCACCGTGGACGGGGACGTTCCGTGCAAAGTGGCGCAGGGCACGCAGTCGGGAACGCGCGTGCGCATAAAGGGCAAGGGAGTGCCCCGCTTAAACGGCGTGGGGCGCGGCGATCATTTCGTTACGCTCAACGTGGACGTTCCCGTATCGCTGACTAACGATCAGAAAGCCGCGCTCAAAGCGTACCGCGACTCTCTTGACGCGCAGCCCGGCAAGAAGAAATTTTTCGGTAAGTAAGCGTAAAAAAGTTCCGTACGCTTTGTGCGAACGGAGCTTTTTGCCGCGCGGCAACGGTAAAACCCTTGCGCTTTCAACGCGCGGCGTGATATACTTAACGCGACAGGAGATAAAGTATGGACGAGAAACTGATAACGTTCGCCATACCGTCGTATAATTCGGAGGCATACATGCGCAAGTGCATAGACTCCATACTGACGGGCGGAGACGAAGTGGAGATAATAATAGTGGACGATGGCTCCAAGGACGGAACGGGCGCGATAGCCGACGAGTACGAGAAGGCGCACCCGAACATATGCCGCGCAGTTCATCAGGAAAACGGCGGACACGGCGAGGGCGTCAACCAGGGTATGCTCCGCGCGAGCGGGCTTTACTACAAGGTAGTCGATTCGGACGATTGGGTGGACGAAAAGGCGCTTGCAGAGCTTCTTGCGACGGTGCGCCGCCACAAGGAAGAGGGGACGTTGCCCGACCTTTACATAACGAACTTCATTTACGACCGCGTGTGCGACAACGAGTCGTTCACCCGCAGATACACGAAGAACATGCCGACGGGCGAATTTTTCGGATGGGACAAGGTAAAGCGTTTCCGCGGTTCGAGCGTGCTTCTGATGCATGCGCTCATGTACAAGACTTCCGTTTTGCGCGAGTGCGGGCTCAGTCTGCCCAAGCATACGTTCTATGTGGATAACATCTTCGCGTATGTTCCGCTTCCGTACGTCAAAACCATGTTCTACCTCAACGCGGATCTCTATCACTACTACATAGGCCGCGCGGATCAGTCGGTGAATGTATCCAGCTTTTCCAAGCGCACCGATCAGCAGAACCGCGTCATGAGGATAATGGCGGAGGCGTATGATCTGCGCGAGATAGGAAAGACGAACAAGCAGCTCAAAAAATACATGCTTCACGTTCTCGCGTGCCTGATGATAATAACGATAACGTTCACCGTGGCAGTGCCGTCCAAGGAAAAGTACGCCGCGTTAAAGGAACTGTGGCGGAACATAAAGGAGAAGGACAAGTGGCTTTACGGTAAACTTAAATACCGCAGTTACCCCGCCATATACACCTTCCTCCCGCGCCCTTTGGGCAGAGCGGTGATAATCGCCGGCTACAAGGCGACGAGAAAAAAGGTAAAACTCGGCTGAAAGCATAAGAGCGCGCCCGAAATTGCGGCGCGCTCTTTTCGCGCGTTCGAAGCCGTACGCGTTTTTAAGATGCGAACGGGCATTCGCAAATGGCGAGTCCGATACGTTTTATCCGCATAAAATGCGAAGATATTACGATTTCGGTATTGATTGCGCGCGTTTAATGTGGTACAATATTAAAACAAGGGGGAGGCGAGTTCGCACTCTCCGAAAAATTATCGGAGGTAATCATGGGTAAAAGAAAAAGTGTAAAGATCGGACCGATAGACCTCGTGTTCATACTCGTATCCGTAGCCGGATTCGTGTTTGCGCTGATCGGTATATTCGTTCCGTGGATAGGCGTTTCCGCGTCGTCCGAACTGGTGGGACAGAGCAGCACGTCGGAAGGCTCCGCGCTGTTTTCCAAGGATCTCAGCACGATGTCGAACGCGGACGGCGTATTCCCGATAGGGCTTGTACGCGCGTTTGCCATAATAGGTCTGGTGCTTGCGTTCCTCTGCGCGGTGGGAGTGTTCCTCAAAGCGTTGCAGACGGTGCGCATAAAGGGTCTGATCCCCTTTATCTTTGCCGTTGTCACCATCGTGGTGGGCGTTCTCATCGCCGTGTTCTCGTTCTCTTACGCATCTTCTCTCGGCAAGCTGGATGCGGGCGAGATATTGAAGATATCGTATTATCCTCTCGTGGGAATGTATTTCTGCGCGATAGGCACGATAGCGTCGGGAGTTATGATGCTGCTTAAACGCGGATAACTTTAAGCTCGGGCGCGCCGATCGGCTCGCCTCGAACGTGCGGCAAATGGCCGCGGCGATCATGTCGCCGCGGCTTTTTTATGTTAGTGGTGAATTATACTATTAAGTGCAACAGATGAGAAAAAAAGAGTTCATACAAATCTGTGGTAAAATAGAGTTGCAAAACCATTTACACAAGAGGAGATCTGTATGAACTATAAACATTTTACCATGGTATGCCGTATAATTGCAAGCCTTTTACGGATCGCGGCGACGTTTTACGCGTTTGCGCCGTTATTTTCTCCCTTGTCCGCTCCTCTCTCGCAGACGATGATATCCGCAAGCTGGCGCGCGCCGCGCGGCGAACGTCCGCCCTTTTCGAGGCAGAATCTCTCCGCGCGAAGTTCGAGCTCGTCCTCGCCGAGCGTTATGCCGCGGTCGGCAAGCAAAGAGCGCAGGATGTCTATAAACTCGCGCTTATCGGGATTAAGATATGTCACGACGATGCCGAATCTGTCGGAAAGGCTCATCTGCTCCTGACGCAGGTCGGACTCATGCATATCGTTCTTGCGATCCTCCGCCGTCTCCTTTATAAGGTGTCTGCGGTTGGTGGTCGCGTAGATGAGGACGTTTCCGAGGTGGAGCGCGCTGCCTTCGAGAACGGCTTTCAGCTCGCCGTAATTATCCTGTCCCTCGACAAAGGTAAGGTCGTCTATGAAAATGATGAATTTCTTGTCCGTGCCGCCCGCAATGGCGTTCATAAGGCGCGGCAGAGATATTATATCCTTTTTCTTTACCTCGATCAGGCGCAGACCTCTGTCCGCGTACTCGTTTAGCACCGCGTGTACCGTACTCGATTTGCCCGTTCCGCGATCGCCGTAAAGCAGTACGTTCTGCGCGGGCAGACCGTTTATGAATGCGAGCGTGTTGTCCACGACTACGCGCTTTTCCTCTTCGTATCGTTTAAGATCGGTAAGGCGCACGGGATCGGTACTGCGCATGGGGAGCAGTTCGCGCTCCTCCCCGTCCCAGATGAATGCGGCGGCGTTGTCGAAAAACTCCGCGGGGTACGATCCGCCCTTTTCGACGGAACCGACCGCCTGCGCCACAAGATACTCGATCTCGCCGTTCACCGAGCGGTATTCCCTCTCCGCAAGCGCGCTCAGTCTGTCGAGAAGTTCGAATTTCATCCTTACTATTATCTGTTTTCTGTCTTCTCCTCTCATGTGTTACTCCCGTTCCCCTTTCAAGCAAACACAATGATAGCACCTTGCGCGCGGCGCGTCAAGCGTTTGACGGCGTTAATTTTGCGTCTTATGCCCTCGCATTCGCGCCCGTACGCTCTAATCCTTTTTTAATAAACCGCTTAATGGACTTTTAATGAAAAAAATGATATAATAACGATACGTTCGGAAAAGAAATCGGCGACATGCGTCGGCAACGGTCCGAATCCGTCAAAAAGGGAGGAAACACCATGAAAAAAAGATCCGTCGCCGCAATAGTCGCGGCTATCGTACTTGTCGCAACGCTATGCGTTGCCATGACGGGTTGCCGCGGTTGCGGTACGAACACCTACACCGTCACCATGAGTACGGCAACCGCCGAAACTTATTCGGATTACACGGACATGATCGCGGGCATACGTCCCAGCGTCGTGGAAGTGTACGCCGAGGGTTACGCGCAGGAAAACGGGCAGACCGTACTCGGTGTGTTCGCGGGAGCGGGCGTGATAATCGGCAAGGACGACGACGGCTACCACATAGTGACCAATCAGCACGTCGTTGAGGACTGCTTCGACATTCAGGTAAAGGTGCTGTCCATTGCGGAAAACGGCGACGAGTCCACCACCACTTACGAGGCGGAGTTCATAGGCGGCTCGCACGAGCGCGACATAGCCGTACTGCGCATAGAAACGAACGACGAGTTGCAGACGGCGACGTGGATGGAGAACAGCGACGAGCTCAAAGTGGGATCGGAAGTAGTTGCGATAGGCAACCCGACGGGAACGCTGGGCGGTACGGTGACGCGCGGCATAGTGTCCGCGACGAGCCGTAAAATAAACGTCGAAAACATCGGCAGCATGGATCTCATCCAGATGGACGCCGCGATAAACAGCGGTAACTCGGGCGGCGGACTGTTCTATACCCGCGAAAACGGCGACGGCTCGTGGAGCGCGTACCTTGCGGGCATAGTCAATTCGGGCGCGACGGGATATGACGGTCTGGGATTCGCCATACCCGCAGACGACGCAAAATATGCGGTAAACAGCCTCATTCAGACGTATAACACGGACGACACGGTGTACGGCTACGTTCCCGGCGACGCGAGCCTGACCATTACCGCCGCCTCCGAGACCGCATATGTGACGGACGACGGCTCGTCGCTTAACGGTAACCGCGAAACGATAGTATACGCATCCGACGTGCAGAGCAGCGACCTCGATGCGCTCAACACATATACCGAATACGCATACAACACCGCGTCCTCCTATCACGCGATCCGTAGCATTAAGGTGACGGACAGCGAGACGAACGAAGTTACTTCCGTGACCGTGACCTCCTCGAGCGACATAGACACGGCGTTCGACGCGGCAAGCGCGGGCGACAAGCTGGAAATAGTCGTTTCGGACGTTAAGATCGAACAGATACGTTCGGGTTTCCGCATATTCTACGCCCCCGTCGTCGAGAGCGAAACGAGTACGATAACCGTTGACAGTCTGTCGCAGTACAGATACACTCCTCCCTCCGCCCCGACGGTGACCGTCTGACGGCGCTCGGCGAGGCGAAACACAAAAGCGAATGACGGCATAAGCGCGAAAGCGCACGGTAAACAAAAAGCGCGCAAGCGCACGGTAAACAAAAAAAGCGGAGCTGGGCGGCTCCGCTTTTTTGTCATGGAAAAGCCCCGCCACCATAACGGGACTTTCCGATCACAAAAATATTGCGGCGCGTCATGTGACGCGCCGCAACAGCGGATAACCTGGTAGGGACGATAGGGCTCGAACCTATGACCTCATGCATGTGAAGCATGCGCTCTAACCAACTGAGCTACGCCCCCTCAAACGATCGTCGCCCTATGGCGCTTGACGCCGAAACTCGGGAAAGATCGTTTTTGCCGACATTGGATACGGTCGGCAAAGCAGTGGTGGAAGCTACAGGGTTCGAACCTGTGACCCCCTGCTTGTAAGGCAGGTGCTCTCCCAACTGAGCTAAGCTTCCTTATTGCGCCGCGCACTAAGGCGCGGCAAGTATTAGTGGTATCCCTATCGGGACTCGAACCCGAGTTTCCACCGTGAAAGGGTGGTGTCTTAACCGCTTGACCATAGGGACTTGTGGTAGCGGTGGGTGGATTCGAACCGCCGACCAATCGGGTATGAACCGAGTACTCTAGCCAACTGAGCTACACCGCCATGCGTTAAAAGCCTTGTTATTATACCAAACGCCGCGCCAAAAAGCAAGCGTTTTGACGATATTTTCGGACTAAAATATATACGCGGCTCCTGCCGCGAGGCAGGAGCCGGCAGGCGTGCGGCAACTACCGTTTAAGCGCCCCTCGCCTTTTCCCGTTTACGAACGCGACGCGGCGTGCGGCGACTACGTTTAAGCGGTTTACCCGCTACCGCGAAAGGGCGGCAGGGCGGATCGCCCGAAAGCTCCGCGAGGATCGAAGCGGGGAGCGGCTCATGCCGCTCCCCGCTTCGTTTTTCGTTATCCGTTTGACCGCACCATGCGTTCGGGCGCGTGCCTTTCAATCGCTTTGCGTATACCGTCAGACCGCTCTCCACGCGGTACTTTCGAGGGTAAGCGAAAGATCGCCGCAGGAGTATGTCACCGTCACTTTCGCTCCGCCGTACTTTACCTTGCCGAACAGGGCGTTAAAGGAAGGCATGTCGCTCTCTCCGAACGCGCCGCCGTCTGCGGAAACCGCTTTTCCGCTGTTCAGCGTGTCAAAGTCGTTAACGCCGTCCTTGGAAAGTTTGAGGTATGCCGACGCACTCGTCGTTACCGCCGCGCTTTTTGCTATCTCCGCGCTTATGTTTCCGTCGAACCCGCAGCTCCATACGCCGTTTATCGTCCACAACCCCGCGGACTTTTTAGCTTCCGTTATCGTAACGGAGAGGTCGGAGATCCATGCGGCATACACCTTTTCCCCGTCCATTCCACCGATATTGCGTACGCGCTGCCAGCCCGCCGCGCCTTTGCGCCACCAGCCGAACTGATGACGGCCATCGGAAGTCGCGCTCTCGCTCAACGCGAAGTCGTCTGCGGTCATGCCCGTTAATGTAAGCTCGCGCGAGTATTCGTCGCCGCTCTGCGTCATGCCGTCCGCCGCGAACTCGCTCGTAAGCGAAACGGTGACGGAAAGCACGGCGTTTACGGTCATGTCGTCGGTAACGGTCGTTATGTCGGTATCCCAGCGCACGAACTCATAGCCACTGACCTTTATCTCGGGAAGGACGAGGGCATCCCCCGCCGCGTACACCTGTTTGGTATACGGCTCGCCGAGAACGGTATACGTCACTATGCAACCGTTGTCCGCCCACACGGCGGTAAGGGTGACGTCCCGCGTTATCCCGCTTACGGACATATAAGGTCTGCCCGATTCGTCCTCGAAGCGGAGGAGCATCTTGTCGCCGACGGACGCGCCGCAGGGCAGCTCCGTCTTTTCGCCGTAGGTGTAGGAAAGTTCATACACATACGCGCCGTCGTACACCGCATATTCCATATCGGGCAATTCGTATTCGCTGACCAGTCGCACGGAGTAGACGTTGGGCGTTCTGACCGCTTCGAGAGTGAAGTCGCCGCTTACCGACGACGGCACGTTCCATGAATAGGTGTACCCGCCGCCGCTGAGCGCACTGAGGTCGGGCAGAGCAAGCTCCGTGAGCAGCCGCCCCGAACCGTCGTATATGAAGTTCTGCGAGCCTATCACGCTGCCGTCCGCAACATAGGTCACCGTTGCGGCATAACCCTCGATATAGCCGCTTGCGGGAAGTTCGCCCGTCGCCTCGCCCACCGTCGCGGAAACGTCCTGCGTCACGTCATGGGCGTGACCGCTCTCCATGCTTTCGGCGGGATTGACATAGCCGAGCGACGCGCTCATGGTGAGAACGGAAAGCGAAGCGGTAACGTCCACGTATTCGAGCATTCCGTCCGCTCCCGCTCCGAGAACGACGGAAGCGTCGGACAGCACTCCGTCCGTAAGCGAAGAGAGGTTGAGACCTATCGTCCAGGTCTGCGAGCCGTCCGCGCTTACCGAGTGGCCGAAGGACACGAGAACGCTGCCTATGTCCTTGACGCCGCCGCCGGTGCCGCCCGTCATCTTATCCTTTATTCCGTCCGAAAAGTTGAATATGAACCCGACCTGATCGAGCATGCTGCCGAGGAACTCGTCCACGCTCATGGCGCGGTATATTACTATCGGCTCATCCAATTGCGATTCGATGTACTCACCTTCGCTCGTCTGAACGCGCCGCATATAAACCGCGTTGTCCTTAATGGTAATATCGGTCACGGTATCGCCGTTGAACACTCCCACAAAGAAGTTCACGGATACGCGCAAATTCACCTCTACCGAGAAGTCGTCGCGGACGTAAACGGAAGCGGCAAGACCTATCGAGGCAAGTTCGAGCGAGCCGAGCGAGCCGCTTGCCGAACCCGACAGATAATAGTAGTCGTTGATGACCGCCGTTCCGTCGTCCGACGGCGTCGTGACCGAGCGCATGAGTACGTCCGCAAGATCCGCGACGGACGAATAGTCCGTGTAGCTTTCCGCCCCCGCGGGAGCCCGAACGCCGAACTTCTCACCCGCCGTAAGCGTTATTTCCATGCCCTCGCCCGTTATGACGAGAGTGCGCGACTCACTGTCGAGCAGCAGTCCGTCGGCACTCGTCGAAGAGCCCGAGCCACCCTCGCCGAAACTTCCGCCGAGTATGCCTTTGACGAACTCCACCCACTCTTTTACCGATTTTATACGGGTCACGTCCGTATTTATCGAGTCATGAACGCCCGCGATGAGGTCTGCGACAAACTCGAAACCTCCTCGCCCGCTCTCCACGCCGACGAGCGACGCTATAACGGGCATGACGTCGCGCGCCGCGTCCGCAAGAGACGACAGTGCGAATTTCGCTTTAAGTGGCGCGGCGGAATCGCTCACGCTGTCGGGGAAGTACGCGCTTTCCTCGAACCCGACGAGAGAGAAGTACACGTACACCGTGCCGCCCGTCACCTGCGCGCGCAGATAGTAGGGCGTGCCGCCCGAGGTCAGTATCACGTCTGCGGATAGTTCGATATCTATGCCGCTCTCCGCGCGGATGAGCCGCACTTCGCCGCCCATGTCCACCGCGACGCTTCCGTCGTAGTAGGACATGCCTATCGCTATGTATTCGCTGCCCGAAAGCCGCATATACGCTTCGAGCACGAATTCGGCGACTCCCGAGCAGAACGTAACGTCCGTAAAGTCGGGACGCGTCACCTCACTGCCCGCGGTGAAACGCACATCCGCATTTTCCAGCGCAATGCCCGCCAGCTTTATGCTGCCGCACGCGCTTATGCCGCCGTCAAGATAGGACAGCGTCACGTCCGCGCCCGAGTCCGAAAGAAGAGAGGACAGATCGGCGGCGATCTCTATTCCGTTCGCCTCTGCGGTGACGAGTCTGAGATCCGCGAGTAGCGTGGCTATATCCAGCTCCGCAAGTATGTCGCCGTCGCCGAGAACATTTTTAAGCGCGTCGCTTATCTCGGCTATATCCGCTTCGCCGACGGTAAATCCCGCCGTACCGACGACTATCGTTACCGAACCGCCCGAACAGAAGACGTTTATCGTCCGATCGGACACGGTCAAATTAAGCACAAGCTCCTTAACGTCACCCGTCGTGAACGCGCCGTTTATCTCTATCTCCGTTTCCGCGCCGCCGAGAGTCACCTGCCCGCTCGCGCTTATCTCTATAACGTCCGCACCCGCGAGCGACTTCGCCGCGTCTATAAAGCCCGTAAGGAGTTGCGGCGAAAGGCTCACATACTCTTCGCCGCTCGGAATGACGGGAGAGCCAATCGCGGGCGAAACGCAGAGCGTCGCGCCGCCGAAAGTTACGTCGAACGCGGCAGTCGCAAAGTCATACGCCGCCGTTATCTGCCCCGCAGTGAGTCCCGCATCGGGGAAAAGCGCACCGAGGAGCGCGTCGCCGTTTATTACTATCGCAAGCCCGCTCTGCGTAAGAGTGAAGTCGTCTATAAGTCCGCCGAAACCGAGATCGATTAGCGCGCCCGCCGTTTCGCCTATGTCGGGCATTGCTCCCGGCGTATCGGAAGAAAGTAACCTGAGCAGCGCGTCCGCCCACTCGCCCGCATCGGCGCGCACCTTAATGCCGCCCGCCGCAAGGTAAAGCTCGCCGTCCGAATACGCGAACGTCGCGGTGACCGGCGTTTTACCGCTTATTTCGAGCACGGCCTCGCCGCTGAACGCGCCCGCCGTTATGTCTATCGTTACGTTTCCGCGCAGCGCGAACCCGTCGCCCTCATAGCCAAGGTCGAGCCGCAGGCCGCTCTCTATCATTTCGGCTACGGACGAGAATGCGGGAGTGAGATATACCGCGCCGAGAGTGTCCGTTTCGCCGAACTCCGCATCCGCGCTTCCCGGGGTGACGGACAGCGAAATATCCGTGCCGAAAGCGTCGAGCGACAGCGATATTTCCGTCCACTCGATATTGCCGCTCTCGTCCGAGAACGTAAACTCCACGGGCAGACCGCCCGCCACGGGAAGAGTCATGGTCACTATCGCGCCGCCGTCCGTTTCGACGAGCGTCGCGCCGCCGATGAGCTCGCCGAGAATATCCGACGATCCGCCGAGTTCGCCGAGAATGTTTGACGATCCGCCGAAAAGGCTCTGAATATCCGCAAGCGCGAAATATCCGACGGCGTCGCCCACGCTTATGTATACGTTACCGCCGTTTAAGTCGGCAAAAACCGAAAGCTGCCCGAATTCAAGCCTGACCGACGTCGGCGAGCCGCCATCCATGCAGAGGAGCGCCCTGCCCGCTATCGTTCTGCCCGCTATCGTCGCGGTTATGTCGAAAGCCGTTCTGTCGGAAACGAGAACTCCGCCGAATCCTTCCGCGAGATAGTCCGATGCGGTCTTGACGCTCTCGCTTATGCTCGGCGCGGCGTCCGCATATCCGGAAAAGTACGTTTCATATGCGGAAACGTCCACGCTCGCCTCGTCGTATGAGTATTTTATGACCGTTTCGCCCTGCGTCGAGGCGTTCAAGGGACCTTTGGACGACGTGTACTTTTCGGACACGCGCATTTCCGTTATGGTCCAGTCGGCGGTAAAGGCTATCGTGACGTTGACGTATGAGAACGTCGGCGCACTGCTGAGCCCGCCCATGGTCACCATCTGCTTGGCATAGTAATAAGTGGACGTCGCGGGATCGAGCGCAAGCTCCATAACGTAATTTCCGTCGTAGGGCGGCGTGACGGTAGCCGAAAGCACCGTCTCTTCGGTAAAGACGTAATCGGAAAACTCCGTCGCCCACAGTCCGTAGCGATCGGTGTACGAGCTCTTTTCCACCACTTCGGAAGGTTCGCCGTCCGACCACTCCGTATCCTTGCCCGCCCATGTCTCGGGATCGGAAGATACGGAATTGCGTATAACCGCCTTATCCTTTCCGAAAAACTTCTGTAATGCCACGGGCGCGGGCGCGAACGACGAGTCGCTGCTACTGAAAGTAGTGGCGATCATTATGCCGTCCTTATAGTCCTTTCCGCCCGTAATGTCCTGCCGCACTTCCACGCCGAACGCATTGGCGGTGACGACGGATGACGAGTCCGTGTGATAGAGATCGCGCCCCATCAGCCTGCCTATTATGTATCCGAGATTGTCCAACGCGGTGTGATCGTCGGGAGTGCTGCCGTCCGTCGGCGGCTGAAGGCATATGCTGACGCTCTGTTCGGGCGGGCGCGTCTCCACGCCCTCTTTCGCGTTACACGCGAAAAACAGCACGGAGAGGATCGCCGCTATTAGCGCGACGCTCGCCGCGAGTATCACTAATTTTCTTCTCTTTCTGTGCCTTTTCTTGACGGCAGCCACTCTCGTGCCGCCGGAGGCGTTTGCGCAAAATCCGCACTCCGCCATGCCGCCGCCCGCTATTCCCGAAAGCCTTTCTTCCGAATCGTTGCCGCTCTCGTCAAAAAACACCCCGCACTCCCGCGGGCAGTCGTCGTCGACATGCTCGGCGGCTTCCGAAAGATCGCCGTCGCCCTGTGACGCGGCTACGCTCTCGCATTCGGCCTGCGGGCATTCGGCATCGGAACGCTCGGCAGAAACGGAACGATCGGACGGCTCCGTCATGCCGCCCGAACGCGGCAGTTCGCCGCCTTCGCGGTAAGGCGCACACTCGCAAAGCGTATCGCCGACCTGCTCCGTGTCATCTGCGGCGACGCGCTCCTCTGCGCTTACTTTCGGATCGACTCCCGATCCGTGTTTATTCTTACTCATGATCCATCCTTTACTTCCTTTCGTTAATGCCGCTTTGACTCCCACCCGATGCGCCAAGACGCTTAAAATGCGCCTAATTCACACGCGTATCACACACACGTCACAATTCCGTCACATTTCGCGGCTTGTACACATTATATTGCGGAGAAATCCAAAAGTCAAACGATATTTGCATGCATTAAAAAATTTTAATGTTTGAAAGGCGGTTTTCGGGACGGATTATGCAAAACGCGTAATAATCCGACGAAATCCGACATAAAATACTCGTTCGGGCGAAAAGATCCGTACAATGCTTAAAGGGAGAGCCGCTCCCCCTCCCCGACCTCATTGCCAAACGGCGAAAAGTCATATAAACTTATATATAAGTTAAACAAATTTTGTAAAAGGTGCAAAAAGTTATTGATTTTTCGGTAGGATTATAGTATAATCATACTTACGTTGCGGCGGCGCTTGCGGCAACTCAACGCGCACATGCTGCTATGGCTCAGCAGGTAGAGCACGTCCTTGGTAAGGAATAACAAGGTTGGAAACAGAGTAAGCCGAAACCTGTTAAATTCGGCAAAAATTGAATATGCTGTTGTGGCTCAGTAGGTAGAGCACCGCCTTGGTAAGGCGGAGGTCACGGGTTCAAATCCCGTCAACAGCTCCAAAAAACCACAAGATATTGTGGTTTTTCTTTTGTTTTAATCACAGTATATAGCGGCGGAAAATCAGCGGAAAACTTTGGCCGTCAAAATGCCGAACTTTGGCTGTCAGAATCGCAACCCGTTTTTACCTTATCGGACACTTTCCGTCATAAGTTGAAAAACAATCGAAAAACGTTCTGAAACGCCCTAAAACTGTCTGAATCTGTGCGTTTGGCCGTCAATGGCAGTCAGACATTTTCAAGCGGTTTCCCACGGCACGAGATAAGCATCCGTTCGGTTTCTCTCCGAAATTTCGTCCTTTCCGTTGTGGCTCGTTTTAGCATAGGCGGGAGCGTAAGTCAACGGTCGGTAAATCGTCGCTTAAAACTTCATTATCATTATTCGCAACGCGCAAAGCGCCGGGCAGTTATCTGCTCGGCGCTTTTTCTTTTCCCATTCGTTACTCTCTCGCAACGATTTCCCTTTTCCCCGTTGACTTCCGTGTCACCGGGGTTCTATTGATCCTCTACTCTCACCTCCTCGCCTATGCTCTTTTTGCCACGGCCGGAAGGCCGAATAAATTTCGGAGGTAAAAGAAAATGAAAAAAGTTGTTTACAGCGTTTCTAAGATAAACCGCTTCGAGAACAACAGAATGACGGGAGTCGGGTTCATTACAGACGAAGATCTTGTCATCGCCTGCGTAAGCCGTAAAGGCAATGCGTACATCAGAGTATTCGAGGATTGCGTAAAAAACTGCCACGCAATCCCCGGTCGCGACGACGAGTTCAAAGGCGCGCATTACGAGATACGCGAAGCGGAATTCGAGAAAAAGACTCCGAGCGGTGAAAACGCAGGGCGCGAGACGAGAGAGATCGAAGTCGAATACTCCGTCTGGTACAAACTCCTGGACTGAAAAGGAGGTATACGATGAACAAATTTTACCTGAAAGAATTCCAGTTCTTCGACGGAGATACTACCGTCGTATTCAACATCGTCGCGCTGTACGACAGCAGCGACAAGATAACCGTAGCCGTAACGAGAAACGGCAAGATAACCGTTGCGGACTACGACCTGCATTCCGACGAAAACGGACCGTACTTCGAGTACGGCATAGCGGGTCGGGAGCACATCCACATAAACGACTTCGAGGAGACCGACTTATGAATAACTGCGAAAGACACAGCAAACTTATCTGCTCCGAGTGCAGGCACTATGACTACTGCGACATAGCAAAACGCTGCGACGGCATTTGTTATTCCTGTGACATTACGGAATGCGAAAACAATCCAAAGCACAAGGAGAAGACGGAATGAAACTTACGCTTACGAACGTTAAAGAGATAAAGCGCAATACGGACAGTCCCCTTACGAGGCGCGTATGCAATTACGTTTTCTCCCGCTGGGGAGATTACGACGACAAGAAGGACGTCTTCACTGACGTACTCAATTACGGCTGTCAGTCGGGTATTGTCGGCGAGCTTATCTACTACTCGGACACGGTGCGCTTTTACAAACAACACAAGGAAGAAATAAACAGCCTTTTGTACACCGCGATGAACGGAACGGGGATCTATTCCCCTTCCGGACTGTTCGGAGACAAGTGGGACAAGGAAGACCCGCTCGCACAGGACACGTACAACCAAAACCTTTTAGCGTGGTTCGGCTTCGAAGAAACGCTCAGAAACATAGGTTGTAACTTTGAAACATTGAATAACTACATTTAAGGAGAAACGAAAATGAAAGACAAGAACATTACAAAGAAAGAGAAAGCAATCGAACTGCTCAAGAGAATGGACATCTATGCCCCGTACATACAAGGTTTCCGCGACAGCGACAAGGTATGTTTCTTTGAAAACTTCGGCGGCTATTGGACCGAACAGGAACCCGAACTCTATGAAAAGATGAAATCGCTTGAAAAGAAGTACAACTGTCTCGTATATGCCGTAACGCACGAATTTACCGAGTTCGGGGAGCTCTATGATTTCCTCATAGTTACCGACTATCCGAAGGAATGGGATGATCTCGTATACAGTCAAGGGAGTTATCATACGGCGTTTGCATACGTCTGGAACAAGGACGACGATCAGTGCAGCGAGTTCGGCAGCGTTACCGTACAGAGTTTCGGCGGCGGGATAAAACGCATTGCGTGAGGTGGAACATGAAAGTATATATCGTTAAACTGGACTGGTCTACCGAAGACGGCAACGACATCGAGCTGACAGTGTACGGCACTTACGAAAAGGCTTACAAAAAGTTCAAGGAACTTATCTCAAACGAAATGAACCCGGACAATTCATGGGTCGGCGAACTCGAATGGAAAACGGGGTTCCGTCGGACAACAGAATAGAGCTCGACTTCCTGGATCGCAGAAACGATACGGACGAAACGGAATGCTACTGGCTCATCTCGGATACATGGAATTACAATACGCATACCTTTATCTCCATAGAAATAAAGGAGGTCTTATGAAACACTCGAATGAAATACCGACCATCCTTGCCGCCATATTCGCCATCAATAGGACAAGCGAACATGAGGATAAAGATATTACTCTCGTTCTCGATTACGCTTTCCGTAGGCTTTACGGAGTAAATACTAACCTGCTCATTCTTGCCTGCCTCGGTAAACGCAAAGATCAGATCATGTCCGAAGTCATGCAGACGCTAAAAGCAACCACGCAATACGAAAAGTACTCGGAGGACTATCGCTAATGAAACCGTTCAAGACACACGCGCACATCCACTCCCTTAACGGGGCTATGGATGAAATAACCGTCCTCGGCAAAAAGGAAGACGACAGACAGACAATATATATCGTGGACTATCGCGGAATGAAATGCTTCGCTGTTTATAATCCATTCCACTACACCTACTATGCAGACGACATCTATGGAATCGTCAAGGAGAAAACGAACAATGGCTAAGATCTCAGAACTCAAAAAGTATCTCGGATATGAATTCTCTTCCGGGAGTTACACCGGCGAGGATTATAAATCCTTTCAGACAAAGTACATCAACTATCTGAAAGCGATATGCCGGGAAAACCATTGGCAACTTGTCAATGTCGGAAGAAACCATTACTGCTTCTCCGCTTTCATCAAGAGCGAGGAGAACAAGTGCGTATACATATCCATTCCGGACGTCAGGTACTTCACAAACGAATGGTACAGCAATATCCTCATCCGAACTGCGAAAGACGAACAGGACTACCGTGGCGGATTCAACAACTATACAACGCTGGAAAAGCTGTCCGTCAAAGCCGCAGAGCTTTTAGGCGATCTGCCGTTCTAAGGAGAACTACCTATGAGATCTATACTCGAATCGCTTTGTTTCGGCACCGTCACGGGAATAAGCTTCAGCCTTCCGGAAGACAGAACGAACAAAGAAATATTCTGCTACGACAGGATAAAAGAATTACTGAAAGAAGATAACGCCGCGCTGCTCGAAGAATACGCGGAGACGGTTACCGTCAATTACGAATCGCTTATTCTGCGGGCATATAAACAGGCGTTCGCGACGGCTTTCGCTCTCGCTGCCGAGATATTCGACGCGGAAGCGGAAAAAGAACGGGAGGAAGAAACATGAAACTCCTGCTCGAAGCAAAGACAAAGGAACAGGAACTCGTCAAGGCGTATCTCGAAGAGAACGCAAGCGAGATACTCGCAGATAAAATAAACAACGGCGCGCGTATCGTAAAAGACGGCGCTGTGCTCTTAAACAAAAAGACGCTTGACGGGTTTATGACCTATGCCGCAGACGAAGCGCGTAAGCTCGCGGAGAAAGGCGCGCGCTCCATATGCGTGGAAGACAAAGTAGTGTACGGCTGGGCCGTACACTACTTTGAAGAAGATTCCATGGAAGAAAAATTATATAACGAGGACGGAACGGAATACAGGCCGAAACCGAAAGCCGCGGACAAGCCCAAGCCCGTTTCCCCTGCCGTAAAACCCAAGCCCGAACCGCAGCTGCCGTTGTTCGAACTTATGTGTAAACCGAACGATACAACGGCAACAGAAAAACAAACCAATGAGGCCGCAACCGACGATACGAGCAATGATTATGCGCTGTCGGAAGAAGATAACGACGTTATCTCCGAAGAAGAACGGCGCGAGATCCTTGCGGAAGTTGCGGCAAAAGAAGAACTGGAGCGCAGCAAGGAGTATTCAAGCTCCACAGGTACCCCGTTCTATCGTAATTACTTAAAGCTGCAGGAGCAATACCCCGATTGTATCGTTGCCTACCGTGTGGGAGACTTTTATGAAGTATTCGGAGAACGAGCAGAACTGCTTTCCGAAACACTCGGGCTCATGCTTACGAGCAGGGACTGCGGGCTTAGCGAACGCGTGCCTATGGTAGGATTTCCCTATCATGCCGCAGACAATTATATCTCGAAAGCCGAAATGCACGGATTAAAAATTGTCATCTCCGAAACTCTGCGCGATCTGCTCGGAGACCATGACGGAGAACAAATGAGCCCGCAGTCTCTGCCCGCCCCCTCGTCTACCGAACTTGCAAAGCACTGGGTGGACGACAAGACGTATATAGATGAAGACGGCGTAGTGCATAGCGTCGGCAATAATTTTGGCTGTAAACCCGATCATGATATGACCACTTACGATGCGGAAGCACTTGCCGTTCTGAAAGATATATTCGGAGACTTACTTGTGTTGAGGTGAAGCATGAACGCAAATTACATAAGACCGATCCCTAAGAGAATAGAGAATCGAATCCTCTCTTACGATGCAAAACACAGCGACAACAAAAGGCTACGCTTTTATGCGTATCTCACGACGATACGAAAAGAACTCGTGAAAATAACCGTTGCCGTGCGCAACAAAGGCAAAAGAACGCGGCTCATAAAACAGGTAGCAATTCACGGCGTGTATTCGGACAAGTGCCTTGTACGGGACATCGAATACAACTACATGGGCGGATACCGCGTCGGCTGGTTTGCCGAAGGCGTCAAATATCCGTGCAATATACCGCCCTATTATAATGACGGCAAATGGTATGCCGTGGAATACAAGTACTTTAATCCGTGGGCGCCCGTCATCAATCCGAAGTTTGCGCTCTCCATTCCGCAGTTTCGCTATTCAGCTGTGGATATACAGGATCCGCCCTGTATCATAACCTATCTCCGCACTTATCTTAAATACCCGCAGGTCGAATACCTCGTTAAAGCAGGCTTGGGAAAATTTGCGGACAGCACGATGATACTGAAGAAAATAGGAGAAGATAAAGCATTCCGCAAATGGCTGATGACACACCGCGAAGAACTTACGGAGCATTACTACTACGTTGACGTCATCCTGCGCGCATATAGGACGGGCAAATCGCTCGATACCTTACAGACTTACCGTGAGGCAAAAATAAAACTCTCTCATGACCAGCACTTAAAGCCAATATGCGAGCTTTTTACGGGCGCAGAACAGGAGCATTTTTTCGATTACATCTCAAAACAGAACACCAATGCCAATACATATCTCGACTATCTCAAAGCCTGTCAATATCTCGGCCTGGACATGTCCGAAGAAAAGAACCGCTTTCCGCACGATTTCAAGCGCTGGCATGATATCCGCATAGACCAATATGCCACAGCGCAGGCGGAAGCAGACAGAAAGGCAAAACAGGAGTTGTATAAACAATTTGCCCGTATCGCCGAAAAATATCTGCCGCTCGAACATGATAAACGAAGCGCGTTCATCTGTATTATCGCTCACTCTCCTGCCGAACTCATACGCGAGGGAGAAATCCTTCACCACTGCGTGGGAAAAATGAACTATGACCGGCGCTTTATTCGGGAAGAATCGCTCATCTTCTTTGTAAGGGACAGACAGGATCCCGAAACGCCGTTCGTTACGCTCGAGTACTCACTGAAAAACAGAAAGGTCCTGCAATGCTACGGAGAATACGACCATAAGCCAAGCGAAGACGTATTGCATTACGTCAACAAAGTCTGGCTGCCGCACGCAAATAAACACTTGAAACAAATCCGGGCTGCGGCATAACACCGAGCCCGAACAAATGATCATTAAGGAGATAAAACAATGGCAAACTATTTCAGAATAACAGCATACCACAAAAACGAAGACTTTTCACTCATAGCAGACTCGAACGGAATGTTCGAAAAGCTTTGGCAGTTCAGTTCATTCTTTGTGAAAAATGGATTCAAGATCATAGAGATAAGCGCGGAAGGTTCGTTTGATTACGGGGATATGGATAAAGCGCCGGAGAATAATGAAATGCTCTATTTAAGAGCTTGCGGAAAAGGTATGGCGGTAAAGGATAACGGCAAAGTGAAAGTGGGAGTAAAGAAGTATACAATTAGCCTGTAACTATACATTTAAACTATCATAAAATCCATTCTTATTTCCATAATAATCGATAATCAAAAATAATGATGTATTAATCACCGCCATTTCACTATTGCTATTTACTATATTTCGCTCAGCTAATAAAAGTTCTATAGCAGTGGAATATTGCAAGTATTCATCATAACTCATTTTAGCCCAATCATTAAAAATAATTTTATTTAATTTATAGATATTTTGCAATGACAACAACAAAAATTGCTCTTTAGTATAATTATCAATACGAACATTACATAATCCTCGTTTTGAAACAATATTTTTGTAATCTGAAATATCAGAAATCTTAATTGTTGCAAAAGCATATTGATTATCAAAAAAACAATCGCAATCTCGATACGACTCCATCATTGGATAATTTATA
>DXHT01000039.1 GCA_019113265.1 Bacillota bacterium | reverse complement strand
GCATCCGGGACCTATACGCACCTCTTCGCCGACGGGTCTGAACGATCCCGCCTCTATCTGCGCCTTTATACCGCCGCACAGACCCGCCGCTTCGCCGAGAAGAAGGCGCATCATGCGCTTGTTGTCCTCTTCGCTCTTTTCCGTGCTCGCTATCGCCTCGGCAAGAAGCCTCTTCGCCGCGGCGTATGGCGGCTGACCGAACGCCTCGGAAACATACCTTTCGGCGACGGAGTGTATCATGTTGCCTATGTCGAGCGCGCTGAGTTCCGCCTCTTCGGGAACGGTCACGCCCAGCGCGTAGCGGTAGTAGTGCTTGCGCGGGCACGTGAAATACGTTTCGAGGCGCGTCGCCGTCGTCGTAGACCCCGTCATCAGTTTTCCCGCTATCGCGCTTACCGAAAGCGGCTGCGGCATCATCCACTTCTCCGCTCCCGCACACAGCTTTCGCGTGTAGTCCATCCATGCGGGTTCGTCCCCGCTCTCGCGGCTCTCCGAAAGCGCGGAAAGATACGTTTCGCAAAGCATGTTTTCCGTCGGGCAGTACACCGCGAGATCGAACGGATTGGATGACGCGCCGAGCAGTGCGGTCTCACGCGCCCAGCTCTTTTCCGTAAAGCGCTTTCCGTTTCGCTTACAGCCGCGCACGACGACGTCCAGCACGTCGCCCGCCTTTTCCGAATACACGAGCATTACCTTTTCCGCGCCCGAAAGCAGATAGAAGAACTCGTCGGCGGCACGGCGGTTGACCTCCGCGGTCGTCGGCGAAAGGGGCGTTCCGCGCTCGCGCAGGGCGGCTATCTCTCTGTCGCTTATCAGTCCGTCGTCGCCCGTTACCGCGGGGTGCGTGTCCGAATCGAAATCGGCGACGTATACGCGCGAAAACCGACGCGCGCGAAAGTCGCGTTCGCCGCCTATCTCCACGGCTCCTCTCAGCCGAGGGCGGACGGAAAGCTCGGTCTCTCTCATCCCCTCGCAGAACGCATCCAGCGCGGTCTCTTTGGACGCGTCGCCGAGAAGCCGCCCGCAAAGCGCGGCAAGCTCTCTCGCCTTTGCCGCAGGCGACGCTCTTCCCTCGTCCGCTTCCGAAAGATACTCGGGGTAGCACGCCTCCGCGCAGTCTATGACGCATTCGAGCATTTCGGCGGCGGTATCGCAGTTTTCGGCGGCGGTGAGTATGTCCGCGACGCTCTGCCGAACGCGCTCCGCTCCCTCGCGGTACTCTTCGCCCGCGCCGCCCTCGAACTGCTCGAAAAACCGCCTGTACGTTATCCCGCGGCGGAGAACGAACCTCTCGAACGCGTCGCAGTCCCGCTTTTCCGTACCGGTGCAGGGGTTCTTTGCAAGTCGCACGACGTCCTCGGCGCGGTAACCGCGACTCATGCAGTCGATGACTCCCGTTATGAATTTACCGAGAGGATGCTCGGCAAGCGTGAGCGATCCCGTCGCGCAGTACGGTATGCCGTTTTCGCGGAATATCCTGACTATCTCGTCGGGGTGAACGGCCGCCGTGACCACACACATCTCGTCGTACGGCACTCCCCGTCTTCTCTCCGAAGCTATCCTCGCCGCTATCGCCTTTGCCGCAGATGCGGACGCGGGCGCGGAGTACAGCTCCACGTCGCCGAAAAGCCGACTGCTCTCGTCAGCCTCGGCGTCGTATACCCTGAGTTCGAGCGCCTTTTGCTCTATCACGTTCATCACGCGTTCCATGAGCGGCGTGTACGAGTCGAAGCACGCGACGTACACGGTCGCGTTCGTGAGAAAATCCGTGCGTTCGAGAGTGCGGGCAAGGAGTATCATCCTGCCCGACGCGTCCGTAAGTTCGCCCGCCGTCGCTTTGAGGTATTCCCCGTAAACGAGGGCTATGTCCGCGGACTTGCCGCCGTCGCCCTCAGTTATAAGCTGTTCGGGTGTTATCCCGCACACACTGAGCTGACTTATCACGTCGTACATGCGTGAGGCGAAGCCCTTTGCCGCCCAACTGCGCGAGTAGCACGAAAGCTGCCCGTGGCACGCTTCGAGTATGCTGCGCACGAGCATGACGCTTCCCTTTCTCGGCAGATATTCCCCCTCTCTTTCCCCCGTGAGCCTGCTCCACGTCGTAACGTATGCGTCGAACGCGCCGCCCGTTTTGTCGCAGAGCGCCCTCTCTGCGGTAAGAGTGCATCGGTCAGGCACGATAAGGATATGCCTGCGCGTCAGATCCACGCGGCGTTTCGCCATGTCATCTATGGCTGTGCCGAGCGCGGATACGAACGAATTGCACTTAAAATTATTTCTCATACGATAATTTTACCCGAATTTTGATGACAAATCAAGTTATTTATGGTACAATAGACCCAGTAAATTTTCGGAAGGTGTAATCGGAATGAAAAAGATCTTTGCGCTTGCCGCAGTGCTCGTGGTCGCCGCCGTCGTTCTCACCGGCTGCGGAATGCCCTCCTGCGGGGGCGATACCGCGACAAGTACGCTGATGAGCGGCAAACCGTGGGAAAATCCGTATAATCACGAAAAGTCGACTTATAAGGTAGAGCGCTGCGGCGCGGTAAAGGACGGAGATACCTGGATCGCGGACAAATCGGACGTCCGCGCCACGGGAACTTACGTTACCGAAATAATCTACATCGAGGGCAATGTCGCCGACTGGACGTACCTTGCTGATATCTCCGCGACAATTCCCTCTTTCGGTTCGGACATAGTGCCGCACATAAATAACGGCGAACTTTCCTCGTCCTCCGGCGCGTATTCCTTCGTGCATACGACTTTTGACCTTACCTACACGGACAGCGAACACAACGGCGACTATAAGGGCGCGAACGATCGTATACTCTCATGCGCGCTCTTCCGTAATATCGATATGAGCCCCGTATTCTCCTATAAGGCGGCGGTGCTCGCGTCCAGCGGCATTTCGTATACCGCGTTCGCCAACTACCTCGACGGCGCAAACAAGTTCAAAGAGGGCGACAAGGCGGAAGTGGTCACCGAAATAGAGTCCAACACGGACAACGAGACGCTTTACCTTTACGCACGCGCGCAGACGGGTCTTACCGAGGGCATAAGCACGTCGGTCAAAGTACACAGCGCCGTCGAAACGGGCGTATACGGCAAAGAGGCAGTGAATAATATTGGCATAAGCTACACGACGGGCAGTACCCTTTACGGGGTCGATCCCGAAAAGAGCTATGCGTTCATTCCCGAATATCTCGGCGATTCCGTCCCATTCGTCACCAAGGAAGAGGCGGAGCTGTCGGAAGACGAGAACGATTCGGAGGGCTATGCTTTCCCCGTCAATCAGGCGGTCGTGTATCGCAACGATACCGATATGGGAACTTCCGTCACTCTCCTGTTCTCCGCGGCGGACTTCGGAAGACTGGGAGCAAAGACTTCCAACGTCCTCCTGCAAATGACAACGCACGAGAACGATCCCCTCACCGCAGATCCCACTACCATTACGACGGCGAATCTGTCGGACTATACCATGACGTAATAAACCGCGCGTTCCGAAAGAGCGCGAGGGGCAAACCGAATTTAAGCGCGGGCTTAAAATCAAACCCGATCGCCGCGAAAAAAGACCGATCGCTCGATCGGTCTTTTGCTTTACGTTTCAACGCGCTTTTACCGCGCTCCTCACCCGTTACGGTATGTCGTCGCAACCGAGCACCTCGGCGGCACGGCGCATCCTGCGGAGAGTCTCTTCCCTGCCGAACAGCGTCGCCATTTCCGTCGCTCCGCCGGGAGTAACGGGAGACGCGGTTATCGCTATGCGGAACACCCAGAGCACTCCGCCCTTTTTGACGCCCTTGGTCGCGGCGTACTCTTCGAGAGCCGGGTACAGATCGCCCCAACGCGTATCCGCTATGCGAATGAGGTCGGGCAGCATGTCGCGCGCCGCATTCACGTCTACCTTGTTCTTCGCGTGGACGAACATTTCGGGAGTGAGCGAATCGAACGCGGTCACGAATTCCGTCAGATTGACGGAAAGATCGTCCTCCGTGCGCATATCCTTGAAGCACTCGCTTGGTCCCACGTCCGCAAGCGACTGACAGCGCGAATGGAGCAGAGAGGCAAGGTATTTAAGGTCGAGACCTTTCAGATAGTCCACGTGGCTCAAAAAAGGCAACGCCTTTTCGTAAAACTCCTCGTCTGAAAGCTCGCGCAGATACTCGCCGTTCAGCCAGCGCAGTTTTGCCTCGTCGAATATGGACGGGGACTTGGACAGTCCGTCCACGGAGAAATTGGCAAGCATATAGTCCATGCCGAATTTTTCCGTATTGTCCTTAGGACTCCAACCGAGAAGAGCAATATAGTTTATTATCGCGTCTTTAAGATATCCCTTGTTGATGAAGTCCTTATAGCTTGCCGCG
>DXHT01000038.1 GCA_019113265.1 Bacillota bacterium | reverse complement strand
AAGATTCGTAATACTCGTCGCCTTTGGCGACTCGTGGCGTTCGCGCCTTTTCAAGGCGCTCGGCTGAGCAGCAGGTCGCCGGTTCAAGTCCGGCCAGTAGCTCCAAAGAACACCGCTTAATGCGGTGTTTTTGTTTTGCGCCCTGCCGCTCGGCTTCGCGCGTTCGCCGTGACGTTTACCGCGACAGCCGCTACCGCGTCGGCTTGCATTGCGGCAACATGACCTGCCGTTTTTTAAGTTTTGTGGCAGATATATATAATAACGGGAGATTATAATATTTGACAAAGTTACCGAGGCGGATATATAATTATGTTATACCGAATGTATGCGCAAGGTAGCGTTCGGCAAAGTGCAAAAGCGGAAGGAAAATAATCCTACGGAAGGTGAAGATAAATGGTAAAGCACATCGTTATGTGGAAGATCAAGGATGGCAACGGCAGTATGACCAAAGCCGAGATAATGGCAAAGATCGTGGCGGATCTGACCGACCTTAAAGACAAGATACCCGAGATAGTGGACCTCGAAGTGGGTGCGAGCCTGACGGGCGGGGACATGCATTACGATATGGGTCTTATAGTTACGTTCAAACGTCTCGACGACGCGATGACATACGCGAATCATCCGGCGCACCTCAAAGTGTCCGAGTTCATCTCCACCGTGCGCACCGACCGCGCGACGGCGGATATAGAGGTCTGACGCGGGGCATGAACGCGTAATGTCCGCACGCCGTAAAGGCGTAAAACGGCGTTATTTGCGCATACAAGCGTAATGACGAAGTTGGCGGTCAGGCAATGAGCCGCGGCAGCGATTTTTGCCGCGGCTCGTATATTATGTTGCGTGAGCCGTTACGATCGACGGCTGCATAAATCTAAAAAATTACCCGCATCGGGCAATATCCGACGCGGGTATTTTTGTCGCTATGCTTGCGGTAACCGTTCATGCCGACGCGTGCACGACCTGATCCGTTTGTTTCGGACGAGCGAGCCGAACATATGCCGCGCCCGTTATCACTCGGCGATGAACGCCTTGAACATATCCACGCCGGAAGGGTAGTAGACGCGCGTCGTGCGCACCAGCCCCTCGTTATACGTTTCTATGCCGTCGACTTTACGTCCGCTGTCATACATGACGAAGGGGACGGGGTCACCGACGTGCGTTCTGAGCGCGAGGGGAGTGGGATGATCGGGGGTGATGAGCATTTTGAAACGCTCTTTGCGCTTTGTCATTTCGGCGAATATCGGTCCGACGACGAGCGAGTCTATAAGCTCGATGGAGCGGATCTTTCCCGCCTTGTCGCCCTGATGTCCGCACTCGTCGGGCGCTTCCATGTGCAGATATACGAAGTCGTGCGTCTTTGCGGCTTCGAGCGCCGCGGCGGCTTTTCCCGCAAAATTGGTGTTTATCGTGCCGCACGCGCCCTCGACGTCTATCGAGTCCATTCCCGCTACTATGCCGAGACCCTTGACGAGGTCTACCGCGCTTATTACCGCGCCTTTAAGCCCGTAAAGCTCCTTGAAAGGCTTGAAAGACGGGCGGGTGCCCTCTCCCCACAGCCAGCAACCGTCGGCGGTATTGACGTTCTTTGCCCTGCGCTCCGCGTTTATCTCACTGCCCGCAAGCACCTTCATACTGCTCTTCTGAAAGGCAAGGAGCTCGTCCGCATATGCGCCCTTGGGCAGATACGGCGAAATTACTTTACCCGAAATGTCGTGCGGGGGAGTAAGCTCCGCGCCCGTTTTGCCGTGCCTGCGCACAAGGCAGTGGCGGTAACTCACGCCCGCGTGCAGTTCGCAGCCGCTCGGAACTATGCCCGCCGCGTTAAGCTCCTCAATCAGCTTTTTCGCGCTTTCCGTGTCAAGTTCTCCCGCGCTGTAATCCTTCATCGTGAGCGTATCGTACGCACCTTTGCCGCCGAGGGAAACGAGGTTGCACCTGTACGTTACGTCGTCCGCGCCCAGATCTATTCCCATGCTTGCGGCTTCGAGCGGGGAACGCCCCGTATAATATACGGCGGGATCGTATCCCATTACCGCCATGTTTGCGACGTCGCTTCCCGGCTTCATGCCGTCGGGAACGGTCTTCGTCAGTCCGCAGACACTCATTTTCGCAATGGCGTCTATGTTGGGTTTTTTTGCGAGCGACAGCGGGGTCTCGCCGTTTTCGTCGGGATAATCCGCCCAGCCGTCGCCGAGTATGACTATGTATTTCATACCACGAATTTTACCACTATTCGCATCTTATCGCAAGCGATTTTATGCGTAATGGGTAAAGTAGGGCAAGAATGGCGGACGAGCCGCCATTTTTTTTAGCCGCGCATTACTCGACCGTGACGCTTTTGGCGAGATTGCGCGGTTTGTCTACGTCCCGCCCCATGCGCACCGCGGCGTAATAGGCGAGGAGCTGCAACGGTACGACGGACACGGCGGGCGAGAGCAGAGGCGGCAGGGGCGGTATGCGCAGAGCGAGATCGCACGCCGCCGCCACTTCGTCGTCTGCGGTCACGGCGATGACGCACCCGCCTCTCGCTCGCACGGTGGCGGCGGTAAGAAGCGTCTTGTCTTTCAGCGCGGGATCGGTATGCACCAGAACGACGGGCGTGCCCTCTTCGATGAGGGAGATCGTGCCGTGTTTGAGTTCTCCCGCGCTGAGGCCGAATGCGGGGATATACGTTATTTCTCGCAGTTTCAGAGCCCCTTCGAAGGCGACCCCGCAGTCCGCCCGTCTGCCGATAAAGAATGCCGAGCCCTGAGGGCGGAACAGCTCGCTTGCCGCCTTGGCGTCGCCGTCGCAGTCGAGGGCGCGCTCTATTTCGAACGGCAGGCGACGCACTTCGTCGGCGTTGGAGCCGACGTACAGCGCGGCGAGGGCGGCTTCCTGCGAGGTGAATCCCTTAGTGGTGGCTACGGAGATCTCCGGACCCGCATGCGTAAGTACACTGCGCTCGCAGGCGCGCGTAAGCGAACTGCGCGCCACGTTGGATATGCACACCGTCCTGTACCCGCGGCGTTTTGCCTGCAAGGCGGCGGCGACGGTGTCCGCCGTTTCGCCCGATTGCGATAAGAGCACCGCCGTTTTGCCCCGTCCGCTCAGCTTTTCGGAGAACAGAAACTCGCTCGCCGTCATGGCGAACGCCCGTTCGCCCGTCTGCCGTTCGGTGAGGGGAATGGCGGCAAGAGCCGCGTTGTACGACGAGCCGCAACCGAGATACAGCACCTCTCCGCGCAGCCGCCTGCCGCGAACGGACTCTATGGTACGCGCGGCGGCTTCGGGCTGCTCGGCGATCTCTTTTATCATGAAGTGCGGGTGACCTCCGCGCTCACAGCTAAGAGCGTCCGACGCGTGTATGCGCTTCGGCGAGACGCTTTTGCCGCGCGAGAAGAACTCCGCGCCGTGCGGCGAGAGGCGGGCGTATTGCCCGTCGCCGAGAATGTACTCTCTTTCGGTGCGCGCGGCGCAGCCGTCGGAAGCGAGACAACACATGCCGTCGCCCACGCCCACGATAAGCGGGCTTGAACGCCGAAACGCGTATATCTCGTTCGGCGAACCCGCGTAAAGCGCGGCGACGGCGAAAGAGCCTTCCAGCATTTCCGCGGTGCGCCGTACGGCGGAAAGCACGTCGCCGTCGAAATTTAGTTCGAGAAGGTGCGCGATAAGCTCGCTGTCCGTGTCGGAAACGGGCGTAATACCGCGACATCTGCATAGCTTATCGAGGTTCCGACAATTTTCGATAATGCCGTTATGTACCACCGCGAATTTTTTTCCGAAGGACAGATGCGGGTGACAGTTTATCTCCGTCGGTCGGCCGTGCGTCGCCCAACGCGTGTGACCTATGCCGCAGTGCGCGTCCGTGCGCACGGAGGACAGCTTTTCCGCAAGATTGGATATGCGCCCGACTGACTTTACGACGCGCAGTCCGTCCTTTTCGGCGAGCGCGACCCCGGCGGAGTCGTACCCCCTGTATTCCAGTCTTTCCAGCCCTTCGACGAGGGCGGGTATGATGTCGCTGACTCCCGTATAACCTATGATCCCGCACATACCCGTATATTATGCCGCGGGAAGCGGCAATGTTCGGGGACGGAGTCATATCCTGCGGCGCGGCGGCATAACATCGTTTGTATGAGGTATTTCGGAACGGACGGAATAAGGGGAGTGTACGGCAGCGGTATAACGGAAGACCTTGCGTACAGAGCGGGCAGGGCACTTGCGACTGCGATAGGCGGCAAAGCTCTCATAGGCAGGGATACGCGCGCGTCGGGACCGTCGATAGCGGACGCGCTTGCGTCGGGCATAGCCGCGGGCGGGGCGGACGTATGCTCTGCGGGCGTGCTCACCACTCCCGCCGTGTCATATCTTACCGCGTCGCGCGGGTACTCGTTCGGAGTGGCTGTCAGCGCGTCGCACAACCCGCCCGAATACAACGGGCTGAAAGTGTTCGTGTCCGACGGGCGCAAATTGCCCGCGAGTCTGGAAAGCGCGGTGGAGTATTATATGGACAACTCCGCCTCTTTTCACATTTCTCGCGGCGAAAGAACGGAGTGGGGCGGCGGCGAGGACGCATACGTCGCTTCCGTTCTCGGATCGCTACACGCGCTCTCGTCGTCTGCGGGAAGGACGAGCGATCTTCAAGGCATGCGCATACTGCTCGACGGAGCGGGCGGCGCGGGAACGAACGCCGCATTGCGCGTTTTTGCCGCGCTCGGCGCACAGACGGACACGCTTTGCAAGGAGTGCCGAGGGGAGTGCATAAACGTCAGGTGCGGCGCGCTTCATCCCGAAGCCATGTGCGCGGCGGCGGGCAATTACGATCTCGGCGCGGCGCTCGACGGCGATGCGGACAGACTCGTGCTGTACGACGGGCGACTGCTTGCGGGCGATGAAGTGCTGTACAATCTCGCGCGCTACCCCGTGGGCGATACCGTCGTGGGTACGGTGCTGACAAACAGCGCGCTCGAACGCCGCTTGCAGGAGAGCGGACGGCGGCTACTACGCACGGACGTGGGCGACAAGAACATAAGCGAAGTGATGCGCGCGCTTTCGGCGCGGCTGGGCGGCGAACCGAGCGGGCATTTCATAATAGGCGGAGTAACGGGAGACGGCATACTTTCCGCGGCGGCAGCCGCCGTGCTCAAAGTGACGGGAGGGCTTTATACGCTCTCAATGGACGTTCAGGCGTCCGCGGACATCCCCATACCTCCGTCGGGACTGCCCGCGCAAAGCAGGATAGCGGATGCGGAGCGGCAGGCGGCGCGGCTTGCGACGCGCGTCGTCATTCGACCGAGCGGCACAGAGCCCGTACTGCGAGTCATGGCGGAGGGCGGCGATGCGGAAGGTGCGGTAAACGCGGTTAAGGAGATGCTTGCGTGAACGTCTGGCAGGCGATGCTCCTCGGCGCGGTGCAGGGCGCAACGGAATTTCTGCCCGTGTCGAGTAGCGGACATATGCTGCTCATAAGGCGGCTTATAGGTATAGAGGCGGGCATGATGTTCGACGTGATGATGCACGTCGGCACGCTCGTGGCAGTCTGCGTGGTGTTCCGCCGCGAGCTTATCGCGCTCTTTCGCCCGCCGTTTTTACGGCTGGGGCTCGTCGCCCTTGCGAGCGTTCCCGCAGGGCTTGCGGGAGTACTGCTGTCGGATGAGATAGATAAGGTGTTCGGCGGCGGGCAGTGGCTGTTTATCACGTTCGCGCTTTCCGCCGCACTCGTTCTTGCGACACGCCGCATGGCGCAGGCAAGGGAACGCCGCGGAATGGCGGGGCGGGACGTCGGCATAGCCGAGGCGGCGGCAATGGGCGCGGCGCAGGCCGTAGCTCTTCTTCCGGGGCTGTCGCGCAGTGCGGCGACGACGTTCGGCGGGATAGCCGCGGGCGCGGAGCGGGAAAAAGCGGTGTCGTTTGCGTTCGTCATGAGCGTTCCCGTCATACTCGGAAGCGCTCTGCTCGGCGCGGCGGGCGGTCTCAGCGGCGGCGCGGGTGCGCTCCCGACGTTCGTCGGCGCGGTCACCGCATGCGCCGTGGGCGTTCCGTCCGCAAAGCTCGCGCGGTTTGCGATAGGCAGGGCGGCAAGCGTGCCCATGGCGGCGTATCTCATCGCGCTTTCTCTGCTCTCTCTCGCGCTGAATATAGTCTGATCCATGTCCGTAAAACAAAAGCACGAACCGTTTCTCCCTTCCGCACATATAAAGAGCGGTAGGGAGATATTTTATGGCGACGGCAGTTATATTCGGAGGAAAGTCGTGCGAACACGACGTAAGCGTGGTAACGGGCGTTCAGGCTCTCGGCGAGCTGCGCGCGTATAAACCCGTTCCCGTATATATAGACGCAAACGGCGGCTGGCACACGGGAAAGAACCTGTTCACCGTGGCGGGAGTGCGTAGCGGCAAAGGGCTTAAAAGCGTGTATATGCGCCCGGGCAGCGATCTGCTTTACTCGGGCGGCAGGGCGATAGCGCGTATAGACGATGCGGTGCTGTGCTGTCACGGCGCGGGCGGCGAGGACGGCTCGATCCAGGGACTGTTGGAGCTGTGCGGAGTGGCATATACCTGTTCGGGAATACTCGCGAGCGCGCTTTGCCTGGATAAAGCGGAGTTCAAGCGGTTTGCGTCCGCCGCGGGGTTTCCCGTACTGCCATTTGCGACGTACACGCGCGACGAGTGGAACAAGAACATCTATTCGGTAGCGGATAAACTTAACGCAATAGGTTATCCGCTCATGATAAAACCCGCTCGTCAGGGGTCGAGCATAGGAATAGGCAAGGCATCGAACGAATCGGAGCTTGTCGAAAAGACGCGCACCGCATTCATGTTCGACGGCAAAGTGGTGGCGGAAAAACTCCTCGTGAATTTCCGCGAGCTCAGCTGCGCCGCGCTGTCCGACGGGTCGGAGATAACGGTCAGCGGAGTGGAAGAGCCCGTCGGCTGGAAGGACTTTCTGACGTATGCGGATAAGTACGCGGGCAAGCGGGCGGTAAAGCGCAGGCTTCCCGCGGATCTTTCGCACGAGCTTACCGAACGCGTGCGCGACATGACGCGCTCCGTGTTCGAACTCGCGGGGCTGGGCGGCGTCGCGCGCGTGGACTGGATGCTTTCCGAGGACGGCGAGCTGTACCTCAACGAGGTCAACACCGTGCCCGGCTCTCTCGCGTCCTACCTGTTCATCGCGGGCGGGATGACTGTGTCGGGGTTTTACGGCAGACTGCTGTCGTCGGCGCGCGCGGCATTGGCGGAGCGTCGCCGCACCGTCTATCGGTTCGCGCCGCCCAAAAGCGTCAAAAAGTGACGGACGCGCCGCTCGTTAAAAGGGCGGCGCGCCTTTGTTTTTACGGTCGGAGCGGCATAATCGTAAAATTATTGCAAAAATTTTTGCATCCGCTATTGAAAACGGCGCGACAATATGGTAAAATGATATAAGTAACAAAGGGAGAAAACGTATGAACATTGCCATTGTCGAAGACGATAACGCCGCGGCGGCGGTGATAAGCGGCTTTATCGACAGATACGCCAAGGAAAACGGAGCGGATCTGGTAAAGACGCGCTATCCGAACGCCGATTCGTTCCTTGCGGACTCCGACAAACTATATGCCGTCGTTCTGTTCGACGTTAAAATGCCGGGGACGAGCGGAATGGACGCGGCTTTTGAATTGCGTAAGCGCGACAAGTCCGCCTCCGTACTGTTTATAACGAGCATGACACAGCTCGCGCAAAAGGGCTACGAGGTGGACGCGGTGGGGTATCTCGTCAAACCCGTAAAGTACTATGACTTTGCGCTCAAATTCAAAAAGGCGATAAGCGTTTATACTCTCAACGAGCGTCGGAACGTCACGATAACCGTGCCCGGCGGAATGTGCCGCGTGTCCATGGACAAACTGATGTATGTTGAGATCGTCAATCACAGACTGCGCTATCACCTCGTTGACGACGTTATCGAGATGAGCGGATCGCTTTCAAAGGTGGAAGAGGAGCTTGCGGGGTACGGACTATTGCGCTGTAACAGTTGCTACCTCGTCAATCCCGCGTTCATACGCAGCGTGCGCGGCGCGGATCTTCATATAGGCGACGAAGTACTGCGCATAAGCCGTCCCAAACGTCAGAAGTTCATGGAACAGCTTACCGATTGGTTCGGAGGAGGGAGCGTATGACGACGCTCGGCGCGGCGTTTCCCGGAGCGGCGGAGCTGCTCGGCAACTACTGGAACATAATATACGAATTCATATTCGAGCTGTATGTGTTTTACGCGATGCTGTCGTTCGGGCTGACGCGTCGTCGGTATTTTGCCGTACGCGTCGTCGTCGGCCTTGCGGTTATGGCGGCTGTGGGATTGGGCGCGATGGCGGCGTATCACGCGATAGGCGGTACGGTGTGGGGGCGCGTACTCATATACTTTTTGCTGTTCGTGCTTTCGGTGGCGCATTTCAGACTGTGCTATGCCGAAAACATATGGGTCACGCTGTTCTGTTGCGACATGGCATACGCCGCTCAGAACCTCGTTTATAAGGTGTTTTTGACGCTGTGGTGCGCACTTCTCGGCGTCGGATTCAGACCGCAGGAGTGGCAGTACAAGCTGATATACTATGCGTTTTTCGCGGCGGCAGCCGTGGCGATGTACTTCGTGCTTGCGCGGCGAACGAAAAAATACATTCTCCGCCGCAGTCAGGACGCCCGCACGATAATAATCTCCCTCGTCATACTCGCCGTAACGGTGATACTCTGTTCGGCGGAGGACGTTACGTTCGCGTCGCTGTCCGTCGGGCAGGAGAACGTGTTCGATTCGCCGCTGCTTTACATTCTCAGGCAGACGGGCAACCTGTTCTCCGTGGCGTGTTGCGTCATAGTGCTCGCATATCTTTCGGGCGTGCTGGAAAAGCGCGACCTCGAACAGGAACTGCAATATATAAACTATAACATTGCGCAGATGAAACAGCAGTACGAGATCTCGCGCGACACTATCGAGCAGATAAACGTAAAGTGCCACGATATGCGGCACAGAGTGCGCGCAATGCTGGGCACGCAGGACGCGGAGGAAGTGGAAGAAGAGCTTGAACGCGCCGTGCGTATATACGACGCGAACATCCGCACGGGGAACAAGACGCTGGACGTCATTCTTACGGAAAAGAGCCTTCTTTGCGAAAAGCGCGGCATAACGCTCTCGTGCATGGCGGACGGCGAAAAGCTGTCGTTCATGCGCGAAGACGACCTTTACTGCCTGTTCGGCAACATAATAGACAACGCCGCCGAAGCCGTCGCGCACCTTTCGGACGACGAAAAGCGGGTGATAAACCTGACGTGCGGCGCGCGCGGTGATATGGTGCTGATAGAAGAGGAGAACTATTACGAAGGCGACCTGACGTTCGACGACGGCTTGCCGCAGACGACAAAAAGCGACAAAATGTACCACGGTTACGGCGTGCGCAGCATAAGACTGATAGCGAGAAGGTACGGCGGCGAGGCGACGATGAGCGCGGACGGCGGTATATTCTCGCTCAAAGTTCTGCTGCCGTCCGGAAATAAACGCAGAATACGAAAAAAACTTACAGAATAAGGATGCCGTATTGACGTTGCGGCGTCTTTATTTTATATTAACATTGAAGCGGCGTGGCGATCATCGTCACATTGAAGCGGCGTGGCGATCATCGTCAAATTTAAGCGTCGAAGCGATCATCGTCAGAAAGCCGCGCGGCCACAGGCGCGACGGAGGACAGTTTGAGAAAACACGGAAAAATATTCAGAATAGTTGCGGCGATAGCCCTCTTGATATCGGCGGCGGTGCTTGTCGCTTTACCCGCGTGCGGCGGAACGGACTTTAACTGTACTTTCGGTCAGACGCAGGGCGGTAACGATAATGACACGCCCGGCGACGTTGCCGAACCCGAAGAAGATCTTTCGGACGTTCCCGAAAAGCCGGAGACGGAGATAAACAAGATAATAGACTTCTCGACGAGCGGCAACCTGCCCGTAAACGGCTGGGAGACGGCAAACTGGGAGAACGATCCCGAGCTGTTCGGTTGCAGGTGGAGTTACGACAACGTGTGGGTGGATAGCGACGGCAAACTGCGCCTGGAAATACGCGAACCTAATGAGGGAGATTACACGGGCGGGGAATTCCGCACGACGGCGAAATACGGCTACGGCTATTATTCCGTCAGCATGAAGCCGATGAAAGCGGACGGCGTCATATCTTCCTTTTTTACCTACACGAGCGACCCGCGCTGGGATGAGATAGACATAGAATTTCTCGGCGACGACACGACGAAAGTGCAGTTCAACTACTACACGAACGGCAAGGGCGGGCACGAGTTCGTCTACCACCTCGGCTACGACGCTTCCGAAGAATTCCACACATACGGCTTCGAATGGCTGAAAGACAGCATAATCTGGTACGTGGACGGCAAGCCCGTGCATAAGGCGACGGTTGAGATCCCCGCTTACGAGCAGCAGATAATGATGAACCTCTGGAACATCGCCGAGACCGGTCCGGACGACTGGGCGGGCGTGTATAAGGGCGATCTCGGTACCGCCTATTACGAATGGGTGGGATTCGACGCGGCGGCGTGACCGTCCGAACCTTGATAACGGTAAAAAGTCGCCTTAAAGGCGAAGAATAAAAACATAAAAGGAGAAATGGTAATGAAAAGGACAAGAGCAAAGTATTTCGTTCTGTCTGCGGCTCTCGCCGCGGCACTCATGTTCACCGCATTCGTGCCCGTAGCGTGCAGCTGCTCGATAGACGCACCCGATTTTGTCAAAGAGGTGCTCGTCGATTTTGCGGGCGGTGAGCAGAAGGACATTATTTTTGCGTCCGACGGCTGGAACAACGGCGGCTCGTTCGACGTCGAGTGGGATCCCACGGCGGTGACCTATGAAAACGGCGTGGCTAAACTTTCCGTAATAGATGCGGACGAGGACGCTACCAAGCCCTATTACGGCGCGGAGCTGCGCACGCAGAAGTGGTATCACTACGGTTACTACGGCGTGTGCATGAAGCCGAGCGGCGTGGACGGATCGGTCAGCACGTTCTTTACATACACGGGTCCGTACGAGGAGTACGACGAAGAGGGCAACCTTCACCCGTGGGACGAGATAGACATCGAGTTCGTGGGCGGCGATACCACAAGGGTACAGTTCAACTACTATGCCGGCGCCGATCCCGCAAACGCGATAGGTCACGAGCATTGGTACGAGCTGGGATTCGACGCCGCAGAGGACTTCCACGAATACGGATTCCTCTGGGAAGAGGATCGCATAACGTGGTACGTGGATAACGAGCCCGTCCATCAGGTGACCGCGAAAAAATCGCCCGAGGGCATTCCCTCATATCCGAGCCGCATAATGGCGAGCCACTGGGTAGTAAACGAGAACGGCGAAGCGTGGGCAGGCGAGTATGACGGCAGCGAAACGCACGCCGAATACAAGTGGATAAGCTGCACTTCCGATCCGATAGAGCCTATAACGAGCCTTCCCGGCTCAGACGAGCCGATAGAAACTCCCGAGGGCGGACTGACGGAGGGCGAGGAACTCGAAGTGACGTTCAAGGGCGATCCGGATATATTCTCGGCGCATACCACGGACGGCGGAACGACGCACATAGAGTACACTACGGCGGGCAACTCCTATGCGCCGCTTTCCCTCGGTCTGTCCGAAGCGGAAAAGCCCGCAGCAGCGGGTAAGAACGCGTTCACGATAGACGTTAAGAACAACGGCGAAACCGATATGGTCGTGCGCATAGACGTCATGGATACGGATATAGCTCTTTCGGACGAGTTCAAGCAGGAGCACGCGGACAAGGAATTGAATCTTTGTCATCAGAACCTGAATAAATACGCAATGCAGGACGGCAGCATCCTTACGGGCGCGACGGACACCGTGTGGGGCGGATCGAAGTTCACCGTGGAGGCGGGCGAAACGAGCACGCTTACCGTTATTTACGACACGGAAAACTTTACGAGCGGAACGAAAGACAAGAGCGGTGTAGGTGCTAACATTACTTACACCGAGACGGGCAATTTCGACGTCAAGACCGTGAACATCTTCTTTGACAGCGCGAGAAATGACAGCGAAACGTACACGGGCAACGCGGACATCTCGGGAGTCAATTTCGGAACGTTCGTGATGGAAGAGGGAGAAGCCCCCGACTTCGGCGATACGTCCACTCCCGCAGACAGCGAAGGAGAGGCAGAATCGTTCGCGGGCTTGGTCGCATGGGCGAACGCCTATGAACTCAAACCTTCCGCAAACAATACCGCGCTCAGAGTGGTTTACAGCAATATCCCCAGTGCGTGGACGGGTATCGGCGGAACGATAGGCATAGGCACGAACGATACCGTAACGCTTAAAATAGCCAACGGCGTTGCGCGTGACGCGTATCTTAAAATAGACGTCGGCTACACCGTTGGAGATCTCCTTACGACTACCGTTACCGAATGCACGTATACGGACGGCGGCGAGATCAGCGGAGACGGAAAGAACGGTTTTGCGATACCCGCGAACACTACCGTCACTGTGACCATAAAGGTAACGAACACGACGGAACACCCCGTTACCAACATGAACATTCTTATAGACTCTCTTGACGGATTCGGCGGATGCGATTACACCACGGCATACGGAAACCTCCTGTTCAGCGACATGACGTTCTCCTCTTCCGCGGCGTAACGATAAGAACTTAAATCTTTCGCAAGAGGTCAAAATTAAGTATTGACAGGGGCGCGGCGGCGCAGTAAAATGCGCCGCCGCGGGATTTTTTATGCGCGTTTGCCCGCGCCCCGTCAATGCGTTTGACGAAAGGCGCGTAAAATGTTATAATCGCATATGCAGGGATAAGGGCGGGAGAAACAAAACAGGAGAGATGCAATGAAAATCACTTACGAAAAGCCGATAGTGGAAATGCAGGGCGACGAAATGACCCGCATTCTTTGGGACTGGATAAAGCAGTACCTCATAGAGCCGTATGTGGAACTCAAGACGGAGTTTTACGATCTCGGACTCGTCCACCGCGACGAAACGGACGACGCCGTAACGCGCGAAGCGGGCGAGGCGATAAAGCGGCTGGGCGTAGGCGTCAAGTGCGCTACCATAACCCCCAACGATCAGCGCAAAGTCGAATACAACTTAAAACGCCTCTATCCCTCTCCCAACGGCACGATAAGGGCGATACTCGACGGAACGGTGTTCCGCACCCCCATACTCGTAAAGGGCATAGTGCCGTACGTTCCCGGCTGGACGAAGCCCATAACGATAGCCCGTCACGCATACGGCGACGTGTACAAGGCGACGGATGTCAGGATAGACGGCCCCGCGAAAGCGGAACTTAAGGTGACTACGTCGAGCGGCGAGGTAAAGACGTACCCCGTCCACGATTTCGACGGACCGGGCGTACTCCAAGGCATGCACAACACCGATCGCTCGATAACCGCGTTCGCGCGCTCCTGCTTCAACTATGCGCTGTCGGTAAAGCGCGACCTCTGGCTGGGAACGAAGGACACTATAAGCAAGATATACGACGGGCGTTTCAAGGCGATATTCGCGGACATTTACGAAAAGGATTATAAGGCGGCGTTTGAAAAGGCGGGGATAAATTACGAATATACGCTGATAGACGACTGCGTCGCGCGCGTCATGCGCAGCAGCGGCGGCATGGTGTGGGCGTGCAAGAACTATGACGGCGACGTCATGAGCGATATGCTTGCGACGGCGTTCGGATCGCTCGCCATGATGAGCAGCGTTCTCGTCTCTCCCGACGGAAACTACGAGTACGAGGCGGCTCACGGCACCGTGACGCGCCATTACTACAAGTACCGCGCGGGCGAGCCCACTTCCACCAACCCCGTGGCGACCATATTCGCATGGAGCGGCGCGCTCGGCAAGCGCGGCGAGCTGGAAAACAACAAGGCGCTTGTCGACTTCGCGGCGCGTCTCGAAAAGGCGACGCTTTCAACGATAGAGAGCGGCTATATGACGGGCGACCTTGCCGCTATATTCGTTTCGGATACGGTAAAACCCGTCAAGCTCGAATCCGAAGCGTTCTTAAAGGCGATAGCGGACAGGCTTTGAAATAAATGCTTATGATAATAAGGCGCGTGCCGAAAGTGATATGCACCCCAAAAGTTGGACAAACTTTTGGAGGTGCAAATTTTTATGTCGAGAAAGAAGAAACATAACACAAAGTACTCGCCAGAGTTCAAGTTATCTGTTATAATGGATATGCGTGAGAACCATT
>DXHT01000037.1 GCA_019113265.1 Bacillota bacterium | reverse complement strand
GGTCAATATAGCTATCGGCTATCCGTCTCTGCCGTACGACGACAAGGCAACTTCCGTGCAAAGCATAATATCTTTCTGCTTCGGCACGGGGATGAGCTCGCGGCTTTTCCAGCGTCTGCGCGAAAGACAGGGACTCGTGTATAACGTGTATACGTCCTGCTCTTCGTATAAGAACAACGGTAATTTCGGGATATACGTCAATACGAGCGGCAAAAACACGGATAAGGCGATATCGTCCGTAGCCGAGGAGATAAAACTGCTTGTCAGCGGAGGGCTTACCGAAGCGGAGATCGCTCGAGCCAAGATGCAACTTAAAAGCAATATGCTGTTCGGCATAGAGAATATTCTTTCGGTAATGAGCGCATGCGGCAAATATGCGCTTTATACGGGCAAGCCTTACGACATAGACGAGAGCATACGCGACGTTGAGAGCGTGACTGCGGACGACGTTATGGCGTTCTGCTCTTCGGGTGTGTTCGATTCATCCGTATCCGTGGCGTATGTCGGTAAAAAGCGTTTTGCGGAAGGCAAAGATATTTATGCGGACTTAATTGCCGCGCTCGGCCGTTGACCGCGAAATTGCGTCGATTTATGAATAACGAAATGTGTTCCCGTCAAAAGCGCGGGAACATATTTATTTTAATGCGTTTTTAATTTTTCAAAACGCATTAAAACTATTGAAAATAACCACGCGTTGTGTTATAATTATTATAACTATCGGGATAGTCGGGGGATACTCCGAAGAGGTTACTGTTTTCATGAGCAAATATTTAAGACGCGACGGCGGTGATAATAACGGAAAAGACCATGATATAGCGGGATTATTGCTGATGATAATATCGGCATTTCTGCTTATTTGTTGCGCAATCAAGGTCATACTGGGACCCGTAAGCGCGGCGATACAGTCTTTCTGCCTCGGTGTATTCGGCATTTTCGCATACGCCCTTTTTGCGTTTTTATTCGCGGTGGGTCTCGTGCTCGTGCTCAGGCGCAGGATAAAGACGACTGCGGGTATAGCGTGGTCGGTCGCCGGTACCGTGCTCTTCTTATTCATACTTTTGCAACTTGCCACGACTAATTCCTTGCTTTCTCTCGGAATGGGCGAGTATCTCGCGGAAGTATATTCCGCAAAGTGGACGGCGGGAGGAGCGGTTTTCGGCATCATAGCATATGCGCTCCGCTCAATGACCGTACCCGGCGCGTACGTCGTCACCGTTATACTTATGCTGGCTTGCATAGGTCTTCTTGTATTTTCCATAATGCGTGCCCGCGGATTGCCCGCAGTGTTCAAAAGCTCGCAGCGCAGTAAGCCTCGCGCGGATCTTCCCGCGGCGTCCGAAGAAAAATCGCGCGTTGAAACGGAAAGCCTTTCGGAGCGTGTCAGCCGTAACAGCGGGGTCACGTCGCTGTTTATAGAAAACGTAGTGGGCGACACGCCGTCCGTGTATGACGACGGCGGTGATAAGGGGAGCCTTTATGACGACGACTACTCCCGCCTTGACCTCATATCGAAAAGACATATAACGCAGGCGCAGGCGACTAACATACTTTACAAATCGTTCTCGGACGAAGGGGAATACGACCCCATACTGCGCGGAATGAAGCGCCCCGAAGATCGGAGGAGCGGACCCGTTGCACCGGGACAGGGTTATTACGAGAGCGCGGAGCGTGAAAGTCAGACGGTTCAATCGGCTCAGCTTTCGCCCGCCGCCGAAGGCGTGCATGAGGCTACCGTGGATACGCATAAAAAGCCGGACAAGATATTCCACGAATCTGACCGCGCGAACAACGGCTTTGCAAATCTGACATTGCCTACGCCAAAAACGCCCGAACGTGAGAACGATACGGGCGAAATAATAAACACGAACGCATTCATGCGTGACGCTGCTTCGCGCGCTTCGTTTTCGGGTTTCAATGCCGACGGTAATGCTGCGGGCGGCTATGTGCGCGGAGAAACGCAGGATACGGCGGAAAGCGGTCGTGAAACTCCCGCATTCGACTCTTTCGGAAGCAGAATGGAGCGTTTCGGCACATCCGCAAGAGCCAATCAGTCGGGAGATGCTCGCCGCGAAAACGACAATGCGGGCATAGTTTCCGCGGATTCTCTTAGCGAAAAGTATTCCGAACACATAGAGCCCTCGAACGAAAGCGGTACGGAAGAAAAGCCGCGTCGTTCGGGTTACGCCGCGTACGGCGGACCGAACGTCGGTTCTTTCGGCGTTACCAACAGAAACATTGCGGACAACGATTCGCCCATAGCCAGTGAAGAGTGGTTCGACAAGGCAGGAGGAGTCGAAGAGGTCGAAGAGAAAGCGCAGCCCGCATCCTTTTACGATGATCGTGAGGAGGAGCGCGAGCAGGTATTCGATTCGTTCTCATCCGCTCCGCCCATCATCACGTCCCACATAGCGGAAGAGAGTGAAATCAATGTGCATTCCGATACTGCCGATCGCGTTAACGAAAGCGCGGCTGAACCCGTAATGCGATCGCAAACCGACGAGCGCGATAATGCGGATGACGGCATTGCGCGCGGCTCGGACGAAGGGATAGTGAGTGCGGACACGTACGATGCCGACGACGATATTGTGAGCGCGGACGGTGCGTACGGCGACTCGGATGAGAATGTTTCGGAAGATGACGAAGAGCCGATAGACCTCAGCGAACGCAGAAACTTCGGCGGCGAAGATCACACGGGTTACTACACGCGCGAGCGTGACGGCGCTCCCACCATAGTCAATGCGGCACGTCCCAATCTGCGCGAAGACGCCGATCGCACGTCGCCCGTAACGGAGAACGAGAAGAGCGCGCCGATAGCGGAACCCGAACCCGAAAAGCCGTATGTTTATACCGCGCCGCCCATCGATCTGTTCGATATGCCCGACGAGGACAACGTCGTCGATCCGGAGGAAATAGACACCAAGACAAAACTCATAGAAGAGACTCTTGCCGATCTGCGTTTCCCCGCAAAGGTATGCAACGTCATCGTCGGACCGTCCGTTACGAGATACGAATTGCAACCGCCGCAGGGCATCAAGGTCAGAAACATCCTTTCCATGGATATGGACCTTGAACTCAGGCTTGCAAGCGGATCGATAAGAATAGAAGCACCCGTTGCAAATAAACAGGTCGTGGGTATAGAGGTGGCGAACAAGCACCGCGTGTCCGTTGCTTTCCGCGAGATAATCGATTCGCCGGAGTTCAGAGAGTCCAAGGGCGTGTTGCCCCTCGCGCTCGGCAAGGACATAGGCGGCGAGGCGATAGTGCGCAACCTCGAAAAGATGCCGCATCTTCTCGTTGCCGGTGCTACCAACATGGGTAAGTCGGTGTGCCTTAACACCATAATCGTAAGTCTTATCTATCGCAGTTCTCCCGAAGACGTGCGTATCGTCCTCGTCGACCCCAAGCAGATAGAGTTCACGCTTTACCGCGGACTGCCGCATCTTCTTCTCGAAAATCCGATAACGGACGTCAATCATGCGGTGAACGCGCTTAACTACCTTATAGACGAAATGGAAAGGCGTTTCGAGCTTTTCAACGGTATGTCCATGCAAGGATATGCCGTGCGTAACCTCGAAGAGTATAACAAGAGCGAACCCGTAAAAACGGGTAAGATGAAGAAAATGCCGTCCATAGTCATGGTAGTGGACGAGCTTGCAGATCTTATGACGACACGCAAAAAGGACGTTGAAGGCGGAATACGCCGTATAGCGCAGAAGGCGCGCGCGGCGGGCATACACCTCGTACTTGCAACGCAGCGTCCCTCCGTCGATATAATAACGGGTTCCATAAAGGTCAACCTGCCTTCCAGAATATCCCTTAAAGTCACGTCCAACGCAGACTCGCGTACCGTTCTCGATCAGGGCGGCGCGGAGTCGCTTATAGGAAAGGGCGATATGCTGCTCATGTGCAACTCCGAACCTATAAGACTTCAAGGCGCGTTCCTCACAAACGAGGAGATCGTGAGCGTTGTAAAATACGTCAAGGATCACAACGAGGCGAGGTTCGACAAGGAGATAGAGAACACCATACTCGTCGATCAGAGCGAGCCGGAAGAGGCGGCTGTGGTCACCGATGCGGAAGAGAGTGCGGACGAAAAGATGTACCCGAACATTATGCGGTGCTTCATCAATATGCAGAAAGCATCCACCTCTCTCGTACAGACCCGTTTTGCACTCGGTTATGCGCGCGCGTCTCGTATAATCAACACTATGGAAATGCGCAAATGGATAGGTCCGAGCATGGGCGCGAAACCGCGTGAGGTATATATGACGGAAGCGCAGTTTGAAACGATATTCGGCGTTCCGTTCAACGAGTGATAATGGAAAACAAGAGAAAAACCGCAGCGATCGTATCCCTCGGGTGCGATAAAAACCGCGTAGACACGGAAAATATACTCTACTTTCTCGGACGGGGCGGTTATGCTCTGACCGACGATATGAACGAAGCGGACGTTATCATAATCAACACCTGCGCATTCATAAAGTCGGCTGAAGAGGAAGCCGTTGACGAGATATTCGCGGCGGCAGAGTGTAAAAAAACGGGTAAATGTAAAAAACTCGTAGTGGCGGGCTGTCTGCCCATGAGATACGGCGAATCACTCGCGGAGCTTATTCCCGAAGCCGATTGTTTCGTAGGGATGAACGATTATGCGGATATTTGCGGTATAATCGAGCGCGGCGACAGGGTGCGAACTGACGGAGCATACGCTCCCGCGCCAAAGCGCATACTTTCAACGCCTCCTCATTATGCGTACCTCAAAATAGCCGACGGATGCGACAACAGGTGCACTTACTGCACCATTCCGTATATTCGCGGGAAGTATCGTTCACGTACGCCCGACAGTTTGCTTGAAGAGGCGGCGTATCTCGATTCCATGGGAGTCAAGGAGCTTATACTCGTTGCGCAGGACGTGACGCGTTATGGCTCGGATCTCGGCGAATACATGCTCGTGCCTCTCGTAAGGCGGCTACTCGATGAGTGCTCGTTCTCCGTTATACGTCTGATGTACTGTTATCCCGAACTCGTCACGGACGAGCTTATAGAGCTTATTTCTCAGGAAAAGCGGGTAGCAAGTTACATAGACGTGCCTTTGCAGCATATTTCCGACGGCGTATTGAAGCGCATGGGACGCCGCACATCTTCGGCGCAGATCAAAGAGCTTTTTACAAAGCTGAAAAGCAGAAATATAACCATAAGAACGACTTTTATGGTAGGTTTTCCGGGAGAAACGGAAGAGCAGTTCCGCGAGCTTATGGACTTCGTTTCGGAATACCGACCCGATCACACGGGAGTGTTTGCATACAGCCGCGAGGAGGGGACTCCCGCCGCGCGCATGAAAGATCAGGTGAGCGTTGCCGTAAAGCGCAGACGGGTCAACGAGATAGGCAAGCTGACAAAGCGCATTGCGGAAGAGCGCAACGCGTCGCTTGTGGGCAAAACGCTTCCCGTCATTTACGAAGACATTGACTATGACCGCAATATGTTTGTGGGACGTACGGAAGCGGACGCGCCCGAAATAGACGGACTCGTGTATTTCAAAGGCGATTTCTGCGACGTAGGCAGCGTTTACGACGTCAGAATAACAGGATATAAAGGGTACGACCTGATAGGAGAGAAAGCATGAATATACCCAACAGACTGACAATGGCAAGAATGTTCCTGATACCCGTTTATGTTGCGCTCGTGTTTATCGAGGTGGGAACGTTTAAGTATTTTAACGATTTTCTTGCCGTAGTCGTGTTCGGAGTCGCGGCGTTTACCGATTTTCTGGACGGGAAACTTGCGCGTAAATGGAACATGGTGACCGATTTCGGAAAGCTGTTCGATTCGGCGGCGGACAAACTTCTTTGCGGCAGTGCACTTATACTGCTCGTATATGTGTTCTCCGACGTTGTCGATCCGCCGTTCGCGGACGAGGCAGCTCATGCGTTCATCATAACGCTTACCGTTTTCGTCGTGCTCATAATTTGCAGAGAGCTGTTTATGACCGCATTTCGTTCGGTCGCGGCGAGCAGAAACATAATAATCGCCGCGGATATGCCGGGCAAGATAAAAGCTGCGGCGCAGATGTTCGGAATAGTCGTTATCATGGCTGCGCCCGACTTTATGCAGATAGGACTTGCGCGAGCGTCCGATGCGCTCGTTACCGTTTCCCGGGTGTTGTTTATCGTCGGATTCGCTCTGCTTGCTTTGGGCGCGGTCATGGCGGTAGTGTCCTGCGTGCTCTATATCGTTAAATATCCGGGCGTTCTTTCGGAGAAAGCAGAGAGAATATCCGAAACAACACATAGTGACGAATCGTCCGAGGAGAAAAAGTAAATTATGAACGTAAACGTACTCGTGATCGGCAAAAGCACTCTGACGTCGGGAAGTTTTGATTTCGGCAGACTTTCCGTTCTTCTTGCCGACCGCGATTACGCTATCGACCGCATATACTGTGCCGAAACGGCGGACGACGTGCGCGACGCGATCGCGGCAAGCGGCGAAGACGACATGATAATCGCCGTGGGTGAGATAGCTTATCTCGAAGAGGCCGTCGGCGGAGAGAGCGAAAACGGTAAAATGGCGGACTACTTCCGAATAGGCGAGCGTACGTTCGTCGTTATGCCGACGTTTGACGAGCGTAAGGTAAAAGAAGTCGTCATTCCTCTGCTTAACGTAGGCAGCAGAAAGTGTTTCAATACCGTGGTATTCCGCACGTTCGGCAAGTCGGAAGCCGAACTGCGCGATATGTTGCGCGATCAGATACGAAACAGAAGCAAGATCATGTTTGAATTTTATCCGCGCGGCGAGGAGTGCGAAGTACACGTTCGTTATTCGCGCAGCACGTCGTCGTCCGCAGTCAACGACATGATGAACTCCGTCGGCGACGTCATAGGGGATTACGTCTATGCATTCAAGGACGTTTCTCTTGCAGACAGTACCGCGGAACTGCTACTGCTTTCGGGAGCAAAGCTCTCAGTTGCGGAGTCGTTCACGGGAGGCGGGCTTGCGTCCTCTCTTATTGCTTATCCCGGAATGAGCAAGTGTCTTGTGGAAAGCGTGGTGGCGTATTCCAACGAAGCCAAACAGACTCGTCTCGGCGTATCGTCCGAAGTTATCGAAAAGCTGGGCGCGGTTTCCGCGGACTGCGCTTTCGAAATGGCGAGCGGACTTCTTTCGGGCGGCAGGTGCGATATTGCCGTGGCAACGACGGGAAATGCCGGGCCGACGGCAGAGCCGGGTAGCAGTGTGGGGCTGTATTACATAGCGGTGGGCGACAAAGACGCGATACACGTTTACGAGCATTATTATATGCCGTCCGACACTTCGCTTACGGACAGACAGCTCAGGGAAGCGATAACTCGATCGGGAATAGAAACGGCTCTTTTTGAGCTGGGGAAATATCTTAAAAACACCAAAAGGAGAAACTAATGGAAAAGGATAAGAATGCGATAAGCGCGGAGCGCGAAAAGGCGCTTGAACTGGCTATCGCCAAGATAAAGAAAGAGCACGGCGAAGGCTCTATCATGCGTATGTCCGAAGAGTCCGTCCGCAAAGTGGACGTAATACCCACGGGTTGCCTTCCTCTCGATTTCGCTCTCGGTATCGGCGGAATGCCAAAGGGCAGGATTGTAGAGATATACGGACCCGAATCGAGCGGTAAAACGACTCTCACTCTGCATGTCATAGCACAGGCGCAGAAGGCGGGCGGTAAAGTGGCTTTCGTTGACGCGGAACACGCGCTCGATCCGACCTATGCCAAAAATTTAGGCATAGACCTTAACGAGCTTTATATTTCGCAGCCGGATTCGGGCGAGCAGGCCCTTAACATCGTGGAGGAGCTCGTTTCGAGCGGCGCGCTCGACGTTATCGTCGTCGACTCCGTCGCGGCGCTTACTCCCAAGGCGGAAATAGACGGAGAAATGGAAGACAGTCAGATAGGCTTACAGGCAAGATTGATGTCCAAAGCTCTCCGCAAGCTCGTTGCTCCCGCCGAAAAAACGGGTACGTGCATAATTTTCATCAACCAGTTGCGCGAAAAAGTGGGCGTGTTCTTCGGCTCTCCCGAGACTACTCCGGGCGGAAAAGCGCTTAAATTCTATACGTCCATAAGACTAGATATAAGAAAGATAGACTCCATCAAGAACGGTTCGGATATAATAGGCAGCCGCGTAAAGGTGAAGGTGGTCAAGAACAAGATGGCTCCTCCGTTCAAGACAGCGGAGTTCGATATAATATACGGCAAAGGCATAAGCAATGCGGGTTGCCTGATAGATCTCGGTCTCGAATACGACATATTCACCAAGAGCGGTTCGTGGTTCGGATATAACGGCGAACGCATCTGCCAGGGTAAGGAACGCCTGCGCGAAATGCTCGAAACGAACGAGGAGTTTGCCTCCGAGGTCACCGAAAAGATCAAGCAGGCGCACGAGGCAAAAAAGGCAGAGATCGATTGACGCTTTTATGCTTTATTTTGATAAATTGCGCATATGCGCGGCAATTCGCTTGCATAAATATTCGCAATGATTTATAATTTTGTATGTTATTAAGCTTCTGATAGCATTTCATATTAAACCGAAAGGAGGATACAGATTCTAAATGGGAGCAGTTATACTGTCCGTGTCGGTTCCCGTCGTGCTGTCGATCGCACTGCCGATCGCGCTGATAGCGGGATTCTTCATCGGATTTGCGATATATCATTTTGTCCTTAAAAATAAAACTGATAGATCGAAGAAATTTGCAAACAAGATGGTCGAAGAGGCCATCGCCGAAGCGAAAAAGCTGAGAAAAGACGCTGTCGCAGAAGGCAGGGAAGAGGTAGGAAAAGAGCGCGCCGCATTTGAAAGCGAAAAACGCGAACACAATGCGGAGTTGCAGAGATCGGAGCAAAGACTTCAACAGAGAGAATCCTCTCTCGACAAAAAGGAGTCCATGCTCGAAAAGAAAGAGGCGGGACTGGACGCGAAACTCGAAAGCGTGGAAAACCTCAAAAACGATCTTGCGGCTCAGCAGGAAGAACTCAACGAGAAGAAGAAGGAGATCGGCGAAGCGCACGCGCGCATGGTCGAAGAACTCGAAAAAGTCGCTCAGCTCAGCAAGGAAGAGGCTAAGAACAGACTTATCGAGGCAATGGAAGAGGAAGCCAAGCGGGATGCCGCTAAGCAGGTGCGCGAAATAGAGGCGCAGGCAAAAGAGGACGGCGAAAAGAAAGCGCGCGAAATAGTCGCGCTTGCCATACAGCGTTGTGCCGTCGATCAGAGCAACGAAATAACCGTTTCCACCGTCACGCTTCCCAGCGACGAAATGAAAGGTCGCATAATCGGCCGTGAGGGACGTAACATCAAAGCGCTCGAACAGGCAACGGGAGTAGACTTTATCATAGACGACACTCCCGATACCGTAGTTCTTTCGGCATTCGATCCCGTTCGCCGCGAGATAGCGAGAGTAACTCTCGAAAAGCTCATTTCGGACGGCAGGATTCATCCGGGCAGAATAGAGGACGTTGTTGCAAAAGCCACTAAGGAAATAGACGCGCAGATAAAGGATGCGGGCGAGAACGCCATGTTTGAAACGGGCGTGTTCAACCTCAATCCCGAACTCGTGCGCCTTCTCGGCAGATTGAAATTCAGAACGAGTTACGGGCAGAACGTGCTTAAACACTCCATAGAGGTCGCACTTCTCGCCGGCAATATGGCGCAGGAGCTGGGAGCTAACGTCGCCATATGCAAGCGCGCGGGACTTCTTCACGATATAGGCAAGTCCATTGACCACGAGACCGAAGGTACGCATATCACGATAGGCGTAGATATCGCAAAGAAGTACAAGGAGAGTAGCGAAGTCATCCACTGCATAGCGGCTCACCACAACGACATTGATCCTCAGACAATAGAGGCTGTCATAGTTCAGTGCGCAGACGCCATAAGCGGATCGAGACCGGGCGCTCGCAGAGAGTCTCTTGAAAACTATGTCAAGCGTCTCGAACAGCTTGAGAGCATAGCCAACTCTCACCCCGGCGTAGAGAAATCTTACGCGATACAGGCGGGACGAGAGGTGCGTATCATCGTCAAACCCGAAGTGGTGGACGATGCGGCAACGGTATTCCTCGCGCGCGACATAGCCAAGCAGATAGAAAACGAAATGCAGTATCCCGGACAGATAAAGGTAAACGTCATCAGGGAGCTCAGAAGCGTTGACTACGCAAAATAATTGAACTTTACTAAAACAAATACCCGACGGATACTCCGTCGGGTATTTTGCGCTATAGGTGAATTATACTATTAAGTGCAACAGTAGAGAGAAAAA
>DXHT01000036.1 GCA_019113265.1 Bacillota bacterium | reverse complement strand
GCAAGCATATTCAGCTCGTTATCCGTCGGTTCGAGGTAATACTTCTCGCCATCCTCCTTGGCGCGAGGCAGGTCGTAACCGTCCGCCGCGGCTCTGCCGATAACGACTATCGCCGCGTCGCCGTATACTTCAAAACTCTGCGCGGGAGCGGAGGAATACTCGCTTATAGGCACTTCTCCGACAACGAGGGAATCCGCCGACGGAGAAGTGACCGCGTGCGGCATACTGCGACGGTAGCGGCTACCCGCTCCGCTGTCGTAAAACGCGCGCATATCGGGGTTTACGGCAAAACCCGACTCTTCGAGAGCACGGTAAAACGTCACGGGGGAAGACACCGCCGTGTTGTCGTAAACCGTGGGCGCATACAGAAAGTCGGACGCGCCCTGTCCGAACACCGTTACGGAGGACTCCTTTTCAAGGGGGAGCGACGGACGCGTTCCGCCCTCGCCGTCGGACACCTGTCCGTTTTCGAGCAGTACTATCCCCTCCGCCTCTATATCACGGCACACCGCTTCGTCGTGAAGGCGGCGTTTAGCCGACGACGAGAACGAGCTGGTATATATCGGTTCGCCGACGTTCACCGCGCGCGACATGGGCTGATTGAACCAATCCGATATCGCCTGCGCGTTCAGTCCCGTGATTATAGTCGCTATTATAAGACACACGATCACGGCAAGGCTTATCGCGCAGAGTATCACGGACGTTCTGACGGACAGTCTTTTCATTATCCCTCCCCGATGGGCCGACAAAAGCCCTCTTCGTACCGTTTTAGAATACCACAAAGCGCGCCCGCTGTCAAGATATTCCTTTCTAATGCGAATTTAACGGAAAAAACGGCGTTTTTATTAACACAAACTTAAAATATTGTGTTATAATGTATGTATGTTCAAGATCCTTATCGTCGAAGATAACGAAAACCTTCAAAAGCTGTATTCCGCTATCCTGAAAAGCAACGGCTATACCGCTCTTTGCGCGAGCAACGGAGAGGAGGCTCTCGCCGTGCTCGAAAAGGAGCATGTCGATCTGATGATACTCGACGTTATGATGCCGGTTATGGACGGATATGAGCTGACCGACGTACTGCGTCAGGGCGGGAGCGAGTTGCCCATACTCATGATAACCGCAAAGACCGCGCGCGAAGACAAGCGGGCGGGTTTTCTCGTCGGCATAGACGACTACATGACAAAGCCCGTGGACGAGGAGGAAATGCTGCTGCGCATAAAAGCGCTTCTGCGCAGGAGCAAGATAGTTTCGGAGCGCAAACTCGAAATAGGCTCTACGGTACTTCACTACGACAGCCTGACGGTGGACACGCCGCAAGGCTCTTTCACGCTTCCCAAAAAGGAGTTTTACCTGCTCTATAAACTGCTCTCCTACCCCGGACAGATATTTACCAAGTATCAGCTTCTCGACGAGATATGGGGATTCGAGAACGAATCGGACAACACGCTGAACGTACACATAAACAGACTGCGCAACCGTTTCGACGACAACGACGATTTCGAGATCGTGACGGTGCGCGGCATAGGATTCAAAGCGGTGAAAAAACGTCATGAAGACTGATAAGAAAAAAAGATCCAAGGGGCTGCCTTTCGGCCTGCGCGGCAAGTTCTATTCGCTCACTTTCCGCATAGTGTCGTACATGTTCGTCCTTATGCTCATAACGCTCACCATCGCGCTGACGCTTATGGGCATATTCATGGGACTCAGCTCGGACGAAAACAGAATAATAAGCCCCGTGCTGCTCGTGATCATCTTAGTCATCGTTTCGGCGCTTGTGGGTTGTCTGCTCTCCGCCGCACTGTACGGGCTTTCTTTCAGAGAGCTTAACGACTTCCAGAACGCCATGAAACGAGTGGCAAACGGCGATTTCAGCGTCACCCTGCCCGACTCCGACCACGGTTACATGCACGACCTCAACGCCGGGTTCAACGCCATGGTGCGCTCGCTGAAATCCACCGAGACTCTTAAAGAGTCCTTTATCTCCGACTTTTCCCACGAGTTCAAAACGCCGATAGCCTCCATTTACGGCTTCGCCAAACTGCTCAAAAAGGGCGGGCTGACGGAAGAGGAACGGCGCGAATATATCGAAATAATAATCTCCGAGTCAAACAGACTCACACAGCTCGCGCAGAACACCCTCGCCATGACGCGTCTCAGCAGCGATCAGACGGTGTATGAAAAGCGATTTTACAGTCTGGACGAACAGCTCAGAAAGTGCGCGCTGATATTTCAGGGCGAGCTGGACAGAAAGAGCATAGACCTCTCTTTTTCGGGCGAAAACGTCATGTATTACGGCAATGAGGATCTGATGCAACAGCTATGGATAAACCTCATCAGCAACGCGGTGAAATTCACCGGAAAAAACGGCAGCATAGAAATATCCGTAAGCGGCTCGGAGGACGGCCGCGCGACGGTAAGCGTCAGGGACAGCGGCGTGGGCATGACGGAAGAGGAGCAGAAACACATATTCGATAAGTTCTGGCAGGCAGACTCTTCACGCTCCGTCGCGGGGAACGGACTCGGACTCAGCATAGTAAAACGCATAACGCAGATCGCGGGCGGCGAGATCACGGTAAAGAGCCGCCCCGGCGAAGGATCGGTATTTACCGTCGTGCTCCCCTCTGCGGAGAACGAAAAATAAACGGCAAAAAGCGTCGTATGCGCACATGCGCATACGACGCTTGACGTTATCGCACCACGATCATCGCGTTTCGATCACGATGTTACCGCACGGAAGGTGCTCTGGCGCGCCGACGGCGTTTTTCAGGGCGTTCGGCGAAAAATCGCGGTTAAGCGCGGCGGGCGCAAAAGTCGTCGGCACCATTTATTTCGGAAAAAATACGGAGAAGAGGGCGCGGGCATAAATTATTACGGGCAAAAAATAAGCGGAGCGGGAAAATATTTTCCCGCTCCGCGGTCGTTTTTCTGTTTTTCGTAACGCGGCTTACGCGCTTTTTAAGATATTGTGAAGGCGTAACGCGGCTATCTTCAAAGGTTTTACCGCAAGCCCGGTCGGTCAACTCCATCAGCGGCGCTTGTCGAGAGAAACGTACTCCTTGTGCGTTCCGACGTACTTATACGCGGGGCGCATGATCTTGCTCGAATTGATGAGCTCTTCCAGTCTGTGCGCGCTCCAACCCACTATACGGGCGACTGCGAACATGGGGGTGAAAAGCTCCATGGGAAGTCCGAGCATCTGATAGCAGAATCCGCTGTAAAAGTCCACGTTCGCGCAAACGCCCTTGTCCGTCTTGCGGCGTTCGCGGAGAAGTTCCGCTCCCACTTCCTCTATCGAACTGTAAAGCGCAAATTCGTCTTCCCTGCCTTTCGCCTTGCTGAGCTTGCCGACGCTGTTGCGGAATATCTCCGCGCGGGGGTCGGATATCTGGTAGACGGCGTGTCCCAGACCGTATATAAGGCCGCTGCCGTCGAAAGCCTCTTTGTCGAGTATCTTGGTAAGATAGGAGCGCAGTTCGCCTTTGTCCTCCCAGTTGCGGACATGCTGTTTTATATCCTCGAACATACGGCAGACCTTTATGTTCGCGCCGCCGTGCTTGGGACCTTTGAGAGAGCCCATGGCCGCCGCCATAGCCGAATAGGTATCCGTTCCCGTACTGGTTACGAGGCGGGTGGCGAAAGTCGAGTTGTTACCGCCGCCGTGCTCGGCGTGGAGGATGAGCGCAAGATCGAGAACACGCGCTTCGAGATTGGTATAGCGGCTGTCTATCCTGAGCATATGCAGGATGTTCTCCGCCGTCGAAAGCGTGGGATCGGGATCGTGTATAAAGAAGCTGTTGCTGTCCGACTTATAATAGGCGTATGCCTGATAGCTGTATACCGCAAGCATGGGATACGTCGCTATAAGGTACAGGCACTGATTGAGGACGTTGGTGAGCGAAAGATCGTCCGCCGCGGAGTCATAGGAATACAGCGTCAGCACCGAACGCGCCATGCTGTTCATAAGGTCCACGCTGGGCGACTTCATTATTATGTCGCGGAAGAAAGCGGACGGCAGTTTGCGGTATGAGCCGAGCATATACTTGAAGCTCGCAAGGTCCGTTTCGTCGGGGAGTTTTCCGAACAGAAGAAGATAAATGACCTCTTCAAAGCCGAAACGCTCCTTCCCTATGATGTCCGCAACAAGGTCTTTGACGTTGTAGCCGCGGTAGTAAAGCTCGCCGGCGCAAGGAACGAACTTTCCGTCCTGCTCCGTATTGACCATGACGTCCGAAATTTCCGTCAGTCCCGTGAGAACGCCGCGCCCGTCGGGAGCGCGCAGTCCGCGATATACCTTATAGTCCGAAAAAAGCCGGGATTCTATGGTGGAGTTTTGCTTGCATATGGACGTAAGCCTTTTCAGTTCGGGCGTGTCGCCGCTGTTTATCGCCATAGACGTACCTCCTTTTCTGTTTATCCTTATATACAAAAAATGCGAACGCGGGAGTTTTTACGCCCGCCGCATCATCCGTATCATCCGTTTCCCCCGCCGCTCGACGCATTTTTCGTCGTTTGCGGGTTTTTCTGACGCTAATTATAGCATAAAGCGGAAAATATTGCAAATGATTTTTGTACTTTGAGTATATTTTACGCCAAACGGTCAATAATCCGCTCGAAAAGTAAACGGAGGGATTATTCCATGGATAACAACAACAACGAAAAAAAGACCGTAAACAAGAGGGCGTATATTGCCGCGATAATCTGTATCGCCGCCGCAATAATCGCCATAGTGACGATCTCGCTCGCGGTCGGACTGACGCGTGACAGCTCTGCGCCCGAACCGTCCGGAGGCGATCCTACCATAACCATACCCGCTCCCGACGACAACGAAGAGCCCGATGACAACGACGACAAGGACGATTCGGACGAGCCCGACGAGCCTACCGTGAGCACGCCGACTTACGCTCTTCCCCTTTCGGAATGCGTCGTAGGCAACGCGTGCAGTCTGGACGAACTCGTGTGGTCGGATACTCTTCACTGGTACTCGACGCATAACGGCACGGACTTCGTAGCCGAAGAGGGCACTCCCGTTCTCGCAGTTTCGGACGGCACGGTGACCTACGTCGGTTACAGCACGCAGGACGGCTACACCGTTACCGTCGAGCAGACGGACGGGTATACCGCGGTATATAAGTCGCTTTCCGCCGACACCGTCGCGGAAACGGGCAGCACTATCGCCGCGGGCGACGTTCTCGGTTACGTTTCGGACAGCATGACGAGCGAACAGAATTCCGGACCGCACCTTCACCTCGAAATGATAAACGCGGACGGCGTTCTCGTGGATCCCATGACGCTCCTCGAAAACGCAACGGAAAAGTAAAAGTCAATTTCATCATCATACCTCACCGCGCGAAAGCGCGCGGGACCAACCCGATCCCGCGCGCTTTCGCTTATTTACCCGCGTTATGTCGCACCGTTAAATTTTTTCGTCCCCGCCGTATTATGCGCTTACTATGTCCGCTTGCTCTATTTGCCGCCGCGGTTTTGCCCGCACGGCATTATCGGCAAAAACGAAAAACACGGTAAAGCGCGTGCGGAAAGCTTTCCGCACGCGCTTTATATTTACTTTAATGCCGCAAGCGATTTGATATTTACTTTATATCTAATCTAAGCCGCCTTACCGTTCGCCGCT
>DXHT01000035.1 GCA_019113265.1 Bacillota bacterium | reverse complement strand
CCTGGCGCTCTTAAACGCCAGGCCCAAGAAAGTTTTACATTACCATACACCACAAGATTTGTTCCTTGAAAATCTCTCTAACTGTTGCACTTGATTTGACAATTCATCTGCTTTTTAACTTGCCGCGTTGTTTTGCAAGTTACCTGCCCCGCGCCATTCACAAAACTTTACAGGTTACCCGCCCTGCCTTGTCATACTCGCGGCGATGTGCTTTGTAGATGCCTATGATGACGTTTTTAGTTGCCGTTACCTGCCATTGCCTTGTCATGTTTGCGGCTTTCGGGCATTGCAATTACCGACGGTGACGAGCCGACGTTTTGCGCTTTTCGTAAAAACGCAACGATTTAATGACAGGATGCGTTTTTGCTCAATGCATGATTTTCTACGGTGCCGTTTTAGTCGCATGACATTACATTGTCATACTCGGGCGATGTTGCTTTGTAGTCGCCTGCGATGCCGTTTTAGTTGCCCTATAATTCCGATTTTGGCTTACTACGACGTTTTACCTGTCTGACTTACAGACAGCGAAAGCCGTGAAGTTAGTAATTACGCGGGTTGTCGCTATCTGTTATCCACAGTTAAAGTGTGTAACCTTTCGCGCCGCTAATATTGCCCTTACTTTCACACGAATTTATGCACTGCACCTATCGCGGCGCACTTGATATTTTTAAGCGCGCCGTTATAATTGACAATGCTGTCCGACTATCCGCATTTGCTCCGCATATCGGTTTGTGTTTGCAAAAGTAAAACTACGCTTTTTGCGAACGGCGTTAATGTCTTCGTTATCGCCGATAGCGGGAGAAGAACGCATTCTATCACGCATAATATTTACCCGCATTTTTCAAGATCACTGAAAAACGGACGGCTTTATCTGCCATCCGTTCCGCTCGCATATAATTATGATATAAACTTTTGACTGCATTCGCCGAAACAAACGAAGGCTGGCAGTGCGCGTTGCGCCGTGTTTCGTAAAGCAAAACGCTTCTTTTGCATTGTATTTCGACGCATTTTAAGTTAAGCGTCAATAATAGCGCGTCATGCGTTATATCGGGGCGAGAAACCGCTTGCCGCGCTTCGGCATTAAAGCGGATCGATTAAATCGCGCTTAACACCTACCGGTAACACAAAGCGATACTCACTTGTCGAGATCGGCAAATCTTCCTATCGTCGATTTAAGCTCGGCATACTCGGCGTCGGGATCTTTACCGCCCGCGCACGATCTGAGTGATTCCGCAAGCTGCTTTTCGAGTACCGCTTTGCCGAAACTGTGCATGGCGGACTTAACGGCGTTTACCTGTATGATGAGATCCTCACAGGTTATACCCTCATCTATCATGCGTTCGACGGCTTTGAGCTGTCCCATGATCTTATTCAGTCTGTTTTTAAGTATGCGTACATCCGTCGGATCGTAAGGTTTATTCATTCCGCGTCCTCCTTTGCATTTTAATCATTATACGTTATTATCACGGCTTTTGTCAAGCCGTATCGATCATGCGCCCGTATAGCCGCCGCCCACCTCGAAAGTCTGCCCCGTGATGTAAGACGAAGCGTCGCTCGCCAGAAAATATATTACGCGCGCGACGTCGTCGGGCGTTCCCGCTCTGCCGAGAGGAATCGCGGAATATATCTCGTCAAGCTCATCTGACGTAAACCGCGAAAGCATATCAGTCGCTATGACGCCGGGAGCAACGGCATTTACGCGTACTCCGCTCGGAGCGAGTTCCTTTGCCATAGAGCGGGTAAACGCTATAACGCCCGATTTTGCGGCGGAGTACACCGACTCCATGCATGCTCCGCGCAGTCCCCACACGGACGACACGTTCACTATACTGCCCTTGCCCGAGAATGCGAAATCGTCGTAAAACGCCTTTGTGGCAAATATTGCCGAAAGCAGATCGTCGCCCACGGAGCGGCGTATATCCGCTTCCGAAAAATCGCTGAGTAAGCCGTACTCGCAACTGCCCGCATTATTTACGAGCACGTCCGCACCGCCGAAAGCGTCGATTACCGCAGAGTGCAGTTTCTCCGCACCTCGCATTTCGGACAGATCGGCGCACACGGTAACGGCTTGTCCGCCGCCGTATATGAGCTCTTCCGCGAGCTTTTCTGCCGCGCTTTCGCTGCTCCTGTAATTTATCGCAACGGAATATCCGCGCGCGGAAAAGAGGCGTACGGTTGCCGCCCCTATGCCCTTAGCTCCTCCCGTTATAACAGCCACTTTTTTACGCATAGTTATCGGGAAGATCGTTTTCAAACAGTATTGCGCACTCGCCTTCAAGCGACGCTAAATACTTCTTTGCCGCGTCGAGAGTAGGCGCCATGACTATCGCGTCGCCGCTCATGCCGGCGTCCGTCGCGCCCGATCTGATGACCTTTGCGCGGCTGCCCACAAGCACCGCCACGTCACAATATTCGGCTATGTGCGCTCCCAGCGTTCTGTTTGCGTCGTTTTCCAGTCCGCCCAGCTCCACCATACCGGGAGTCACTATCACCTTTTTCCCGCCGAACGCGCTAAGCACTTCGAGCGCGTTTTTCGCTCCCGACGGATTGGAGTTATAGGAGTCGTCGATTATCGTCTTATCGCCCGCATGAATGACTTCTAATCTATGCTCCACGGGCGCGAGCTTTTCGCAGGAGCGAGCGCAGTCTTCGAGAGATACGCCCATGTCGACGGCTATCGCCATGCACGCGCATATGAGCGCGGGTATGTGTCTGCCGAGAAGAGGAGTATACACGCACGCACACTCGCCCTGACGCTTTACCTTAAAGCGCGTCCCGTCGGGCGATATCGTCATGTAGGTAAAGCGTATGTCGCAATCTTCCGCATTGCCGGTAAGTACCTTTCTGCCCTTACGGCGCTCGGAAAGAGCGCGCGCGCCGTCATCCGCGCAGTTGAATACCGCGAGTCCGTCCTCACCTACCGCCTCGACGAGTTCGTATTTTGTGTCCGCTATCGCTTCGAGCGAACCGAATGTTTCAAAATGCTGACAGCCTACGCCCGTTATAAGCGCGTAATCGGGCGGAGCGACACGGCATATCTCCGCGATGTCTCCGCGCCTGCGCGCGCCCATTTCGGCGATAAGAACGCTGTCGCCCTCTTCAAGCACGTCGTTTATCGTTCGGCACAGTCCGAGCGGCGTATTGTAACTCTTGGGCGTGGCGCATACGCGGCACTTGCCCGACAGCATGACGGCAAGTATGTTCTTGGCAGTCGTCTTGCCGTAACTGCCCGTTATACCCACTACTTTAAGTCCCTTTTCTTTAAGCGTCGCCACCTCTTCGGACGCGTCGCGCACGAACGAACGCGCTATAAGGCGCTCTATCGGATAGGTCAGCAGGTACGATATCGCGGACATGAGCGGCACGAGTACGGGCAGGATCGCATAGCCGCACTCATACAGCGGCGTATACTCGCAGATCGCCCAGCCGCCTAATGAAAACGCAAAGCACACGACGGTATGCGTCAGTATCAGACGACGCATACGCGGGGTTATCGCAAGCGGAACTTTCGCTTTTCTCGCAAATGCCACCGCTATGAACGCTATGCCGAACACGATATAGAACAGGAACGAGAAATAGTGCTCGCCCGCTTCCCAGTCCCACGGGAAACAGAAGCGGAAAAGGAGCATGAATCCCGCCGTCATGAACGAAAAAGTGAAATAGCGCAATACGTAATCGTAATGCGACGCTTTAAGCCAGCTGAGCACTCCCTTGAAACGATAGGAGGAAAGCTGATACATATGCAGCATTTTTATGCTCGCAACGCTCAGCAGTATGCCGGAGACAAATATGAATATCACATCGAGAGCCGTATCCATTTTTCGACTCGCTCCGCAAGAGCGGTCACAAACGTAAAGTGATCCTCTGCGTAAGCGAAATGTCCTCCTTTCAGTCGGATTATTTCCGCGCCGCGTATGCGTCGTTTCATCTTGCGGCACATATACATCGGCGTTTCGGCGTCGCCGTTGCCCCAGAATAATGCCGTCGGGCAGTTTATATATCGCAGTCTGTCCGTCAGATCGAGCGAAACTATCCTCGAAAATATCCCGCGCATGCGTTCGGGAAGTGCGAGCCAGTCGGGCGAATAGTACCCGCTTACGTCACGTCCCAGCCGCTTGTCGCGCTTAAAACGCAGCTTTTTTATGCGGTACTTTATCCCACGTCTCGGTTTCAGACCCGCCGCTCCCGTCAGTGCGAGAGCGACCGCGCGATCTTTATCCGCGCCCGACGCAATGTCGATGGCGACACGCGCGCCGAAACTGTGCGCGACTATTATCGCTTTGTCTATTCCCGTCTTATCCATTACGGCAAGCGTAAGGCGGGTGTAGTCGTGAAGATCCCAACTATTCGGCGGCATATCCGAATCGCCGAACGGCGGAAACGCAAACCGCAGACACGTCCGCCCGCGCAATGCGAAATACTCCGCCGCGCCCGCAAACGAGCGCACGTCCCCGCCCCAGCCGTGAAGAAACACGAGCGGCACGCCGCTTCCGCGGGTAAACTCCGTATCGACGTTAAGTCCGTATGCGTTAAGAGTTATGTTTCCCT
>DXHT01000034.1 GCA_019113265.1 Bacillota bacterium | reverse complement strand
ATACTCGAAGCGCTCAACACCGACCTCGTGTGCGATGCGATCAACACCGCAATGCGCGAACTGCTCTTGCAGATCGTTTACGGCAGAACGCAGTCGGCGTTCTCGGACGACGGTCTTGTCATCGGCGCGGGACTGGAAGACCTCGGTAAAGGTCAGCGCTCCATGACGGGTACGATATACGGCACGGAGGCAAAGGGCGTCCGTTACCTCGAACTGACCGAGGGCTATATAACCAAAATGGCTCTCGACAAGGACGATCAGGTCATCGGCTATGAGTACATCAAGCTGGGCGTCATGCTCGACAAGATCAAGGCGGGCATGAGCGCGGACGAGGCTCTTAAAGCCGCGACCGGCCACTACGGCAGGTTCACTAAGGAAGAGGGCGCCGTGAAGTTCATCGACCCTCGCCACGAATAAGGAGGACAATATGGCTGTAACTTTCGAAGGATATGAGAGAAGAGAGGCTAAAACCTCCGAGATAATGAAGAAATACGGCATCAACGGCTTTGAAGATGCCTTGAAGATCTGCACGGACAAGGGCTTCAACCCCTACGAGATAACCCAGGGCATACAGAACATCTGTTTCGAAAACGCCAAGTGGGCATACACGCTGGGCTGCGCCATTGCGATCAAGAAGGGTTGCACCCGTGCCGCAGACGCCGCCCGCGCGATAGGCGAGGGCTTGCAGGCGTTCTGCATACCCGGCTCCGTCGCCGAACAGCGTAAAGTCGGTCTCGGCCACGGCAACCTTGCCGCCATGCTGCTCGAAGAGGAGACGGAATGCTTCTGCTTCCTCGCGGGTCACGAGTCGTTCGCGGCGGCAGAGGGCGCGATAGGTATCGCAAAGAGCGCGAACAAGGTCCGCAAGACCCCGCTCCGCGTCATCCTCAACGGTCTCGGCAAAGATGCGGCGATGATCATTTCGCGTATCAACGGTTTCACGTATGTGCAGACCAAAATGGACTACTTCAACGACAAAGTGGAGATAGTCAAGGAAACGCCGTACTCCACGGGAGAGCGCGCTAAGGTCCGTTGCTACGGCGCGGACGACGTGCGCGAGGGCGTCAAGATCATGTGGCTGGAAAAAGTGGGCGTGTCCATAACGGGCAACTCCACCAACCCCACGAGGTTCCAGCATCCCGTCGCGGGCACGTATAAAAAAGAGTGCAACGAAGCGGGCGTCAAGTACTTCTCCGTTGCGAGCGGCGGCGGTACGGGTCGTACCCTTCACCCCGACAACATGGCGGCGGGTCCCGCGTCCTACGGCATGACCGATACGATGGGCAGAATGCACTCCGACGCTCAGTTCGCGGGTTCGTCCTCCGTTCCCGCACACGTCGAGATGATGGGACTTATCGGCATGGGCAACAACCCCATGGTCGGCGCTTCCGTCTCCTGCGCGGTCGCTGTCGAAGAGGCGATGAAAAAGTAACTTCCGTCCGATAGGGCGGCACGAAAAAGGGCGAGCAATCTTTGCTCGTCCTTTTACTTTTTTTCGTTTTTCCGTCCGTTACGTCCCGTTGACTTGTTCTGTTTCGTTACTCCGTCCGTTAGTCCCGTTGACTTGTTCCGTCGTTATTTTATATAGCTGCTTTACCCTTCGCGCTTTTGCGGCGCGCCGAACATTTTCTGCGTCGGATATCGCGTTTGCCACCCGACTATGCCGCTTTTTATCGGCCGAGCGTGCGGGCAAAGGCGAGGAAGTCCTCGGAGCTGCCCGAAAAGTCGGGCTTGAAGCGGGCGTCCTTGCAGGGAATGGGCGTATCGGTGAGGTAATACGCGAGCATGCCCGCCGCTTTGCCCGATTCGACGTCCTCTTTTTCGTCGTTGCCGACGATAAGCGTGTTTGCGGGATCCATGGAGAGCCGCCGAAGCGTCTCGGTGTAATAGTCGGGCGAGGGTTTGGCGTAGCTGCTCGTCTCGTATGAAGTCACGAAATCGAACATTGCGGGATCGTAGCCGCCGCAGCGCAGGCGGAAAAGCAGTGCGGCGAGCGGAAATACGGGATTGGTGGTGACAATGAGTTTAATGCCCTTTGCCTTGAGCGCGCTTACCGCGTTTATCATTGCGGGTTTTTGTTTTATGACGGACGCGACGGCGGTGTAGCCGTTTTCATAGAATTCCGTCATAACGCGCTCGAACTCGTCCATCGGCATCGGTATGCGCGGTTTTGCGTATTCTAAAAACGCTTCGCGGTTGGTGCGGCTTCCGTCGTTGTCTACCATGACCTGCGCGCCGCTTATGGCGACTTTGGCGATTATGCCGCCGAGCGGTTCTCCAAACGCGTCCCTGATCGCTTTGACGTATACGGGGATAAATACTTTCGCGTTACAGTCTATCAGCGTACCGTCCATATCGAACATTACGTTTTTTATCATAAGGCCTTCCTTGCTCGTGTATTACGGCTATTATACCATCATTCGCCGCATTAATCTATCGTTTTTGCGCCGCGCGCATAAATTTGTGCAGCCGCTTGACACATTCTTCGCCGCATAGTATAATATATATAAATCGTTGCGGTAAAACCGCAGCCGGGGAGGAATGTCATGAGAAGGTTTATTAACGAAAAGAAAGGGAAGGAATGGACGATAGAAATCGTCGACGCGGCGGACGGAACGAAGGAAGTCCGTACCCGCAGCGGTAAGATCGGCGAACAGGGCGTGCTCGGAACGCGCGGCGTGCCTACTGCCGAGGCTGCCGAAAAGAAAGCCGCTGAACTGATCGCGCAGCAGCTTAAAAAGGGTTATGTCGAAACGGAAGCTCCGGCGGCAAGCGGGAGCGCGGACGAATCCGGAGAAAAACAGGAAAACTGAACGGCGTGTTCGGCGCGGCTTTCATCGCCGCGCCGCCTGCAAATCATTATGGACGGAAAACAGCGATTTCTCGAAATATACGACGGTAAGATCGGACGCCGCGGAGCGGAAACGCTTCGCAACTATCTGCTCGATTCTGATTTTTTTGTCGCGCCCGCGAGCGGCAGATTCCACAACTGCCATAGGGGCGGTTTGTGCGAGCACAGCGTAAATGTCTATGAACAGCTTGTCCGCATTGCCGATGCGGAGTTCGGCGCGGAGCGTGCGGAAAAATTCACGGACGAAACGCTTGCCATATGCGGATTGCTTCACGACGTTTGCAAAATAGACTATTACAAAGAGGACTTCCGTAACGTCAAAAACGAAAACGGCGAATGGGAAAGGAAGCCGTACTATTCGAAAAACGAAGTGCTGCCGTACGGGCACGGCGAAAAATCCGTATACATAATAAACAGCTTTATGCAGCTGACTCGCGCAGAGGCTCTCGCAATAAACTGGCACATGGGCGGGTTCGACGTGCGCGTGCGCGGCGGCGATTATTCGATGAGCGAGGCGTATTCGCGTTATCCGCTCTGCGCGCTTCTTCACGCCGCCGATCTGCTTGCGACGTATCTCGACGAAGAGCGCGGAGCGTAAATCGTATGCGCATATGAGCACATATCGCGTTATGCGGTCAAAACGCGGCGCGCAAAAATTAGAGTCGTCAATTTTATGAAAATCGCTTGACTAATGCCCGTCTTTTTGATATATTATATAAGCTGTTTACGGGCTTACGGCGCGAGCGGCATAAATAACGTGGGGGTATAGCTCAGTTGGTAGAGCACCTGCCCTGCAAGCAGGGGGTCAAGAGTTCGAATCTCTTTACCTCCACCACTTTTATAGAGATATAGCTCAGTTGGTTAGAGCACCACCCTGATAAGGTGGGGGTCGGTGGTTCGAGTCCACTTATCTCTACCAAGCTAAAACACTTGCATTGGCAAGTGTTTTTTTCACCGACCCCAAAATTAAAAAGGTGGGTGGGGGTCGGTAACCGAATACAATCGAATATAAAGAGATATAGCTCAGTTGGTTAGAGCAGCCCCTGCTCAGCCGAGCGCCGCAGGCGCGAACGCCATCGCCGCAGGCGATATAAGGTGGGGGTCGGTAACCGAATACAATCGAATATAAAGAGATATAGCTCAGTTGGTTAGAGCACCATCCTGCTCAGCCGAGCGCCTGAAAGGCGC
>DXHT01000033.1 GCA_019113265.1 Bacillota bacterium | reverse complement strand
CTAAAAGGAATGAGCCCGGTTGGGTACCGGACTCACTACCAAACAATTTAATTAAATTTTTGTCCAAACTTTGGGGTTCACTTCAAAAGGGCGGCGCGGCTTATGCTATATGCGCTTATTGCACTTTGCTTTTCTGCGCGGACGGCGGATCGGGTATTCGCGGGCGCGAGTTCATTCGTCGCTTTTTTTGTTTTCCCGATACATCTGTACGTAAGGCAGGGGATTGAACCCCAGTCTTTCATACAGGCGCCGCGCGCCGTCGTTGTCCGGTTCGAGTTCGAGGCGGCAGCGTGCGGCGGGATAGCGGGCGAGCGTTTCTTTTATGAGCGCGCTGCCCGCGCCGAGACCGCGTGCTTCGGGGCGGACGTATACTTCGTCTATCCACACGACGCGGCCGCCGGCTTCCTGCGAATAAGTAAGGGCGAGAAGGGCATAGCCGACGGCTTTTCCGCCGCTTTCGGCAACGAGCGCCTTTGCGTACGGACTGCCGGATACCGTTTCGTCGAAAGCGCGTTCTATGTATCCGCGCGGTATCGGTGAAAGAACGGCGGGGGAGCTGTAAAATTCCTCCGCCATTGCGATGTAATCCTCCTTGTCGCGTAGAGCGAGATCTCTTATTACCATCATGATTATGCGTGCACGCGTCCTGCTATAAGTCTGCCCGCTTCTGCGCAGCCGACCCGTTTTCCTTCTCCGAGATCCGGCGTTCGCCAGCCCTCGGAGATGAATTCCGAAACGGCGCGTTCGACGGCGCGCGCTTCCGCGTTAAGACCCATGTTATCGAGCAGCATGGCCGCGGCAAGTATGGTGGCGACGGGGTTTGCGACGTCTTTGCCCGCAATGTCGGGCGCGCTGCCGTGAATCGGTTCGAACAGTCCCGCTTTCTCCGTTCCGAGAGAGGATGAGGGGAGGAGTCCTATCGAACCGGTTATCTGGCTTGCTTCGTCGCTGAGTATGTCGCCGAACATATTGGGGCAGAGGAGCACGTCGAACTGCGAGGGATCGCGCACCAGCTGCATTGCCGCATTGTCGACGTATATGTGATTGAGTTCAACGTCGGGATAGTCCTTGTGTACCTCTTCGACGACGCGCCGCCACAGTCTGGACGACAGCAGTACGTTGGCTTTGTCCACGCTCGTGACCTTTTTGCGCCTGCCGCGCGCGAGGTCGAAAGCGACTTTTGCTATGCGGCGAACTTCGTTCTCCGAGTAAATTTCGGTATCGTACGCCGTTTTTCCGTCGTCTTTCGTGCCGCGCGGCCCGAAATATATGCCGCCTATTAGCTCGCGCACGACCATGACGTTCACCCCGCGCGCGAGCACCTCTTCTTTCAGCGGGCTTGCCGCGGCAAGTTCGGGATATATCACCGCGGGGCGCAGATTCGCAAAAAGTCCGAGCGCCTTGCGTATGCCGAGGAGTCCCTTTTCGGGGCGCAGATCGGCAGGCATGCCGTCCCATTTCGGACCGCCCACCGCGCCGAGAAGCACGCCGTCCGACGCTTTGCACGCCGTCACCGTCTCGTCGGGAAGGGGCACGCCGAATTTGTCTATCGCACAGCCGCCGAGGAGCTTATAGTCGAACGTAAATTCGTGGCCGAACGCTTCGGCTGTCTTTTTAAGTACGTTTACCGCCGCCGAGGTTATCTCGGGGCCTATTCCGTCGCCCGCAAGGACGACTATGTTCTTTTTGCTCATGATAGTTCTCCGTATGCGTTTTTCAAGTGGTATTTTACCGCAACGGCGCGCGTTTGTCAAGTATATGCCGCTTTTCCGCGCGCCGAAGCCGCGCCGCCGTCGGCGCGCACGGAAAGCAGAGTCAGGGAAATTCGCCGACGCGTTACACTCCGTCGTTCGGCGTTTTTCCGCACCCGCCCGCGCCGCCCGCGCGTCTTCCGATGGCGGCGACATAAAGCAAATGTGGCGCGTTGCGTCCGCACCCGCCCGCGCCTTGCTCGGTCGGGGCGCACCGATAAAAGCAAGACCGCCGTGCGGCATATGCCGCACGGCGGTCTTGCTATGCGGCATGTGCCGCAATAAAGTTTACATCAACTCACTTGCAGAGCAGTCCGCCGCGCGCGATGATCGCGCGTATTTCGGGCGGGAAGGGGGGAACGGAGTATTCCTTGCCCTTGGTGAGGTTCTTTATTGTGCCGCTCGCAAGGTCCACTTCCATTTCGTCGCCGTCCTCCGCTTCCGTTGCGGCGGCGGGGCATTCGAGGATGGGCAGACCGATATTTATGCAGTTACGGAAGAATATCCGCGCGAAGTCGCAGGCTATGACGCAGGCGACGCCGCTCGCCTTAATGGCGATGGGGGCGTGCTCGCGGGAAGAGCCGCAGCCGAAGTTCTTTTCGGCGACTATGAAGTCGCCGGGCTTGACCTTGCCGACGAAGTCGCGGTCGATGTCCTCCATGCAGTGCGCCGCGAGGGCGGCGGGGGAGGAGTCGTTGAGGTATCTCGCGGGGATTATTTCGTCCGTGTTGACGTTGTCCTTATACTTGTGTACGAAGCCTTTCATACTTTCTCCTTATCAAAGCACGCCTATCTTGCCGAGAACGGCGGAGCATGCCGCGACGTACGGGGAAGCGAGGTATATCTCGCTGTCCGCCGCGCCCATTCTTCCGACGAAGTTACGGTTGGTCGTTGCGACGCATTTTTCCTTGCTTGCGAGTATGCCCATGTAGCCGCCGAGGCAGGGTCCGCAGGTAGGAGTGGACACAACCGCACCCGCTTCGATGAACGTCCGGATGAGTCCCTCTTTGAGCGCTTGCAGGTATATATCCTGCGTCGCGGGGATGACTATCGTGCGCACGTCCCGCGCGACTTTGCGGCCTTTGAGCACTTCCGCCGCCGCGCGAAGGTCGGAAATGCGTCCGTTGGTGCAGCTGCCGATGACTACCTGGTCTATCTTTATGTCTCCTATCTCGCTGACCTTGTGCGTGTTTTCGGGCAGGTGAGGGAAGGACACGGTGGGTTCGAGTTTGTCGAGGTCGATGACGACTTCTCTCTCATACTCAGCGCCCGCGTCCGCGGTAAATACGCGGGGCGTTTTCTTGCAGTGCTCGGACAGGTACGCGAGGGTGATGTCGTCGCATGCGAAAATGCCGTTTTTCGCGCCCGCCTCTATCGCCATGTTGCATATGGTGAGGCGGTCGTCCATGGTCATGTCGCGGCAACCGTCGCCCACGAATTCGAGCGACTTATACAGCGCGCCCGAAACGCCTATCATGCCTATAAGGGTGAGGATGACGTCCTTGCCCGAAACGTGCTCTCTCTTTTTGCCTTTGAGCGTCACTTTTATCGCGGACGGCACTTTGAACCACGCCTTACCCGTGAGCATGCCGTAAGCCATATCGGTAGAACCGACGCCCGTCGAGAACGCGCCGAGCGCGCCGTACGTGCAGGTGTGCGAGTCCGCGCCTATGACGAGATCGCCCGCGCATACGAGTCCCTTTTCGGGGAGCAGCGCGTGTTCTATGCCCATCTGCCCGACGTCGAAGAAGTTCTCCACGCCCTGAGCGCGCGCGAATTCACGGCAGCACTTGCACTGCTCCGCGCTCTTTATGTCCTTATTGGGTACGAAGTGATCCATGACGAGCGCGACTTTGCTCTTGTCGAACACGTTGCCGCCGCCGTGAGCCGCTATCTCCTTTATTGCGACGGGGGAGGTGATGTCGTTACCGAGCACGAGATCGAGATCCGCCGTAATGAGCTGACCCGCCGTCACGTTGTCCTTCCCCGCGTGGAACGCGAGTATCTTTTGCGAAAGAGTCATTGCCATATCAGTAGTCCTTGTCTGTCAGAATTTTTTCTTCATCACCGCGCCGTGAGGAGCGTCGGTAACGAGGTAGGAATACCTGAGCATATAGCCCGTGGGATTCACTTCCTTGGGTTTGAATTTTTTAAGGCGTGCGGCGATCTCCTTTGCGGGAACGTCGAGATCCAGCTTGCCCGCGGGGATATCTATTTTGATCTTGTCGCCGTCGCAGATGATGCCTATCTTGCCGCCTGCCGCCGCTTCGGGCGCAACATGGCCTATCGCCGCGCCGCGCGTCGCTCCGGAGAAGCGACCGTCGGTGATGAGCGCGACGGAAGCGTCCAGACCCATGCCGACGAGCGCGCTCGTGGGCGAGAGCATTTCGCGCATTCCCGGTCCGCCCTTAGGTCCTTCATAGCGAATGACGACGACGTTGCCCGGCTTTATCTCGCCGCCCATGATGGCGCGTACAGCGTCCTCTTCGCTGTTATAGCACTTGGCAATGCCCGTGAATTTGAGCATTTCCTTGCGTACCGCACTGCGCTTGACCACCGCGCCGCCCTCCGCGATGTTGCCTTTGAGGAATGCAAGACCGCCGATGGGCGAGAGGGGCTCGTCGCAGGTATGTATGACCGCGGGATCGGTTATGTCGGCAGCGCGGAAGTTCTCCGCGAGCGTCTTGCCGTTTATCGTCATTGCGCCGCCGTCGATAAGGTTCTTTCTCGCAAGCTCTTTGAGCACCGCCATGATGCCGCCCGCCTTGCCGAGGGCGTCCATGTCGTATTCGGACGCGGGCGAGAGTTTGCAGAGGTTGGGAGTGCACTCCGCCGCCTTGCGGAACATATCGTAATCCAGCTCGATGCCGCACTCGCTCGCTATCGCGATGAGGTGAAGAACGCTGTTCGTGGACGCGCCTATCGCGTTGTCGCACGCTATCGCGTTGAGGAACGCGCGCTTGGTGAGTATCATGCGCGGGGTCACGTCGTCGGCGACCGCTTTCATTATGGCTTTGCCCGCCTCTTTTGCGAGACGAATGCGCGCGGAGCTCGTTGCGAGTATGGTGCCGTTTCCGGGAAGGGCTATGCCGAGAGTCTCCATAAGGCAGTTCATGGAGTTTGCGGTGTACATTCCGCAGCAGGAGCCGCAACCGGGGCAGGCGCAGTCTTCCAGACAGCTGAGCTCGTCGCGGGTCATCTTGCCCGCCTGCGTCGCGCCCACTGCCTCGAACATGGCGGAGAGCGAAACTTTATGTCCTTTATAAACGCCCGACTCCATGGGTCCGCCCGAGACGAGCACGGTGGGGATGTTGACGCGCGCCGCGCCCATCACCATGCCGGGAACGATCTTGTCGCAGTTGGGTATGAGGACGACGCCGTCGAACGCGTGCCCTATGAGCATGGACTCGACGCTGTCCGCGATAAGCTCGCGGGAGGGCAGGGAATACTTCATTCCCGCGTGTCCCATGGCGATGCCGTCGCAAACGCCTATCGAGGGTATGACGAAAGGCGTGCCGCCCGCGGCGTAAACTCCCGCTTTGACCGCGTCAGCGATGCGGTCGAGGTGCATGTGCCCGGGGACTATGTCGCTCTTGGCGGATATGACCGCAATAAGCGGCTTGCCGAGTTCTTCGTCCGTCATTCCGAGCGCCTTATACAGCGAACGCTGCGGCGCCTTGTCTATTCCTTGCGTAAGATTCTTGCCCATTTTGCGCTATCCTTTTTGCGGGTCGCCCCGCCTTTTAATATATTTTCATCAAAGATTATACACCCCGTTCGGCGAAATCGTCAAGGCATTTTAGGCGGATAATATAAAATAGGGGAGCAAAATGCGCAATCGCCGCATAAAAAAGCGCATTTTTCTTGACACCCGCCTTAGATAATAATATATTATTAAGGAATGAAAGAAGAGTCGTTAAATCCTCCCGCGGGACTGCGTCTGGAAGGCATAAAAAAGGCATACGACGGAAAGGAAGTGCTTTGCGGCGTCGATCTGGAAGTGAGAGAGGGCGGTTTTACCGTTCTTCTCGGAGAATCGGGCTGCGGAAAGACCACGCTTCTGCGCATAGCGGCGGGTTTCGAGCGCGCCGACGCGGGTAAGATTTACGTCTGCGGGCGGGACGTTACGAACGTAAAAAGCGGAGAGCGCGGAGTACGCACCGTTCCTCAGTCCGCGCCGCTCTTCCCGCATATGTCGGCGGCGGGCAACATAACTTTCGATCTGCGCGCCCGTCCCGTTCTCATAAACGGTAAAATGCGCCGCATGAGCGCGGGCGAAGCGAGAGCGCGCGCGGAAGAGATACTCTCCGTGCTCGGGCTCGAAGGCATGGGCAGCCGACGGGCGAGCACGCTTTCGGGTGGAGAGCGACAGCGCGTGGCGATAGCGCGGGCGGCGGCGTGCGGAGCAAATGTCATACTTCTCGACGAGCCGATGAGCGCGCTTGACGGCATGAGCCGCGACTCTCTGCGCGAGTGGCTGGGCGGCATGCACGAAAAGACGGGCGTGACCGTTCTGTGCGTCACTCACGACAGCGCGGAGGCGATGCGCACGGGCGACGAGATAGCGATAATGAGCGGCGGGCGGATAGTGCGTTGCGGCTCGCCCGAAGAGGTATACCGCTTCCCTCGCGGGTACGAGGCGGCGCGGCTGACGGGTGAGAGCGGCAGACTGCGCGGCGTTGCGGACGGCGTGACCGCGACTTTTAAGTGCGGAGCGCGCGTAGAGTGCGCCCTTTCGGGGGACGTCGAAGCGTACGTCCGCGCCGAGGACGCGGAAATATGCGACGACGGAGAAGTTACGGGCAGGGTAAAGAGCTGCGCTTTCTGCGGCGACGGATATATGACAGAGATACTTACCGAAAGCGGCGAGCTGGTCGCTCGGGCGGATAAAAAACTCGCCGCGGGCGACGAAGTGAAACTGAAAGTGCGGATAACAGAGGTAGTGAAAGCATGAGCGAAATGGTTTACGACGGCATAGTGATAGGCGCGGGGCACGCGGGCATAGAGGCGGCGCTCGCGCTTGCCCGCACGGGTTTCCGCACGCTCGTGCTGTCCGTATCCCTCGACAACGTGGGTTGGCTGGCGTGTAATCCGTCCATAGGCGGGACTGCGAAAGGTCACCTCGTGCGCGAGGTGGACGCGCTCGGCGGCGAGATGGGCGTTGCGGCGGACAAGTGCCTGACCTGTCTCAGAATGCTCAATTCGTCCAAAGGTCCCGCGGTGCGCAGTCTGCGCGCTCAGGTGGACAAGTACGCCTATCACGCGTATATGAAGAGCGTTCTCGAATGCGAGAAGAATATAACGCTGAGACAAGGCGAAGCGATCCGCCTGCTTACGGAGGGCGACGCGGTGACTGGCGTCGAAACGGCTTTCGGCATGACCTACCGCGCGCGCGTCGTCATAGTCTGCTCGGGCGTGTACCTCGGAAGCGACATAATAGTGGGTCAGAAGATCCTGCCGCAGGGCCCCGCTGGCTTTCCGCGCGCAAACGGACTTACCGAGTGCCTCGTTGCGCTGGGCATAGAGGTCAGGCGTTTCAAAACGGGCACTCCCGCGCGCGTCCATAAGGACAGCGTGGATCTTTCCGCGCTCACCGTTCAGCGCGGCGAAGAGGGGCTTTACTCCTTTTCCGCGCTGTCCAAAAAGGTAAAGGCGACGGCGGAAACGTGCTGGCTGGGCTATACCAACGAGCGCACGCACGAGATAATACGAAACAACCTTCACCTCGCGCCCAAGTACAACGGCACGATAAAGGGAACGGGTCCGCGCTATTGCCCGAGCATAGAGGACAAGATAGTGCGCTTTCCCGATAAGGACAGGCACTCTTTCTTTCTCGAACCCGAAGGGTGCGGCACCAAGGAGATGTACGTTCAGGGCATGAGTACGGGTCTGCCCGCATCCGTGCAACTGGAAATGTACCGCTCCATAAAGGGCTTTGAAAAAGTCGAGATAATGCGCGACGCATACGCCATAGAGTACGACTGCATAAACGCGCTCGAACTGCTTCCCACTCTCGAACACAAGCGTTACCGCGGACTGTATTTCGCGGGTCAGGTGAACGGCACGAGCGGATACGAAGAGGCGGCGGCGCAGGGCATAGTGGCGGGACTCAACGCGTCGCTTTCCATGCGCGGCACTCCTCCGCTTGCGCTCAGGCGGGACAACTCGTATATAGGCGTGATGATAGACGACCTCGTGACCGTCGGAACGGACGAGCCGTACCGCATGATGACGGGTCGCGCCGAGTACAGGCTGTGTCTGAGGCAGGACAACGCGGATACGCGCCTGACGCCCGAGGGCATTCGCGCGGGGCTGGCGGGGAAAAAGCGGGAAAAACTGCTTAAACGCAAGCTGGCGAACCTCAAAAAGGCGCGTGAGCTGCTTTCGGTCACCGTTCCGCGCGTCGAGGCGGAGGCTATATTCGCGGAGTCGGGGAGCGAAATGCCCGAATCGGGTATAACGTACGGCGGACTTATGCGCCGTCCCGAAATTTCCGCCGCATCCGTTCGCGCGCACGCGTCCGCGCTATCCTTTCTCTCGCCGTCGGAAGCGGAAGAGCTGTTTACCGACGTGCGTTACGAGGGATACCTCGCGCGGCAGGAAAAGGCGCGCGCCGAGGCGATCAGACTGGAAAACATGCCCGTCCCGCGCGATACGGACTACTCCGCCATGCACGGGCTCAGGCTGGAAGCGATAGAAAAACTGCAACGCGTCCGCCCCGTAACCGTCGGTCAGGCGTCACGCATACCCGGCGTTACCCCCGCGGACGTAAACGTCCTTATAATCAAGCTCAAAGCCCTTTCGGCAAAAAAGTGACGGGCGGCGGGAGCGGCAAATGGTCACGCTCCCGAAAATACCGTCGGAAGACAGGACGCGGCGGGAATGATGAATTCGCGGCGGGCGGTAGCGACACTGCCGTGCGATAAGCGGCAAAACGGCACGAAAAAACCAAATAATATGTTTTTCTTGCCCGTAGCGGGCGTATAATTAAAGTCGGAAGACTTCGGAGGCGCACATATGAAGATAGGCATACTCACGAGCGGCGGGGATTGCGCGGGATTGAACGCGGTCATTCGTTCGATAGGACTTTACTGCACGCGCAACATTCCGGGCGCGGAGATGATAGGCATTCCGGACGGTTACGGCGGGCTGATACGCGGCGACTCGTTCCGCATGCAGGAAAAGGATTTCGAGGACATACTCGACAGAGGCGGCACGGTTCTCGGCACGTCGCGTCAGCCGTTCAAGCGCATGACGGTGGAAGAGAACGGCGAGTCGCGGCTGGAAAAGATGTGCGACAACTACAAGAAAATGGGTCTGGACTGTCTGTTCACCCTGGGCGGAGCGGGTACGCACAAGACGGCGGCTCTGCTCGGCTTCGAAGGTTGCAACGTCATAGGTCTGCCCAAAACGATAGACAACGACATTTACGGCACGGACGTCACTTTCGGCTTCCAGACGGCTGTGGAAGTGGTGACGGACGCGATAGACAGGATAAAGACGACGGTCGCGAGCCACAGGCGCACCATGCTCGTGGAGATCATGGGCAACAAGGCGGGATGGCTCACTCTGCATTCGGGCATTGCCGCGGGCGCGGACATGATACTCATTCCCGAAATACCGTTCGACATAGACGCGGTATGCGAGTTCGTCGCGGACAGCCGTAGGGACAAGCCGTATAACGTAATAGCCGTAGCCGAGGGCGCGACGCTCGCGTCGGAAGCGGCGTACAAGAAATCGGAGCGCGCGTTTGCCCGTCAGTACATGGGCGAAACGACGATCACGCGCCACCTTGCCGAGGTCATCGGCGAGCGCACGGGCACGGAAACGCGTTACACCGTTCTCGGCTATCTTCAACGCGGAGGGACGCCTTGCGCGTTCGACAGACTGCTCTGCTCGCGGCTGGGCGGCGTGGCGGCACAGCTTGCCAAAGAGGGCAGGTTCGGAGTCACCGCGGCTGTGTCGGGCGGCAGGATAACGTTCAACGCTCTGAGCGACATAGCGGGCAAATACAAACTCGTCGATCCGAACGGGCCGACGGTAAAGTTTGCAAAGGATATAGGGATTGCAACGGGTACAAAATAACCGAAGGAGACTTTAATTATGAAGTATGCGGTAGCAGACATCAGTTCGAGCAGTCTTTCCGTCATAATCGCGGAAGACTCGGGCGACGGGATCGAGGTCACGGGAAAGGAACGCGAGCCTCTCAGCCTGCTTTACTACATGGACGGAGACAAGCTCTCCCGCCGAGGAACGGAAAAACTCGTATCCGCACTCTCGCAGATGAAGTCGCGCCTTAAAGAGGCGGGCGTCGGCAGGTGCTGGCTTATAGCGACGGCGGCACTGCGGCACATTTCCGACTTCGGCGAGGTGACGGAGGCGGTGCGAGCGGCAACGGGACTGGAAATGAACCTAATAGACGGCAGGGCGGAGGCGTATTGCGATTACGTCGCCAACATGCGCTATTCGTCGGAGGGCGGCGCGGTTCTCGTCGACCTCGGCGGAAAGAGTATGGAGATATGCGCGCTCGGCAAGGGCAAAGAGGGCATGACCTGCTTCGATTTCGGTCTGCTCGACCTCTACGAAAAGTTCGCCGACGGCAAGATCCAGCCCGACGAGGACGAGGCGAAGAAAATGGGCAAATACGCGTCCTCCCGCTTCGACAAGGCGGGACTGCCGCGCGAGGGAGAATATACCGATCTCGTTTTAGTGGGTCAGACCTGCGGCGCGATATACGACATGTACGCGGAATTTACGGACGAGCCAAAAAGCGACGGCGTAAAGGTCATGGACCGAAAGAAGTTCGGCAAGCTGTTCCGCAGACTCGCCCACGGCGCGGACAGATCCAGACTGATATTGAAGACCGCGCCCGAAAAGACGCACGTCATCCTGCCCGCCGCGGCGGTGATAAAAAAGCTCATCAAGCGCTTTGACGTCGAAAGAGTGACGGTAAGCGACAGAGGCGTTAAAGAGGGCTACCTCGCGCTCGTGCTTTCGGGCGACGAGAGCGGCTCGTACTACGACTTTGACGGGAAAAGATCGGAGGGAGCTCCGCGCGGCGTTGCGGACGACTTGCCCGAAAAGCAGACAAAGAAGCGTGGACGGCCCAAAAAGGCGAGCGCAAACGCGGCAGGCGCGGCTAAAAAGCGCGGACGGCCCAAAAAGGCGAGCGCAAACGCGGCAGGCGCGGCGAAGAAGCGCGGGCGGCCCAAAAAGGCGAGTGCAAACGCGGCAGGCGCGCCAAAGAAGCGCGGGCGGCCTAAAAAACAAATTACGTAAGATCGTTATAGACACACAAAAGAGGGAACTGCCGAGCGCGTAACGGGAATATAAGCGTTCGGGAGACAAACGGAGTGAAAGACATTTTGGCAGATAGCAAGGTAAAAAAGAGATTCATAAGCGGCGTATGCATGAACCGCGAGTACAGCTGGTTGCTGTTTAACAGGCGCGTCCTCGATCAGTCGCAGGACGTCACGAACCCGCTTCTGGAAAGGTGCAAATTCCTGTCCATATTCGGGTCCAACCTCGATGAGTTTTACATGGTGCGCGTGGGCAGCCTCGTAAACGAGAGCATTGCCGACCCGCAGGAAAAGGACAACAAGACGGGTCTGACCGCCGCAAAACAGCTTGAAGGCATAGCGGCGGTGACAAAAGGGCTGTACGCGCTTCGCAGCCGCTGCTACTCGGCGCTGCGCAAGGAGCTTTCGGCGAGCGGCATAAAGATACTGCGCGGAAGCGAGCTGACGCCCAGGCAGAAAGAGGAGTGCCGCGCGATATTTATGTCGCGCATACTGCCCCTTCTTTCCGTAATGGTGCTCGACGCCAAGCACCCGCTCATGCAGTTCGAGAATATGCGCGGCTACATGCTTTGCGAGCTCGAACGCGGCGGCAGGCGGATGATAGGCGTGCTGTCGTACGGCGGCGCGATCGACAGGCTGTACCGCGTGGGCGGCGGGGAAAAGGTCAAGCTGATACCCGTCGAAGAGCTGGTTAGGGCGTTCGCGTCCGAGGCATTCATGGGCTATACGGTGACGGAGCAGATGATGATGCGCGTCACCCGCAACGCCGATTTCGACGCCCACATAGACGATTCGGACGTCGAGAGCGATTTCCCCGCGTTCATGCACAAGAAAGTGGAGTCGCGCGCGAAACTGAGCGTAGTGCGCCTCGAAACGGATACGGAGCAGTCACGGCTCAAAGATTTCGTGATACGTCAGCTCAAAATAAAGCCGTCGTTCTGCTTTACGGACGAGAGGTTTTTCGACTATAAGTTCATGTTCACTTTGGGCAACTTCCTTCCGCCCGAAAAGAGCGCGGCGCTCAAGTACCCGCCTTTTAAGGGAGCGGTGCCCGATTACATCCGCTCCGCGTCGTCGCTGATAGACGTCATAACGAAGCGCGACGTATTTTTCTCGTACCCCTACGAAAGCATGTCGCCCGTGGTGCATCTTCTCGAACAGTGCGCGACGGACGACAGAGTGCAGTCGGTATCCATAACGATATACCGCCTTGCGAATCACTCGCGCATAGTCGACGCGCTCTGCCGCGCGAGCGAGAACGGCAAGCAGGTGACAGTCGTCATAGAGCTTCTCGCGCGCTTCGACGAGGAGAACAACATGTATTTCGCGTCCAAACTGCGCGAAGCGGGCTGTACGATAATTTACGGCATGGAGAACTACAAGGTACACTCCAAGATAATTTCCGTCGTGCTCAAAGAGGGCGAAATGCTGCGTTACGTCACTCATCTCGGCACGGGCAACTACAACGAGTCCACGAGCAAGCAGTATACCGATCTCAATATACTGACGTCTGACGAGAGCATAGGCGAGGACGCCGTCGCGTTCTTCCGAAACATAGCCATATGCAACACGGACTTTAACTATAAGCGGCTTCTCGTCGCTCCCGAAACGCTCAAACCCGGGCTTACGGAGTACATCGAGCGCGAAACGCGAAAGGCGAAAAGCGGGCAGGAAGGGCGGATAATCGCCAAGATGAACAGCCTGACCGACCGCGAGATCATCGATAAGCTGACGGAGGCGAGCCGCGCGGGAGTGCGGATAGACCTCATCGTGCGCGGCATATGCTGCCTTATTCCCGGCGTCGTCGGAATGACGGACAACATACGCATAATAAGCATAGTCGGGCGGTTTCTCGAACACTCGCGCGTGTACTGCTTCGGTAGCGGAGAGGACCGCAGGATGTTCATTTCCAGCGCGGATCTGATGACGCGCAACACGGATAAGCGCGTGGAGATCGCCGCGCCCGTGCTCGACGAGAGCATCGCGGACAAAATAGAGGGCATACTCAGACTCATGCTTTCGGACAACGTCAAGGCGCGCAGGCTCTGCCCGGACGGCAAGTACCGCCGCGTCGAGTCTGACGGCGCTCCGGTGGACGCGCAGGCGGCGCAGATAGTGAGGTGAGCGGGCGCGCACCCGCCGCGCTTCCGACTTAACGGCGCTTTCGACTGCTTATTACATATCTATCGCGTTTGGTTCGACACGGCGCGAGTCAATGCGAACGTACAAAAACATTAATCGCAAATAAACCCCTCTCCGTGCGATAAGCACATAGAGGGGTTTAGTCTTGTCTTTATCCGTTTTGCCGCGTTCGCGTCATACCGCGCTACTGTTCCTCGCGTCTTTTTGGATCTGTCTTTATCCGTTTCGCCGCGTTCGCGTCATACCGCGCTACTGCTCATCGCGTCTTTTTGGAGCGGGCAGGTCACTCCGCGGCTTTGAGCATGCGGGTATAGAATCCTCCCGCGGCGACGAGCGACTCGTGCGTGCCCGACTCGATGATATGTCCTTTGTCCATGACGACGATGAGGTCGCTGTCACGAATGGTGGAGAGGCGGTGGGCGACGATAAAGGAGGTCTTTCCGCCGAGAAGGTCTGCAAACGCGGACTGAACGGTGCGTTCGGTCATGGCGTCGACGGAAGCCGTCGCCTCGTCCAGGATCAGCATTTCGGGAGAGGTGAGAAACACCCGCGCGATTGCGATAAGCTGTTTCTGCCCCTCGCTGAGCTCCTCTCCGTCGCCGCTGATTACGGTATCGTATCCGCGTTCGAGGGTGCCTATGAAGTTATCGAGGCGAGCGGCGTGCGCGGCGAGGCGTATCTCCTCTTCCGTAGCGCCCGGTTTGCCGTATGCGATGTTCTCGCGCACCGTGCCCGAAAACAGCCACGTATCCTGTAAGACCATGCCGAAGGAGCGGCGCACGCCCTCTCTCGGGTAGCTTGCTATGTCCTTTCCGTCAAAGACGAGCCTGCCGCCCGTAATGTCGTAAAAGCGCATTATAAGGTTGATTATGGTAGTCTTTCCGCTTCCCGTCGTGCCGACGAGGGCTATTTTCTCGCCCTGTGCGGCGGCGAAAGTGATGTGCTCCATGAACGGCTTATCCGAGTAGGAGAAGGACACGTCGTCGAACTCTATACCGCTGACTGGGTGTTCGACGGCGAGACTGCCGCCCTTGTCCTCGTCCGCCGCGTCCGTTATCTCGAATATGCGCCTTGCCGCCGAAGCCGCCGTTTGGAGCTCGGCGGTGACGCTCGTGACGTCGTTGAACGGCTTTGCGAACTGATTGGCATAGGCGAGGAACGCGGACAGTCCGCCGAGGGTGAGGGGAGCGGCGATGTCCGTCGCCCAGCCGCCGTGCATGGTGCCGACTATGAACAGTCCGCCCACCACCGCGACTATGGCATAGATTATGTTGTTCACTATGCGGCTGACGGGGTTCACGAGCGCGCCCGCGAACTGCGAGCTGAGTCCGCTTTTGAATAGTTCGGAGTTGATTTCGGCAAAGTCCTTTTCGCTCGCCGAAACGCGCCCGTATGCGCGCAGTATGCGCGTACCCGAAAGCTGCTCTTCGGCAAGCCCGCTCATCTTTTCCATGTTTTCGCTCTGCCGCGCGAACGTGACGCGGTTGCGCTTGGCTATCGCGGCGGATACGAACGCGGAAACGGGAGTGAGGAGCACGACGAGAGTCGCCACCGCCCAGTTCATGACGTACATGCACACTATTGTCATGATCAGCGTGACTATTCCCGCCGAAAGCTGCATGATTCCCTGATACAGTCCGTCCGAAAGGTTTTCGCCGAACGTGGTCATACGGGTCATAAGATCCCCTCGGCTGTGCCTTTCGATGACGGAGAGGGGAACGGAGAGCAGTTTCCCGAACAGCTCCGCGCGGACGTCGCGCACCGTAAGGAACGCGAGTCGGCTCAAAAGAATATTGCCCGTCCAGACAGCGACTCCGCTCGCCGCGACGCAGGCGGCGATGATGACGCAGTAGCGCGCGATCATGGCGAAGTCCGTCGCGCCGAACAGCGCGTAATCTATCGCCTTGCCCGTAAGAACGGGAGCGAGCAGGGAGAGCGCGGTGCCGCCGATGACGAGTATCATGCCGGGGAAGAAGCACCCCTTGTGCCTGAGCGCGAGGGAAAGAATGCGGCGTATGACGGAGAAGTTCGCTTTTTTATTGCGTTTCATTTCACACCTCCGTCCGCCTGCGCTTTGTCCTTAGTCCCGCCGTTGTCGCTCGGAAGGGAGGCCGCTAAGGCGTCGCCGCGGTCGGGCGAGCGCGGCGTTATCCCCGAAAGACTGCGGTAAAGCTCGCAGTCGCCGAGCAGCGTTTCGTGCGTGCCGTATCCGACTACGCGCCCGCCGTCGAGGACGAGTATTTTGTCCGAGCGGCGGATAGTGCCTATCCTCTGCGAAATGTTGACCACCGCTTTGTCGCGGCAGGCTTTGCGCACACTGCGCATGACTTCCGCCTCCGTCACATAGTCGAGCGCGCTCGCCGCGTCGTCGAGAACGAGTACGGGCGCGTCGCGCAGCAGAGCGCGGGCGAGGGATATCCTCTGCTTTTCGCCGCCCGAAAAGTTATTTCCCTTTTGCGTCACTTCCGAGTCAAGCCCTTTCTTTTCCGAGACGAACTCCCATGCCTTGGTCATACCGAGCGCGCTTATCATCTTTTCGTCGTCGATCTCTCCGCTCATGCCGAGGTTGGAGCGCACCGTACCCGAAAACAACAGCGGTTTTTGCGGCGCGAGCGTGACGAGAGAACGCAGCTGCTCGTCGGTGTATTCGCGTATGTCGCGCCCCGCGATCAGAACCTGTCCTTCCGTCGCGCGGTAAAAGCGGGTGAGCAGACCCGCGAGAGTGGACTTGCCGCTTCCCGTAGTGCCTATGACTCCCAGAGTTTCGCCTCTGCGTAGCGTCAGATCGAGCCCGCCCACGGCGTTTTCTTCTCCGCCGAATGAAAAGGACGCGTTTTTAAGCTCGACGAGAGGCGCGTTAAGATCGGGAAGCGCGCCCGCGCCCTCTTCGTCCTCTTTAAGGGCGAACAGCGCGTTTATGCGGGCGGCGGAGGACACGGCTTTGGATATGAGCACCATAAGCGTAGCCGTGGTAATGAGCGCGAGCATTATCTGATTGAGGTAGTTTACGAGTGCGACGAGATCGCCCGAGCTTATCACGCCGTCATTTACCGCGCCGCCTCCCATCCACAGCAACACCACGACGGCGGCGTTTATCACGACTGTCGCCGCGGGAGTGAGCAGGCAGGAGAGTGCGCTCGCCGCGACGGCGGAGCGGCAGTGGGAGACGAGAGCGCCGTCGAACTTATCCTTACTGCGCCCCTCTCCCGCAAACGCGCGTATGACGCGCTCGCCGCGTATGGTCTCGTTGGTAAGGCGGGAAATGTCGTCCAGCTTTTTCTGCATGGCGGCAAAGCGGGAAACGCCCGCCCGCATGACGACGAGCAGGATAACGAACGCGAGAACGCCCGCGCCCACGCCTATATACCACAGCGACGGCGCGACTATTATGCTCATTATCGCGCCGCCCGCGGCAATGACGGGCGCGCGCAGCATGAGCCTTAAAAACATGGCAAAGCCCTGTTGCGCCTGCGCGACGTCGGTGGACAGGCGGTTTACGAGCGCGCCCGTACCCATGCGGTCGGAGTCGCCGAGATTGAGCCTGTGCAGGTGAGCGTAGAGCGCGGTGCGTATGTTACAGCCCAGACCGACTGCGGCTTTGGACGCGAGGTACTGACAGGCGAGGGAAAACCCCAGCCCGACGCAGGACAGTCCCGCCATAAGCGCGCCCATGCCGATAACGGCGGGAATATCTCCGCGCGCTATCGGACCGTCTATCATAGCCGCGACTATGAGGGGCACTATGAGTTCTATTATCGCCTCTATGATCTTAAGCAGAGGCGCGGCTATCGCGGCGGCGCGGTAGCCTTTTAAGTATCGAAGCAAACCGAACATTGCGTTCTCCGATGTATTATTTTTGTTTTTTGAGAATATCATAAACGGGCGCGGGTGTCAACCGCAAAGGGCGTCAGGCGGACAAAATGCCTTAAAAGGAGCGAGTCCGTATGCGCGCGGGGCATAAGGCACGCCATGCATGCGCGAATGCGCCTTCGCCGCAGACATTCCTTAAAGTTCATTTTAAGGTTTATCGATTGCCCTTGACAAAGGGGCGCGATTGTAGTATTATAGTATAAACCGATCAAGGAGGAGAATACATAATGGCAAGAAAAGGCGATTACTTCGGCCTCGGCCGTTTGGTGAGCATTATCCTTGCGATAATCCCCGTCACGTCGTGGATACTCGGCTTCGTGACGAGATTTATGGAGGGAAAGATCATAGCCGGTCTTATCAGACTTATATTCGGATTCACCATAGTGTGGATAATCGACTTGGTTCTGATGATACTCAGCGGATCGATACTCAGACTTATACCCATCTGAGCAAACGCCGCGCGCCGCATGGCGCGCGGCTCGTTTTTTTAAGCGCGCGGCTGTCGGCATGGCGGGGAAACGTGCGGAAGAGCCGAAAACACTTGCGTTTTTCGCGGCGATATGTTATTATGCAGGATAAGGGAGAAATGTGAAATCAACCAAGGCAAAGGAGCCGACACACAAATGGAAATTTCCGAGAGAGCAAAGAACATTTCACCGTCACTTACGCTTGCCATAACCGCGAAAGCAAAAGCCATGAAGGCGCAGGGTCTGGACGTAGTATCATTCGGCGCGGGCGAACCCGACTTCAACACACCCGATTATATAATCGAGGCGGCAAAGTATGCGCTCGACAAGGGAATGACCAAATACACACCCGTCCCCGGCACAATGGAGCTGCGCCGCGCGATAGCGGACAAGCTGACGCGCGACACGGGCGTGGAATACGTTCCCGAACAGATAGTGGTATCCACGGGCGGAAAGCAGACGTTGCGTAACGCCTGCGAGGCGCTCATAAACCCCGGCGACGAGGTGCTTCTTCCCGCGCCGTACTGGCTGACCTATCCCGAACTGATACGTCTTTCGGGAGGTAAGACCGTGGTGCTTCCGACGACTGACGCCGATCACTTCAAGATCACGCCGTCGCAGCTGGAAAAGGCGATAACGAAAAAGACTAAGGCTCTCGTGTTCACCAATCCGTCTAACCCGACGGGCATGGTGTATTCTCCCGAGGAGACCGCCGCGATCGCGGAAGTGGCGGAACGCCACGGACTGTACGTCATCTCCGACGAGATATACGAAAAACTCGTTTACGGCGGTACTGCCTGCCGCTCCATAGCGTCGTTCGGCAACATGAAGGATCTTACCGTGATATGCTCGGGACTGAGCAAGACTTATTCCATGACCGGCTGGCGCGTGGGTTACTCCGCGGCTCCCCTCAACGTCGCAAAGGCGATGAGCAGCATACAGAGCCACACGACTTCCAATACCAACTCCATAGCGCAGTACGCGTCTTATGTCGCGCTCACCGACAAGCGCGGCGAGGAATTCCTCTCCCGCATGGTGGAAGTGTTCGACAGACGCCGCAAGCTGATAACGGAGCTTGTGCGCAAAGCGCCGCTTCTGTCCGCACCCGAGCCTCAGGGCGCGTTCTACATCATGGTGAACGTGTCGGCTACTTTCGGGAAGACGTGCGACGGGGAGAAGATAAACAACTCCTCCGACTTCTGCGCAAAGCTGCTTGAAAAGTCGCTCGTAGCCGTCGTGGACGGCGCGGCGTTCGGCGCTCCCGACTATGTGCGTCTGTCCTATGCCTGCGGCGAAGACGACATCAGAAAGGGTCTCGACCGCATAGCCGCGTTCACCGCATCGCTCAGATAAGCGGCGGAGCGTGCCTGCCGTCTCGGATGAGCCCGCGCCTGCGTGCAAGCAGAAAGACGCGAGCCGTTTCGAAAACGGATGAAATTTAATGCGATCGTAATAAAAACGTAACGTTTTTTTCACGAACGCGCATTACAATATAACGAAAAGCAAGAAAAGCGCGTCGGGAAAGATCCCGCCGCGACGGACCACACAGTATCGATCGAGGGAGGGAAATGAAATGATCGGACTTATTTACGGCCCCAAAGGCAGCGGAAAGACGAAAGAGATACTTCGCCGCGCGAACGACGCGCTCGAAGTGAGCAAGGGCAACATCGTGTACATAACGGACACCGCCGAATACACGCGCAGCATCCCGACGGCGATAAGATACGTCAACGCCGCTGAGTACCTTCCCGAGGGCGGGAAGATAACCGAAGAGGCGCTGCTCGGATTCGTCAAGGGCGTTATCGCGTCCAATTCGGACGTAACGGAGATATTCATCGACGGACTTGCCCGCATGCTCGGCGAGGGCGCGGACGATCTCGAAGAATTTTTCGTCAGGCTGGACGGGCTGTCCGACCGCGCGGGAGTGCAGTTCTGCATATCGCTGACCTGCGACAAGCTCCCCAAATTCCTCAAAAAATTCTCATAAACGGACCTATTACATGAAGTACATTTCCACAAGAAATCCGGACGTTGCCGTAAGCGGCAGCACCGCGGTACTCACAGGGCTCGCGCCCGACGGCGGACTGTACGTCCCCGAGAGCTACCCGACCGTCACAATCGAACAGATCGAATCGCTTGCCGATCTCGATTACCCCGAGCGCAGCGCGCGTATAATGAGCCTGTTCTTCGACGAGCTGTCGTATGACGAGCTGCTGTCGATAACCCGCAGGGCATACGCGACGTTCGACGGCGATCCCGCGCCCCTCGTAAAGCTGGACAAGGGACTTTACGTCCTCGAACTGTGGCACGGAAGAACGCACGCGTTCAAGGACATGGCGCTTTCCGTACTGCCGCTCCTCATGACCGCGCTCAAAGAGAAGGCGGGACAGAAGGAGATATGCCTGATACCCGTCGCAACGAGCGGGGACACGGGCAAAGCCGCTCTCGAAGGTTTTTCGGACGTAGCGGGGACGGGCGTTATAGTGTTCTACCCGTACGGCGGCGTCAGCCACACCCAGCGCAAGCAGATGGTGACGACGTTGGGCGACAACGTCAGCGTAGTTGCCGTCCGCGGCAATTTCGACGACGCACAGACGGCGGTCAAGCGCGCGTTCGGCGACGCGAAACTGACGGCGGATCTTGTCGCGCTCGGTTGCAAGATGACGGGAGCCAACTCCATCAACCTCGGCAGACTCGTTCCCCAGGCGGCATATTACTTCTCGGCATATGCGGATCTGCTTTCTTCGGGACAGATAAAGGCGGGCGACGAGGTGGATTTCTGCGTTCCGACGGGCAATTTCGGCAACATACTCGCGGGCTACTATGCCCGCCGCATGGGACTGCCCGTAGGCAGGCTGATATGCGCGTCCAACGACAACAACGTCCTCACGGATTTCCTGCGCACGGGAGTGTACTCGCTTGACCGCGAGTTCATAAAGACGACGTCCCCGTCCATGGACATACTCGTTTCCAGTAACCTCGAACGTCTGCTGTTCGAGTTCGCGGGCAGAGACGGCGCGCTCATAGAAGAGTGGATGAAACAGCTGCGCGAAAACGGAAGATACGACATAGGCAAGGAGCGTCTTGCCGAGATACGCAAGATATTCGTCGGCGGCTGTGCCATGCAGGACGAATATGCGGAAACGCTGAGGGACGTGTTCGATGAATACGGCTACCTCGCCGATCCGCACACGTCCGTGGCGTTCAACGTCTGCCTCCGCTATAAAGAGGAGAGCGGCGGGCGAAGCCCCGCAGTCGTTGTGGGAACGGCGTCTCCCGTCAAGTTTGCGCCCGCGGTGCTTGCCGCGCTCGGCGAAAAAGTGCCGTCCGACGATGTGGCGGCGTTGCGTAAAATGGAAGACGTGACCGCATTCCCCGTACCCGAAAGCGTATATAAGCTGTTTGAAATGAAAGAGCGGTTCGGCGAAGTGACAGACCCTTCCGGAGTGCCGGCGGCTGTGAAAAAATTTGCCGCAGGTCTGGGAGGAAAGGCATAATGGACGAGAAGAGAAAGATAGTATATTCCGCGCTCAAACCCACGGGCGATCTTCAACTCGGAAACTATATAGGCGCGTTGCGCAACATGGTGGCGATGCAGGAGGAGTTCGACTGCATATACACCGTCGCGGATATGCACTCGCTCACCGTGGACGTGGTCCCCGCCGATCTGCGCCGCCGCACATACGACTTCATGGCGATATTCCTCGCCATAGGTCTTGACCCGCAGCGTAGCGTACTGTTCGTACAGAGCCACGTTCCCGCACATGCGGAGCTGACGTGGATACTCAACTGCAACACCATGATGGGCGAAGCCAACCGCATGACGCAGTTCAAGGACAAGAGCAAAAAGGCGGGAAAGGCGGGCATAAACGTAGGTCTGTTCGATTATCCCGTGCTCATGGCGAGCGACATACTGCTCTATAACGCCGATCTCGTGCCGATAGGCAAGGATCAGCAGCAACATCTCGAACTCGCCCGCACGATAGCGGAGCGGTTCAACGGGCGTTACAGCCCGACGTTCGTTCTGCCCGAAGGCTATTACGGCAATAAGCGTACGTCCAAGATATACTCGCTCACCGATCCCACGGCAAAGATGGGAAAGACGGACGATAGCGCGGGCGGCGTCATATTCCTTCTCGATAAGCCCGAGGACATAATGCGCAAGTTTGCGCGCGCCGTCACCGATTCGGGCAACGAAGTGCGCGCGGCTGCGGATAAACCGGGAATAACCAACCTCCTTAACATCTGGTCGGTAATGACGGGCAAGAGCGTTTCGGAGGGCGAAAAGGAGTTCGAGGGCAGCAGTTACGAGAAATTCAAGCGCGCAGTCGGCGAAGCCGTGACGGAGCATCTGCGCCCCATACGCGAAAAGTATAGCGAATATATATCCGACAAGGGCGAGCTTGAACGCATCATGCGCGAGGGAGCGGAGAAAGCCGCGCGCATAGCGAGGCGCACTCTGTCCAAGGTATACCGCAAAGTGGGGTTCGTTTCCGTCTGATGTTCGGATACGTTCTGCCCGACTGTTCAAAGCTGAGCGTACGCGATTTTTCGCTGTACCGCGCGATATACTGCGGGATATGCCTCGCTACCAAACGCGAATACGGCAACCTGCCCCGCATGACGGTCAATTACGACATAACGACGTTTGCCGCGCTTGCGACGGAGGCGGAAGCCCCCGCATTGCAGTTCGGAATGTGCAGGTGCATAGGCGACGTTCGCCGCAAGCCGTATGTCAAGGACTGCGAGTTCATGCGTCGCATGGCGGGAATAAACATACTGCTGTGCTACTACAAGGCGCTCGACGACGTGCTCGATTCGGGCAAAAAGAGCTCGCTCCCGTTAAGAGTCCTTAAAAAGCCGTACATGAAGGCCAAGGCGGCATACCCCGAAGCGGACGGCATAATAGCGCGCGGATACGAAAAACTGCGCGCGCTGGAAGCGGCGAACTGCACGTCGACAGACAGGGCGTCCGATTGCTTCGCGGGGCTGCTGTCCGAACTGTTCGCGGTGACCTCTCTCGGCGGACGGGACGAATACTATTCGGAGCAGATGCGTAAACTCTGTTATAACGTGGGAAAGTTCGTATATCTCGCAGACGCTCTCGACGACGTTGAAGAGGATCACGCGGCAAAGCGATATAACCCCGTTCTCGCGGCATACGCGGGATTCGACGGCGACAGGGCGGCGTACTTTGCGGCGCACTCATTAGAACTGCGTTTTACGGTCAATTCCACGGTCAACCGCGCGATAGAGTGCAGTAACGGAATGACGTTCACGCAGGCCGACGGCTTGTTGCGTAATATAATATACGATGGATTACGGGCGAAGGCGGATGAGCTGTTTGCGTCCCGTGCCAAACTCCCTCCGCCGAAAGTCCGCGTCGCAAAAAGCGTCGCAAAGGATTTCTCGAAACAGATGAAAGCGGAGCGGGCGAGGAGAAAGAAAGGACAATGAGAGACCCTTACGAAGTGCTCGGAATGAGCAAAAACAGCGATCCGGAAGCGCTCAAAGCGCGTTACGAGGAGCTTAAAAAGAAGTACGGAGAGCAGCGTTTTGAGGACGGCGAGAGCGGAAACGAGGGCGCGCGCCTTCTCAGCGAACTCGAATCCGCATGGTCGGTAATAAGCCGCGACATTCAGGGCGGAGCAAAAGGCGACTATTCGCGCGTGGAGAACTTTATCCGCAGCGGCAGTTACGACTCCGCGCAGAGCGAGCTCGACGCGATCTCCGAACACGACGGCAAATGGCACTATTATCAGTCGATAATATTTTACAAGCGCGAATGGCTCAGCGAGAGCCGCGCGCAGCTCGTTCTCGCCGTGCAGATGGAGCCGAACAACGAAAAGTACAAGGAGAGCCTCCGCAAGCTCGATCTCGTCATGGGCAATGCGGGAGTCAAGGCGGAGGACATGGGACGCACTCAGTACGGCCCTTACACCGACGGCGGACAGTATACGTCCGAACAGTATACGACCACCCAGACGACCACGGGTACGGGCGCGGGCAACGCATGCGCCAACTGTATGTGCGCGTACTGTATGACGGAGCTTTGTTGCTCCCTCATGAGAGGCTGCCATTGATCGGCTCCGTTCGCATACGCCCGCTTCGTTCGGACGAAACGAGCGATCCGTTCGGCGATAAGGGCGAACCGTTCGGCGATGACGGAAAGGGCGGCGACCCGTTCGGCGAGGGGGGAGGAAGCGATCGTTTCGGCGATGACGGCGGAAAGAAAGGCGATCCGCACGGCGGAAAAGGGCGCGGCGACAAGCGCAGACTTCCGCCCACGCGCAGGCTCGCGTATGCGGCGATAAGCGCGGCCCTTTCGGTCGTCATGATAACGATAGCCGCATGGTTGCCCGTAACGGCGGCTCCGCTGCTGATAACGAACATATCGTGGAACGCGGCAATGGAAAAGTGCGGGTTCGGCTACGGGCTGATGAGCATGATAGCGTCCGTCGCGCTGGGTTTCTTATGTTCGGCGGCAAACGTCGCGGTGCTGGTGCTTGTCGCAGTGGTGTTCGTGCCGTACAGTCTGCTGTGCTACGGGCTTTCAAGAGCGGGAATGGACTACAAGCGCGCGCTAAAAGCCGCGCTCCGCGCCGTCATCATTGCGGCGTTCGGCGCACTCGAAGTGCTTATAGTCTTTAAGATAGCGGGCGCGCTTACGAGCGTGGGCGACTATGTAAGCATAGACGGCATAATATCGTTCATAGCGGGCGGAAACTTCGCTCTCGGGTACTTTGCCGTAACGCTTGCGGTCATGGTGATATTCATTCTCGTCGATCTCATTTACTGTTACTTTTTCAGGCGCGTTCTCGATAAACTCAAATGACAACGCGCGGGAAAGCAAACGCGACAGAGGGTGTAGCGCGATAAAAAGCAAACTACCGCTCCTGCGGAAAAGCAGGGGCGGTTTTGATTGTAGCTTTAGCGAAAAATAAACCACCACTTAAAGTGGTGGAATTAGAATCTTGAAGATACAAGATAAAACCTCCTGTGGTATAATAAGAAGCGGAGTAGTCAGCCGCAACAAAAATTACCACAGGAGGTTTTATGAATAGTGACATAAGTAGTTTAGCACATTCAAAGTGGAATTGCAAATATCACATAGTGTTTGCACCGAAATATCGCAGGCAAGAAATATATGGAAAGATAAAGACAGATATTGGGCAAATACTACGAGAGTTATGTGATGTGAAGAAAGTAGAAATAATAGAAGCCAATGCTTGTCCCGATCACATACATATGTTGGTGAAGATACCGCCGAATATAAGTGTAGCGCAGTTTATGGGATACTTGAAAGGGAAAAGCACATTGATGATCTTTGACCGACACGCGAATTTGAAGTACAAGTACGGAAACAGACATTTCTGGTGCCGAGGCTACTATGTAGATGCGGTAGGGCGGAACGAGGCGAAGATAGCGGAATATGTGCGCAATCAACTACAGGAAGATATAATGAGTGACCAAATAAGTATGAAAGAATATTATGACCCGTTCACGGGTAGCAAGAAGTAATAGGCAAAAATAGACTGCCGCTTTAGCGGCAGCCTGAGAATGTGTTGCGGCTGGCGAAACATTCAGTGCGTCTTAAGACGCAAGCCGGTAATATGCCCTTGAAGGGCTTGTGCATACCACGCGTTCAACGCGTGGTACTGATATGTCTCAACGTATTTTCACTCCTTTACGGTATCAGAACAGAGCGGAAAGGATATCCGGGTGGATGATGACGTATATTCCGCAAAGCAGCGCGAGGTGTGCGGGGTAAAAGATATAGAAGAAGTATTTCAGCTTTGCCTTGCCGCGTCGCCCGCCGTAGAACATGAGCGGGATGAGCGCGAGAACGCAGAATATCTGAACTCCGCCCGAAGCGACGGATACGGCGAGAAGCCCCGCGCCGAAGCACAGCAGCATGGTAGCGCGGTTGTAAATGCTCTCCGCAAGTTCGGAAGTCGCGCCGAACGAGCGCATATCGAGCAGGCGGACGGTGACGGGAAGCATGACTCCCGCAATGCCGTAGTCTATGCGCGCTCCCGAAAAGCAGCATAAGAACACCGATCCGCCGACGGCGAGGACGAGGAGAACGGCGTAAAGCGCGGAGGCGCGCCCGTCCCGCGACACCACGGCGCGTTTGAGCGCGTCCAGGGCGTATATTACGGCGGCGGAAAGGGAAAAGGTTATGAGTATGTCGCCGCACACCTGTCCGCGCGCGACGGACGCCACGGCGGAGGTGCATACGCCAATGATGAGTACGGTGAGCAGGTGGCGCAACTTGTGGCGGGTGTAAAAACAGCCCTCGGCGAACGTAAAAGCGAACAGGGGCATTGCGAGCCGTCCGATAATGCGCAGGGCGATGACGTCGGGAAAGAGTATCATCCCCGTGTGATCGACGAGCATGAACGCGCATGCCGCGAGTTTGAGCATATTGCCGGTAAGCGCGAACGCACCGTCTTTTTTCTCACTGTCTTCCACGCATACTATTGTATGATATGCCGCATTTTCAGTCAAGCGTTTGGAGAAGGACAAAAGACGGCATGAAAGATTAGTATTTAGTTAAAACGAATTAAAAAAATAAAAAATACCTTGACTATGAGCGGCAAAAAATAGTAAAATAAATGCGTAGAAAAAGCGGCAATGCCGCGGAGGTGAACGTATTGTCCAAAGCCGTGAACGGAAAGACAAAACTTAAAAGACACAATCCCGTCGGATTCATAATCAGCGTGATACTCTTTATCGCGCTTGTCGGCGCGTCCGTCGGCGGAACGATAGCGGCGGTAAGCATAGGTAACAACGTACTTAAAGAAAAATTCGGCGTTTCCGCACTCGACGTGCTGGCGTGCGTGGACGATCTTACGCGAGCGAGCGAGGGCGTCGTGACCAATCCGTACGACGAGACGGACTCGGCGGCGTTTTATTCCGCGATAGGCGGATCGCTTTTTCTTAAAGACGGTGTAGTAAACGAAGAGTATATTGACAGCGTGATCGAGTCGGCGGGCAAGTCCCCAAATGTCGACCAAGGCAGTACGGACGGCGGCTCGCAGAGCGGCACCGACGGTAACACGGGCGGAACCGACAACGCGGACAGTACGGGCGGCGGCACGGACAGTACGGGCGGAGCGCAGAGCGAAAGCGGCGACGGCTCGGCGGCGGATGCAGTCATGAGCATTGTAAAACGCGAAAATTTCGATGCGGAAGCTCTCGGCGCGTATGACACGACGCGTACGGATAACGCCATGCCGGTCATGACCGACCGTGAGATAGCTGCGTTCGCGCAGAGTTACATGATAGATTCGGGTAAGCTGGACGACATGCTTGCCGACACTCCCGCAGAGCAGTTCCTCGGCGGCTATAAGGCGTCCGACCTGATACGCATAGAACAGGTGAGTCTGGTGCGCGGCGCCGATCTCGACGACGGCGACAAGATCGCGTACTCCGCGGAAGACGACGGCGTATATTTTACCGTCATGCTTTCGCTGGACGTCACCGATACCATAAAAGCCGCGCTTTCGGGTCTGGGCGTATCTTCCGATATTTCGGGAGTCGCGGCGGCATTTTTACCCGCGAAACTGTACTTTTCCGCGACCGCGGATCTTACCGACGCGTCCTACGGCGTGCGACTGAACATCAATCGCCTTGCACAGGAAACGTGCAAAATGGATTACATTACGGATGAGATGAACGCCAAATACGGCGAGGACGGTATAACGCGTTTCGAGCGGCTTTGCATAATAGCGGAGAGCTTTTCGGGATATGACTTGCAGGCGACGGTCAACGAGTCCGCGTCGGGTGTTCTCAATATTATCTGCGAAAACTCCGACGGCGAATACAGTCTTGCCGATCTTATCGATCTTTCGTCCGTCAGGGTTAACGAAGACGGCGCGGGCGAGTTTGCCGTGGACGCATACGGAATGCTTGCGGGCGCGCTCAGAAACGCGATGGACAATGAGTCCGTGACAAAGAACGATATAATTTCCGTTATGCAGACGCTCATATGCACTGACGCGACGGACGGCATAGACGGCGGAGCGCGCGTGGATCTCTATACGCCCGACCTCGCCGCGCTCGAAGCCGCGCTCCCCGAAGCGGGACTTGCGAGCGTCGCGGACATAGATTCGGACGAGGACATAGCCGCGCTTGCCGCGCTCGGCGTGCAGGTGGTGAAGGCGGATCCCGGGCAGACCATACCCGAAGGCTGGGTGAACGTCTGCTCCGACCTGATGAAGGACGGCGTGTTCGAAGCGTTCGGCGTGTCCGATCCGACGGACAAATACACGTTTGACGATATAGTGGCGATCATGCAGGCGGGCGACGACCCGAGCGGACTGACTCAAACGCAGAAAGAGCTTTATGCCGAGATAACGGAGAGCGCGGGAACGTCGACGGGCGAATACACCGTGGAGATAACGGATAAGATGCTGGGCAGCACGCTGCGCGACATGACGGACACTCTCGGCGAGTCGGTATCCTCTTACGGCGTGTCCGTGCACTCGGTAAGGCTCACGAAGAGCGGCGGAACGGACTATGCGGATATAGTGGTGTCCGTAGACGTCGGCAAGCTGACCGAGGGCGCGTCGGGATATATAAACGGAGTGCTCCCGGATAGCATTTCCCTCGGAGTGCGCGTGGACGTCACGCCGAACAGAGCGGATGCGGAACGCGCGGGCGCTGTCTGGACGACTATAAACGGCGCCAAGGAGAACGGCGGAACGCCTCCCGTCGAAGAGCTTACCTGCGGCAGCGTCATAGCATCCATAGAGCGGCTCGTTCCCGGCATAAAGCTGGACGGAATGCTTTCGGCGTTTACGTCGGGCATCAACGCCGCCATAACCAACATGACGGACGTACTCGGAGATTTCCGTTTCGTGGCAAGCAACTGATGTTCATAGAACGGCTGAATATAACCGATTACAGGAATTACGCGTCTGCGGGGATAACTCCCGGCAGGGGCGTAAACCTGTTTTTAGGGGATAACGCTCAGGGCAAGACCAATCTTTTGGAGAGCGTGCGTCTTGCGAGCGTGGGGCGAAGCAGTCGCACGACGCGCTGGCAGGATCTCATACGCTGGGGTGCGAAGAGCGCGAGCGTCAACGTGCGCGTGCGCTCACAGGCGGGCGCGGACGAGGTGACCGTAAAGCTGGGCGCGGCGAAAGAGGTGCTCGTGAACGGCTACCCGATAGCGCGCATGGGCGAGCTCATGGGCGTGGTCAAGACGGTGCTTTTCACCCCCGACGAACTGCGCATAGTAAAGGAAGGACCGGGCGAAAGACGGCGGTTCGCGGACATCGCGCTCTGTCAGCTCTCGCGCGGGTACTTCTATACGCTGACGCGCTATAACCGCATACTCTCGCAGAGAAACAAACTGCTCAAAGGCGATCCGACGGAAGCCGAACTTCTCGTGTGGGACATGCAACTCGCCAAAGAGGGCGCGAAGATAACGCGCACCCGCCGCATTTTCGCAAACAGGATAGCGGAACTCGCCAAGAAAGTGCATGAAGAAATTTCGGGCGGCGAAGAGCTTGCGATAGGCTATGAGGGCGCGGACGGCGAAACGTCGGAGGAGATAGAGAGCGGACTTCTCGAAGCGCTTAAAAAGAGCAGACAGCGCGACAGGCAGTTTTCCGTCACTCACGTCGGACCGCAGCGCGACGATCTCTCCATCCGAGCTGACGGCGTGGATCTGCGCTCGTTCGGCTCTCAGGGGCAGCAGCGCAGTGCGGCGCTTTCGCTCAAACTCGCCGAAACGGAGCTGTTCGGAGCGGAGAGCGGGGAGTATCCCATACTGCTTCTGGACGACGTACTCAGCGAGCTGGACGAAAAGCGTCAGTCCAAACTGATAGAGAGGATAAAATCATACCAGACGATAATAACCTGTACGCATCTGCCCGAGGACGTGCGCGCCCGCATGGGCGAAGTCACCGAGTTCGAGGTGCGTTCGGGAACGGTCAGAAAGAAAGGAGAAGGCATTTGAAAGACGGCATATACAAAGTCGCGGCGGCGACTCCTCACATACGCGTGGGCGACTGCAAGGGCAATGCGGATAAGATAATCGAACTGATAGACCGCGCGGAGCGCGCGGGAGCGAGCCTGCTCGTGCTTCCCGAGCTGTGCGTCACGGGTTACACCGCGGGGGATCTGTTCCTGCTCGACAGCCTTATAGGCGGCGCGGAAGAGGCGGTGGACAGGATAACGGACAGCACGGAGGGAAAGGATGTCGTGACCGTGTTCGGCGCGCCCGCCATGATGCGCGGCAAGCTGTATTCGGCGGCGTTCGTGCTGCAGCGCGGAAGAGTGCTCGGAGTCGTTCCCAAAAAGCACATTCCCAACTACTCGGAGTTTTACGAGGCGCGTATGTTCACGGCTTTTACGGGCGAAAACGACTTCGACGAAAAGCTGAACTGCCCGTTCGGTACGAAACTGATATTCGCCGAAAAGGGCGGCGCACTCACCATAGCGGCGGAGATATGCGAGGATCTCTGGGTCCCCGACAGCCCGTCGACGGAGCACGCTCTCGCGGGCGCGCTCGTGATATGCAACACTTCCGCATCCGACGAGACGATAGCGAAAGCGGATTACCGCCGCTCGCTCGTGGCGATGCAGTCCGCAAAGCTCTGTTGCGCTTATTTATATGCGGACGCGGGCAAGGGCGAATCCACGACGGACACGGTGTACGCGGGGCATAACCTGATAGCGGAAAACGGCAGAGTGGCGGCGGAGGGCGAGCTGTTCTCGGACGAATTCATAGTTGCGGATATAGACCTTCAATACCTCGCGCACGAACGTCGCCGCATGACGAGTTTCGGTTGCGCCCGCCGCGCGGGATACACGGAAGTGCCGTTCGAGCTAAATAAGCGCGTCACTCCTCTTGAAAGGAAACCGGACAAAAACCCATTCGTACCCGCCGTCAAGGGTGAACTTGACAAGCGCGCGGAGGACATACTCCGCTTGCAGACGGCGGGGCTTGCGGGGCGCTTGTCCAACTGCGGTATAAAGAAGTGCGTCGTCGGCGTTTCGGGCGGACTGGACAGCACTCTCGCACTGCTTGTCGCGGCGCGCGCCGTGGACGAGGTAGGTCTGCCGCGCAGTAACATAACGGCGGTGACCATGCCGTGTTTCGGCACGACGGGCAGGACTCGCCGCAATGCCGAGGCACTTTCCGTCGCTCTCGGCACGGACTTCCGCGTCGTGGACATAACGGAGAGCGTCAGACTCCACCTGCGCGACATAGGTCACGACGACAAGTCTACCGATATAGCTTTCGAGAACGCGCAGGCGCGCGAGCGCACACAGGTGCTTTTCGACATAGCCAACATGAGCGGAGCTGTTCTTATAGGTACGGGCGACCTTTCGGAGCTTGCCCTCGGCTGGTGTACGTATAACGGCGACCACATGAGTTCATACGCGGTCAACGCGTCCATTCCCAAAACGCTCGTCCGCAGACTTGTGGCGTATGAGGCGGAGCGTCTGCCCGCCGTCGGCAGTGTACTGCGCGACGTGCTGGATACGCCCGTCAGCCCCGAACTTCTGCCCACGGGCGGGGACGTAGTCGTTCAGCCGACGGAAAAGATAATCGGACCGTACGAGCTTCACGACTTCTTCCTCTATCATCTGATACGCCGCGGCTCGTCCCGCGCCAAGATACGCCGCCTCGCGCTTGCCGCATTCGAAGGCGAGTATTCCGAAGAGGAAGTGGACAAGTGGCTGGGAGTGTTCTTCCGCAGGTTCTTTACCTCCGCATTCAAGCGCAACTGTCTGCCCGACGGCGCGAAAGTGGGAAGCGTGTCTCTCTCGCCGCGCGGCGACTGGCGCATGCCCTCGGACAGCGCCGTTATCGAGTAGAGTTTTTGTGAGCTTTTGAGAAAAGTTTTTGCGGGGGAAGACCCCTCTTTGAAAAGAGGTGTCTTCCCCCGCACCCCTTTCCCCGAGAAACTTAAAATCCTTATATATAAAAGCTTGAACTCCGTTTGTTTTACAATTCATACGGAGTTTTGCTTCTTAACCTTGCTCTCCGCGCCTGCGGTATCTTTTCGCACACCTTGCGGTGGGCATGCGGTACGAAGCGAATTACTTAAAACGAAAGCCTTACGGAAATCAACAATCGGCGCGACTATTGCACCCGTCCGCCGGCGTTCGCGCAATGCCCGAGGAACACTCGCGCCGTGCACAGCGCGGCCGTGAGTGTGAACGCAAACAACCGGCGCGAATTTAACGCAGACAAACAAACGGCGCAACAATGACTTCCTTGCAAGGAAGTCCTCCTTTTCCCCTGAGAAATATTCATCGTAAAAAGCTCGTTTATAAAAAAGTATTGACAATCGACGGGGGGTGGGTGTATAATTCAGGTGCTGACGGGATGAGGAAAGTGACGGAGGAAGAAAGATGAATTTCAAAACGGCTGTCGTTGAGGACGATGCTGCTGCGCGCGACATGCTTGCCGAACTTGTGGAGCGGTATGCCGAGGAGCACGGTCACGGCGTGCAGGTCCGCAGATATGCCGATGCGTACGCTTTTTTCGGAGATTACAAGCAGGACTTCGACGTGCTCCTGCTCGATATAGACATGCCCGGAATGAACGGAATGGAAGCGGCGGAGAAAGTGCGGGCGGCGGGCGACGACGCTATAATCGTGTTCGTGACCAATATGGCTCAATACGCCGTTGCAGGGTATTCCGTGCGCGCGCTGGATTTCATACTCAAACCCGTTACCGCGGGCGGATTCATGACGAAGTTCGACCGTGTGTGCCGCGAGCTCAGCCACAGGATAGGCGGCGGCAGGATACGGCTTTCGAACCGTTCGGACACACGCAGCGTGAACGTCGGCGACATCAAATACGTCGAGGCGAGCAATCACGATCTCGTATATCATCTGTTCGACGGGGATTTCCGCGTGCGCGGAACGATAGCGGAAGCGGAGCGGTCGCTTATGCGCTATCATTTCGTACGCTGCAATAACTGTTATCTCGTCAATCTCAAATACGTGGAGGACAGGCGGGGCGACGACATAATCGTCGCAGGAGAGGAACTGCGCATGAGCCGTTCGCGCCGCGCGGCGTTCATGACGGAACTTGCGCGGTATATCGGGGGAAGCGTATGATAAGTTCTATAGTATCGATAACGCTTATGTTTGCGGAGATACTTGCGGGAGAGATAGCGCTTTCCAAATATCTTCACAGACGGCGGCAATACGTCGTGCGTCTGGCGGTGGGGATCGCCGTGTGCATAGAACTGATAGTGCTTGTTTCCATGCTGTACGGATGGGCGACGGGCGCGATATTCGTATACGGAGCGGGTTCGGACGGAATAGGCGATTCGGCGTTCAAGTTCGCGTATTATCTGCTTGTGTTCGCGCTGACGTTCGCGTGCATGACCATCTGTTATTCCGACCCGCCGTGGATAATACTTTTTTACTGTTCGGGCGGCTATGCCATGCAGCACCTGGGCTTCAACGTGGCGTCCATGATATGCCGCGCGGCGGGTGTGAACATAGTGGCGGTGTCGTGGACGATAGAGCTTATAAGCTGTGCTGCGGTATTTGTCGTCGGGCGGCTTCTTCTATCCGTTCTCGGTGCGGACGCGGCGGGAGCGCGCGGCGTGCGCGGAAAGACGCTCGTATGCCTTGCCGTGCTTTTCGTATGCATAGGTCTGTCGCGCATAACGATAGACGACAGCACGCGCAGTTCGCTCGCATTCTGGGCGGAAAGCCTTTATGCCGTCATAAGCTGCGCGCTCATCCTCGGGATACTGTTCAGCATTTCCCAGCGCGATAAGGCGCAGAGCGACGCGGCAATAATGGAAGAGCTTATGCGACGCGAAAAAGAGCAATTCGAGCTTTCCAAGGAAACGATAGACATAATAAACATAAAGTGCCACGATCTTAAACATCAGATATCCGCGCTGAGAACGGTAGCGGATGCGGATTACGTCAAGGAAATAGAGAATGCGGTCATGATATACGACGCCGCGGCGCGTACGGGCAACGACATTCTCGACGTGGTGCTTACCGAAAAGAGTCTGCTGTGCGAAAAGAACGGCATTACGCTGACCTGCGTCATGGACGGAGGCGCGCTCTCGTTCATGAGCAAGACGGACATATACTCTCTGTTCGGAAACGCCCTTTCAAACGCGATAGAGAGCGTCCGCGGGATAAGGGATAAAGACAGGCGTTGCATATCCATAACCAGTCGCCCTGCGGGCGGGTTTTTGTCCGTGCATATGGAAAACTGCTACGACGGGGAGATAACGCTGGAAGACGGCTTGCCCGTTACCAAAGGGGACAGATCGCGCCACGGGTTCGGTATGCGCAGTATAAAGCACATAGCGGAAAAGTACGGCGGCAGTATGAGCGTGACCGCAGAGAACGGCGTGTTCTCCCTCGATATTCTGTTTCCGCTGTAACTCGCGGTAATATCGGTCTTTCGTCTGACGGCGACAAGCTGTGCGGGCTGCGCTTGAACGCCGATAACGCGTGTCATCTCGTGCGTCGGAACGGATGCAAAGCCGCATAAAGCCGATCGGAAAGAACGGACGCGTCTTAATGATGCGTCCGTTCTTTGCTTGTGCTCTGTCGATTACGACACTCGCGGTACATTTTACGACGTTCGCATTGTTTTTTTCCGTCTCTCGTGTATTCTTTTAACGAGGGCGAACGATTGCGTTTTTTGTTCCTTGCCCTCGGAATAAACATTTCGGAGGAGAAAATGAGCTTTATCGACAATGAGCGGTTCCGTAAGGTGCCGTGGGGTGTGCTGGGCGGCATATGCCTGATCGTGATATTCTACGTCACGGCGGGCATAATAGCCGCGTTCGTCGTCTCCAACGCCGTTGCGGGCGCGACGCACAGATCGGCGGGGCTGTTCGACAGCTGGTGGCAGATACTGCTGTTTGTTACGGACATACTGTTCGTGCTTGCGTGCGGGTGGTCTTTCGTCATGCGCTTTCTCGTGCGCGGACGAAAAGCCGTAAAAGGAGGGGCGGAAGAATGAAGATTTTTGAAAGATCGGTGTGGAGCCTTCTTACCGCGTTTTTCGTGATCCTTACCGTGATCTCCTTTGTGGGAAGCGCGATAGCGATGAATTACGAAGGGCAGATCAACGCCGCTCTCGGCATCAACGTGTTCAGAAGAGTGGCGAACGAGGACGACGCGAGCATATTTACCGATTACTATAAGTCCGATTATTTCGTGCGCGACGCGGAAGGCAATGTCGTATATACCGTGAACGAAGATAATGAACGCGTACCGAAATACGACGACGCGGCTATGCGCGCGAATTCCATGGCGGTGGCGCGTAAGACGGCGGACGAGAGCAGCGTGCTGCTGTGGAACGACGGCGCTCTTCCGCTTGCGCAGGGCGCGAAGATAGGGTTCTTCGGCGTGTCCTCGCAGCGGTCGAGGTACATTTACAGCGGTACCGGATCGGGTTATATCGCATACAGCGGTTCGGACGATATCAAGAGCAAATCGGAAGAGAACGGACTTGACGTATACGACGCGCTGTGGAATCTCTACCGTATAGCGTCGTCCGAATACGGATATGCTCTCGTCGGTTCGGTGGCTGCCGGAGTAGATGATAAGAACTACGGCGAATACCGCATAAACGAAGCCCCGTGGGACGAATTACAGCGCTTCGACGATACTCTGACGGGCAGCGTGCTCGAAGAAACGGATAATTACAAGGACGCGGCGGTAATGGTCATATCCCGTAACGGCGGAGAGGATTACGATACAAACTTCGATTCGGATACGGATGAATGCGCCGACGACTGTTATCTCGATTTGTCGAAAGCGGAGCAGGGCGTGCTTCGGAACCTGTGCGATCTCAAAGAGCAGGGAAAAGTGAACAGCGTCATTCTGCTCGTCAACAGTGCGACGCCCGTTCAGACGATGACGATAGACGACTACGACATAGATGCATGCGCATGGGTGGGCATGGGCGGTACGGTCGCCGCCGAACAGGTGGCAAATCTTCTCAGCGGCAAAGTCAACCCGTCCGGACATCTCGTCGATACGTGGGTCAAGGATACGGACTCCGCGCCCGCCAGCGAGAACTTCGGCGATCATACGTTCACAAGTTCGAAAGGACTTCCGCCCGAGTTTACCTATACGCACAACGATAAGTATCTCGTGTATCAGGAGGGTATTTACGTCGGATATAAGTATTACGAAACGCGCTACGAGGATTACGTTCTCGGGCGCGGCAACGCGGACTCCGCAAAGGGCGTCAAAGCCGGCAGCGGTGCATGGAACTATTCCGACGAGGTGGCGTATTCGTTTGGTCACGGCGAATCGTATACGACGTTCGCGTATTCCGACTATAAGGTGGAAGAAACGGCGGACGGCGAGTATGAAGTATCGCTTACGATAACCAACACCGGCAGCGTGCCCGGCAAGGACGCAATGCAGGTGTATATCCAGAAACCGTATACCGATTACGACAAATCGGAAGAACATCCCGTCGAGAAGGCTGCGGTCGAGCTTGTCGCGTTCGCAAAGACTGATATGCTCTATCCCGCTTCCGAGACGGGCAAACCCAATTCGCAGACTCTGACCGTGACCGTGAGCGAATACGATTTCAAGAGTTACGACGCGTACGGCGCGGGAACGTATATTCTCGAAAAGGGCGATTATTATCTTGCGACGGGTACGTCATCTCACGACGCGCTCAACAATATTCTTGCGGCAAAGCCGCTGTCATCCGATCAGAAGGCGCGTATGGACGCGCCCGGCAATGCGTCCCTCGCTCATAAGATAACCGTAGCCGAGGACGATTTCGAAACGTATTCCGTTTCCCCGTATACGGGCGAGAAAGTGAAGAATCTGTTCTCGAACGCGGATATCAATCTCTATGAAGGGACTGCGGATCAGAAGATAACATATCTTTCGAGAAACGACTGGGATGCGACATATCCTTCGCCCGTCGAAATGACGTGCGTAAACGATAAGATGATCGCGGATATGCAGTATTACACAGGTATAACCGAAGACCCGGATGCGACGGTTCCGACTTATGAAACAGTCACGTGTAAGGACGGAGCGCTGTCCCTCGTAATGCTCATGGAACGCGAATACGACGACCCGATATGGGGCGATCTGATGAATCAGACGAGCTATGCGGAGCAGACGTATCTGATCACTTACGGCGCTCACGTTCTTGCGGGCGCGGCGTCAGTAAATGCTCCGGGAGGACTTTCGCAGAACGGCCCGTCAGGCATAAATCAGCCCAATCCCACACTCGGCACCTGCATGATATTCCCCTGCGAGGTGAATATGGCGTCGACGTGGAACACTCCGCTGATAGAGGAACTCGGCAACGCGTTCGGCATGGAAATGATGCATGTCGGATATGAGGGACTTAACGGTCCGGGAGCGAACATACACCGCTCCGCGTATTCCGGACGCAACTGGGAGTATTTCAGCGAGGACGGCGTGATGACGGGCGAAATGCTCTCCGCCGAGACCGTCGGACTGATGAACCGCGGATGCATACTCTACGTCAAGCATATGCTGCTCAACGACGAGGAGCGCAACCGTTACGGTGTCAGCATATGGGCGAACGAACAGTCCATACGCGAGGTGTACGCAAAGGCGTTTGAAAAATCCTGCGCGGTGACGGGTCTTAACGGCATAATGAGTTCGTTCAACCGCATAGGCACGACGTGGGCTGGACGGCATAAGGGACTGCTCAACGATCTTCTCCGCGGAGAGTGGGGATTCGAGGGCGCGGTGCAGTCCGACGCCGCCGTCGGACGTCATATGGGCGTGGCAAACGACGCGCATACCAATGCGGCGATATTCGCGGAAGCGCTTATAGCCGGTCAGGATTTCTGGCTCATGGGCGGAAGCACCACGCTTATGGACGAGTATAAGGACAATGCGACGGTGGCTTGCGCTCTCCGCGAAGCGGCGCGCAGAATGCTCTATACTCAGCTGCACTCTCACGCGATGAACGGAATAACGTCTGACGACGTGTATGTGCGCATAACGCCGTGGTGGCAGAGTGCACTTTTAGGACTTAAAATAGCGTCGCTTATCGTGGCGGTGCTGTGTGCGGTAATGACGACGCTGAGCTTTGTGTTCGCGTCCGATAAGTTCAAGAAATACATGGCGGGCGCGTCGGAGCGCGCGGAAAAACGAAAACAGCTCGAGGCGGAGCGCGATAAAGCGGCGAATCTGTACGCGTCCGCAGGCTCCGGAGCAGGCGGCACGGGCGCGGGCGGCGCAGGCGCGTGCGGCGGGATATCCGCTCCCGCAAAGCGCAGCGTGTTCGCAAGATATAAAAAGCCGATAATAGCGGCAATAGCGGTAGTCGCGGCGGCGATAATAGTAGTCGCGGTAGTCGTGCCGGTCACGACGTGCGGCGGCTCTGCCGAAACGGCTCCGCCCACGCAGGAAACGCCCGGTACCCCGACGGAAGAACAGTGCACTCACAAGTGCCCCGTCTGCGGCGGCTGCATGGACGAGGAGAGCGATCTCGAAGCGTGCGCGATAAAGTGCGGAGCGGACAGAACGGGTTCGTATACGTTCGAGGCGGAGAACCGGCGGGTCGAAAGAACGAGCGGTTCGATGGGCGCGGTCAGCGTGTTCACGGACAGGACGGACGTTTCTACCGGAGAATATGTGAGCGGTATAGGTAACTTCTCGTCCAATACGGGCGCATCCATAACGTTCAACGTGAGCGTTGCCGAAACGACTACCGTCACGCTGCTTGCGCGCGTGTCCCGCGGAACGGGCGGAGTTACGAGATTTACCGACGTGGCTCTTCCCATGCTCACCAACGCCGAAGGCGGCGAACTGCTTGACCGGTCGACGATGGTCGAACGGACGGAGACGGGAACATGGTTCGATTTCCAGGAAGTCAATCTCGGCTGCGTGACGCTTACAAAGGGCGAAAATTCGCTTAAAATCGCACCGGTCGGCACGGCATATAACTTCGATTACGTAGCGTTCCTCAGCGATGTTCCCGTGACATGGTCGGACGGCTCCGAGGCGGATATAGTCGGCACTCCCCGCCACGGAGTGTACGCGTCGGTCACGGGCGCGGTGACGAATCCCGACGGAACGGTTTCCGCGACGGTGGCTACGACAAAGGATCTGACGGCGGCGGAATCCGTCACCGTCGGAGGAAACGAAGTCGGAGAGTTCTCCGTGACGGCGTCGGGCGAAAACACGTATGCGTTTTCCGCAGACGTTTCCGGACTCGGTTTGACTGCCGGTTCGGAGTATACCGTCCGTTTCTTCGGCGAAAGCGGCGAATTGATTGCGATGGGCCGTTTCGTATACAGCGATTACGTGCCTAACGTCAATACCCCCGCGCGCGACGAAAGCGACTGGAACGAACTCGACTTCCGCGCTTTGTCCGCTCCGGAATCGCAGACGCTGTCCGAAGGAGTGGAAATGTCTTCCGGCTGTCAGATAACGACTGGCAGACCCAACAACGATAAGTATTACCCGATAGGCAATCTCGATACGGGAAAGGGCAGGTATGTGACGTTCTACGTCGAGTCCTCCGCCGATACCGAAGCCGCGCTGTACATGGAACTCGGTAATCTGTCAACGGTCAATAAGTTCGCCGACTGGGCGGATCTTACCGTGAACGGAACGAAATACACGTCGGATGCGGATATGCCTGCCGGTACGCAGTACGAAGCGAGCAACACGTTCGTACGCATAGGCTATATCCCTCTTCGGGAAGGGCAGAACGCGATCACATTCACTGTGAACAACACGGCTTCGTTCACGGCGCACAATATCTACGGAATAAAGCTGCTTTCTCCGGACGCGACGTTTACGCCCGCTGCATTGTCCGATCCGGACGACTCAGAATGGACGGTATACGATTTCGCGGCGCGTGAGGGAAGCGGACTTGCCGCGGGCGTGGATGCCGTCGGAGGCGAAGCCAATCCCGTTCTCGGAGCACCCGAGCACAGGGCGAACGGCAGGAAACAGATCCCGATAGGCGACCTCAACGGCAACAAGGGCGCAACCGTTACGTTCACGGTGCATTCGGACAGCGCGGCAAGAGCAGGCATTTACATCGAGCTGTCGCGCCGCAGTTCGGACGTGACGTTCGGGCAGTTCCTCGATCTGGCTGTGAACGGCAGCGATGTGTCCGATGCGGATTCCGTGTTGCTGCCCCGCTGCGCGACCACTGAGGAAACGTTTACGCCTTCGAACGAGTATACGTTCCTTTGTTTCGCCGATCTGATTGCGGGAGACAATACGATAACGTTTACCGTCAATTCCGACAATACGAATGTGGGAGCGAATATCTACGGTATCCGCCTGACAGCCGAAAGCGCAGTTATAACCGCAGGCGGCGCTGACTGACAAAAAGCGGCGAGAGCCGCAAATATATAATCATCCCATCACATTGAGCGGGCGGCGCGCGATTGCGCCGCCCGCTCTTTTTGTGCGATAGGGGAAAACAAAACCCGTCCGCGCTTTGATCGCGTAGGCGGACGGGGAAGTTACATGATCTTGCAGAAACGAAAAAACGCGGTGCGCTTCGTTTTGCCGAAAGCAAGAGAAAAAATATCTTGCCCGCTCCGCAATAGGCGGGAAGGTGACTCACACTGCCGCAAAAGGCAACGGGCGTTATTTTTCGGGAATGCGCGTACTCGGCGGGAAGCCCATGACCTTGACATACGCGCGGTAGAACGTGGAGTAGTCGGTAAAGCCGTAATGCTCCGCCGCGTCCGTCGCTTTTTCGCCCTGCATGATCTCGCGGTGGGCGGCCATGATCTTTTTCGTGCGCACGTAGGATATGACGGAAACTTTCATGTGGCGGCTGAACTTGTTGCTGATATACGACTGCGAGAAGTGGAATTGCTCGCATATTGCGGGCAGGGTAATCTGTTCGCGGATATTCTCGCTGATATAGTTTATTATCTGAGTTATCGTATTGTCGTGAACGGCGGTCTTGTTCGCCTCGGGTTCGAGGCAGAGCATTATCATGAGTTCGAGCATACGGCAGGTAAACAGCGTTTCGAGGTCGTCGCCCGAATACTTTTCGTAAATGTCGTCCAGACCGCCGAACAGCGCGCTCATGCCCTTGCTTGCGTTATAGAAAGAGGCGCGGCTGCGAATGCGCCCGAACATATACTTGGGTATAAGGCTCTCGCTGAATTTAAGAACGTACCTCTCGTAGCTTACTTTGCGGTTGAGCACGACGTGATGGTGTTCGCCCGGCTGTATAAAGACTATATCGCCCGAGTGCAGTTTATACACGCTGTCTTCCACGGTAAAATCCGCGTCGCCCTGTACGAAGTAGAGTATCTCGAAAAAGTCGTGGTAGTGCTTTTCGTAGTCGGGTGCGGGCGCGGGGTGCTCGTCGTACTTATGCGCGAAATCCATTCCGTCTTTTTTATATGCGAACATTATATCCCCTTCGGCGAAAGGCATATCCCTTCCGCTCGGTTTTATGATAGCACATATAAATTGAAAATGCAATATATTTTCAAAAAAAATGCAATTGAAACTCGCAAAGATATGTGCTACAATATGCTTGTCGGTGATGGGAAAGCGATAATAATCCGACAGGGGAAAACCGCTCGGTGTGCATTATTTCGAGTTCCGTTTGATGCAGGCGGGAGGGCGCATTCACGTCGGTGTGCTGCTCCCGCCTTGCATTTTATCCGCGAAAGCGGCAGGGTACTTAAAATGCAATGCAAATAGCATATTTTCGCAATTGCAAACCGCGCGGATATGTGCTAAAATATAATTACGGAAACAAAAGGAGACGGAGAAATGAAGCTGACATTCAGATGGTACGGAGAGAAGGACAGTATCCCTCTTTCCTATATCAAGCAGATACCCGGAATGACGGGAGTGGTTACCGCGGTTTACGACGTGCCGGTGGGCGAAGCGTGGAGCGACGCTTCCGTGGCAAGGCTGGAAAAGCTGGCGGCGGACGCGGGGCTCGGCATGGAAGTCATCGAGTCCATACCCGTTCACGAGGATATCAAACTCGGCAGGGGAGAGCGCGACCGCTACATAGCCAACTACATCGCAAACATCCGCACCGTCGCGGCGCACGGGGTCAAATGCGTATGCTATAATTTCATGCCCGTGTTCGACTGGTTGCGCACGGATATGCACCACAAGAACGCCGACGGGTCCGACTCGCTGTCA
>DXHT01000032.1 GCA_019113265.1 Bacillota bacterium | reverse complement strand
TATGCCTGTCGCAACATTGTCAAGCGTTTTTATGCGCCTGTCCGTGTTATTTTTTAAATACCATGCTCCGTATGTCTTCGACTGCGGTTTTTATGCGCGACGCCGTCGGCATCAGCCGCTCTATCTTGTCGCGCGCGTGCATGACCGTCGTGTGATCGCGCCCGCCGCATATGCTCCCCACCGTTTCGAGCGGCATATTGGTCATGTCCGCCATAAGATACATGCATATCTGGCGCGGCTCGACGATCTCCTTGTTCTTTTTCTTGCCGAGGAGCACGTCGCTCGTCAGTCCGAAATACTTGCACACGCAGTCCACTATCGTTTCGGGGTTTATCTTTTCCTCCGTCACGTTGCGGTAGTCTTTGAGCGCGTCGCGGACGAGTTCCACGGACGGCGCGTTGCCCGTCAGCCCCGAAAGGAATATCACCTTGTTGAGCAGGCTCTCCATTTCGCGGATGTTGCTGTCTATCTTCTCCGCCATGAAAGTGAGCACTTCGAGAGGGATATTGCACTGCTGTTTCTGCGCTTTCTTTTTAAGTATGACTATGCGCGTTTCTATGTCGGGCGGCTGTATGTCCGTTATCAGTCCCCATTCGAAACGACTGCGCAGTCTGTCCGAAATATCGGGTATCTCGCCGGGCGTGCGGTCGGAAGTGAACACCAGCTGCTTGCCCGCGTCGTGCATGTCGTTGAACGTGTGGAAGAGCTCTTCCTGCGTCCGCTCCTTTCCCGAAAGCAGCTGTACGTCGTCTATCATGAGTACGTCCGCACTGCGGTACTTGTCGCGGAAGGTATTGCGCGACTCCTTACTGTTGCCTATCGACGAAATGAAGTCGTTGAGAAACTTTTCGCTCGTCACGTATATCACTTTGAGCTCGGGACGGGAAACGAGCAGGGAGTTGCCTATCGCGTGCATGATGTGCGTCTTGCCCAGCCCGGACGCTCCGTATATGAAAAGAGGATTGAACTTCTGCCCCGGCGCTTCGCTCACGGCGTGCGCGGCGGCGACGGTCAGTTCGTTGCTCTTGCCGACGACGAACTCTTCGAAATTGTATTTCGGATTTATGGGCGTTCCCACTCCGTAGAGCGTTTCCTTGCGCTTCTCCTCTTCCGCGTTCTCGTTTTCGGCAACGGCGGCGGAGTAGTCCTCCTTTTCGCTCTCCTCTATGACCACTATATCCGTCAGATAGGGCGCGACTTTCTGCGCCACTATCTTTATGGGGATCTTCTGCCCCGAATTGACCTTGTTCTTGTGATCGGCGTTTGTGGCTATAAGCACGAGTCTGCTCTTGTCGTCCACGCAGTAGGGCGTGAGCGTCTTAATCCAGACGTCATAGCTGCACGCACTGAACTCCGTTTCGAGATCGGAAAGCATATCCCGCCATATTTCGTGTGCCGTTCTCATTTTTTACCCTCTCGTTTTGAAGTCGCTGAAAAAAAACAGCGTTATCTTCTGTATCAGTCCCGTAAATTCCGCCTCATCCCACTCCATGTCGAGCAGTTCGAGTATTCCCGCAAGGTAGCCGTTTGCCACCACTTTCGCCATGAGCCTCTCTGACTCGGTTATCCTGGCGTCGCCGAAGTTGCGCTTTATTATTATGTTGCATATCAGCCCGTTTATCTCTTCCCTGAACTCCTCGTACTCCGTACCCGCACAGCGGTATAAGAGTATGAACAGCTCGTCGCGGTTGCGCCAGAACACGCGGTACAGCTCCTTGGCTATAAACGACGAGAACTGTTCGAGCGGCATGGCGAGCACCGTGGTCGTTCCCGCAAGGTCGGCGATAAACTTGGGAATGAACGCGTACACGGGACCGACTATCTTGTCGAGCAGTTGCTTTTTGCCCGAAAAGTACCTGTAAAAATTACCTATCGGCACTTCCGCGTTTCCCGCTATGCGGGCAACACTGCCGTCACGATATCCTTTTTTGAGAAATTCGTTTCTGCCCGCTTCCAGAATGCGGTCTTCTATCGTTTTTTTCTTTATTTGCATCAGCCGCCTCCGTCAGTCAGTTTTGGTAAACGCCGAATATTAGTTACGCCGTATTATCTCTTTGCGCCCTTTATCTGCGCGTATATCTCGCTCTTGGATACGCCCCTGTCGCGCGCCGCGGCTTTCATGGCGTCCTTTTCCGTCATGCCCGTGCCGACGTAATGCGCGACGTGATCCTCAGCCGAAAGCGAGCAAAGCTCCTCTCCGCGAGGCGGCGCGCCCTCGACCACGAGCACCATTTCCCCCTTGACCACGGTATCGGGCGGCAGATCGGGGAGAACGAAACGCACGCACTCTTCGTGCAGTTTGCTTATCTCGCGGACGAGTACGGCTTTTCGCCTGCCGAACGCCTCCGCAAGATACGTCACCGTTTCGGCAAGATCGTGCGGCGCGACGTAAAATACGAGCGTCGCTTCGAGACAGGCGAATCTCTCCGCGATCTTCTTACGCGCCGCGCCCTTTTCGGGGAGAAAGCCCACGAAACAGAACGCCGACGTATCCGCTCCCGAAAGCACCAGCGCGCTTATCGCCGCACAGCCGCTGCCCACTACCGTATATTCCAGCCCCTCTCTTATGAGAGCATTGACGAGGACCGCGCCGGGGTCGCTTATGAGCGGCGTGCCCGCGTCCGAAACGAGAGCGACGTTACGCCCGTTTTTAAGCTCCTCGACTATCGTTTCCGCCGCGCGCGCCTCGCCGAACTTTTCGTATACGCGAACGGGAGTCGTTATGCCGTAACGCGAAAACAGTATCGCGGAATGACGCGTGTCTTCGCAATACACGACGTCCGCGTTTTTCAGCGTTTCTATCGCCCTTACGGTTATATCCCCCAGATTTCCTATCGGGGTGACCACTATGCTGAGCATAACTCTCCTTGTCAGTCGGGGTAGTCGTCCGCCGTCGTTCCGTATACCGTGCGTTCGGGCAATACTTTCAGTCCGTCGCCGCCGCCAGCGCGGCACATCAGAAGGAACAGTTTGGGCGGCTTGCCGTCTGCGGGCCGCAATATCTGAAGCTCCTTGGGCGTCAGTCTGCGCTCGCGGCAAAGATACATTATCTCGTCCATGCGCTCGCAGATATGCACGACATAGAACCGCCCGCCGTCCGAAAGCAGTCCCGCCGCCGCATCTATCGCCTCCGCCGCCGTTATCGTCGTTTCGTGGCGAGCCATGCTTATCGCGTCTTCCGCGCTACGTTCGCCCGTTCCCGCCTTGCGATAGGGCGGATTACAGGTCACTATGTCGAACCTGCCGCGTCCGAAACGAGCGGGCGCGTCCTGCGCGCGCATTTCGTATATCTCGACGGGCAGGCGGTTATGCTCCGCATTCTTCCGCGCAAGCTCCGCCGCCTCGTGCCGCAGTTCCACTCCCGTCGTGGGTATGCCCTTTTTCCCCGCAAGAAGAACAGGCACTATGCCCGTTCCGCAGCAGAGGTCTATCGCTCTGTCACGACTGCCGCCACGCACGAAATTCGCCAGTTCGACGCCGTCCGTTCCGAAAGGGAACAACCCGTCTTCCTGTAAAAATTCCAATCCGTGCGTCTGCAAGTCGCATATCTTCATTGTTCGAATATCCCGTCTAAGTTGCGATACTTCTGAGCGTTGTCCAGCCCGTACCCTATTATATAGGGATTGCCCTTTACCGTGAGCGCGGAGTAATCGGGGTCGATCTCCACTTTACGGCAATCGGGCTTGTCCAGCAGTGCGGCTATACGCACCCGCTTTGCGCCCTTCTCCACAAAATACTGTTTTACCGCGGCTATCGTTCTGCCCGTATCCACGATATCCTCGACGAGAAGAACGTCCGCGCCGTTTATCTCATCGTCCGTCGCGGAGCAGTACTTCATGTCCACGCCGCCCGACGACACCATTCTGTCGCCGCTCGTCTTGTACGAGCTTGCGGACACGAAAGCAAAACGCACGTCACGCCCTTTTATGCTGCGCACGAGGTCCGCGAAAAAGATGACCGCGCCCTTGATAACGCATACGGCGAGAAGGGGCTTGCCTTTCTCGCTGTCTGCTGCGATGCGTTTTCCCGTTTCACGTATGCGGGCGTTTATCTCCCGCCGCGTATACAGCTTCTTATGCCTGTTCATCAGTAGTATCTCTCCCCGCCGTCAGTCTGACCGCGTTTGTAGTATTTTCATCCGTTGCGAGCGCCGCGCCCGTTGCCCGTCCTATAACGGCGAGTACTTCGCTCCCCGCCGCCACATAAAGCAGTCGTAAGCGCAGATACCGCGGCACTTTACAGTCTATCAGCCAGTCGCTCAGCGATTTGCGCCTCCCTCCGTAAGGGACGAACGTGTCGCCCTCTCTGCGGGTGCGTATCACCGCTCCTTGCGGCAGTTTGCCGAGATCTATTATGCTTCCGCGCTTATCCGCACGCTCCTCGGTGTAAACCGCGTCGACGTATCTGCCCGAACGAAACCGCGTCCGTCCGAGAGCAAACGGATGTTCTTCGTCCGCAAAAGTCTCTCTGACGAACACGCGCACGCAGTCGCTTTCACGCTCCGCGCGGTAGCCGTGCGGCAGATCCACTCCCGCGCCCGTTCTTGCGGAGCGCAGTGCGACGATCGCGCCGATATGTTCGGAAGTATAATCGCATTCGAGGTGCGCCGCGTTCATGAGAGCGAGCGCGCCGTTTCCGCAGAGCGAGCCGATCCTTATGGTAGCACTGCCGTCCGCCTGTGCTTCCACGCCCTCCGCGCCCGCCGCGAGCGCGGCTACGTCCCCCAAGCGGGACACCGCATCGTCCACACCGGGGTAACGGCTGCGGATGAGCGGCAGTATCCTGTTGCGCACATAGTTGCGCGCATAGTCGCATTCGGCGTTTGTCGCGTCGTCCGAGTACGGTACGCGGTATACGCGGATGTATTCGTTTATCTCCTCGCGCGTGCAACCGATAAGAGGACGGACGAGGTATCCGTCGCACTCCGTCGGACCCGTCAGTCCGTTCAGCCCGCAACCTCGGAATATGTGCATGAGTACGGACTCCGTTCTGTCCGACTTGTTGTGCGCGGTCATTACCGTGCCGCCGAAATCCTTAAAGACCGCTCGGCGCACGATACGCGCTTCCGTCTCCACGCTCCTGCCGTGCTCAGCCGCGAGCGCGGGTATATCCGCCCGCACCGTGCGGCACTCGACGCCGCGAGCTCGGCAGTAATCGCTGACGAGCTTTTCGTCGGCGTCCGCATCCGCGCCGCGTATCATGTGATTGACGTGTATGACGGTCAGATCGCGCTTGCCGACGAGCGAAAAACGCAACAGACAGTCGAGAAGGCACATTGAATCTCTGCCTCCGCTTACCGCCGCGGCCACTTTTCCGCGGACGTACCGCTCCGTTATCGCTCTTACTTTTTCCGTTAAAGTCATTCCGTTTTACTGTTTGGGAGAGTAGTTGGGCGACTCCTTGGTTATGGAAATATCGTGAGGATGGCTCTCTATAAGCGACGCGTTCGTTATCTTCACGAACCTGCCGTTATGCCTGAGATCGTCTATGGTCGCCTGCCCGACGTATCCCATGCCGCTACGCAGTCCGCCCATGAGCTGATATATTATGTCCGCAAGCGCGCCTCGGAAAGGCACTCTGCCCTCTACGCCCTCGGGGACGAACTTGTTCGCGGTAGACACTTCGCCCTGGAAGTATCTGTCCTTGCTTCCGAGAGGCATTGCGCCAAGGCTTCCCATTCCGCGGTAGGACTTAAAGCTCCTGCCCTGATATATTTCAAGCTCTCCGGGGCTCTCTTCCGTTCCCGCGAGCAGGCTGCCGAGCATGACCGCGTTCGCGCCCGCGGCTATCGCCTTGGTTATATCGCCCGAATACTTGATGCCGCCGTCGCCTATTATCGCCCTGCCCAGCTTGTCCGCGGCTTCGCCGCAGTCCATTATAGCCGTTATCTGAGGAACGCCTATGCCGGCGACTATGCGGGTCGTGCATATCGAACCGGGTCCCATGCCCACTTTCACCACGTCCGCGCCGCGCTTTATGAGAGCTTCCGTCGCCGCCGCCGTCGCCACGTTGCCCGCAATGAGAGTTACGTCGGGGAATGCGTTCTTCACTTTCTCCACGGCGTCGAGCACCATGTAGTTATGCCCGTGAGCCGAGTCGAGCGCGAGTATGTCCACGCCCGCCTTTACGAGCGCGCCCGCGCGGTCCAGACAGTCCTTGCCGCTGCCTATCGCCGCGCCGCAGAGCAGTCTGCCCTTGGAGTCCTTCGCGCTGTTGGGGTACTTTATCACCTTCTCTATGTCCTTTATGGTGATAAGACCTTTCAGCTTGAAGTCCTTGTCCACTATGGGAAGTTTCTCTATTCTGTGAGAGGCAAGTATCTTCTTCGCCTCTTCGAGAGTCGTGCCTTCGGGTGCGGTGACGAGGTTGTCCTTGGTCATCGCCTCGTCAATCCTCTTGTCGAAGTTCTGTTCGAAACGCAGGTCGCGGTTGGTAAGTATACCGACGAGTTTGCCCGTCTTGTCCGTTATGGGCACGCCGGATATGCGGTATTTACGCATGAGCGCGAGCGCGTCCGTCAGCTTATGATCGCGGGAGAGCGAGAACGGATCGTTTATGACTCCGTTTTCACTGCGCTTTACCTTATCGACGTGCTCTACCTGCTGCTCGATGGTCATGTTCTTGTGTATGATGCCCAGTCCGCCCTCGCGCGCCATGGCTATCGCAAGTTTGGATTCCGTGACCGTATCCATTGCCGCGGATACGATGGGTATATTCAGCTCTATCGACGGCGACAGCCGCGTTTTCAGGCTGACGTCGCCGGGCAGAATATTGCTCTCGGCGGGGATGAGCAGCACATCGTCGAATGTAAGTCCCTCTTTGATTATCTTTTCCATGGTTCCTCCGTCAGACCGTCGTCTTTATCTTATATCTTATTCTTTTGATCTTTTTGTTAAAACAGCCGCTTACGCGTTCATCACCGCGTCGGCGAACGCGTCGTATGCCGCGTCCGCGCGCGCTTCCGTCCATGCGCTTTCAAACTCCGCTCCCCCGCTCGCGCTCGCAAACGCATCCGCAAGGCGGTAAAGGATATATGCGGCGTATGCTTTGGCGTTTCCCGTAAGTTCACCCGCTGCGGCGGTGAGCGCGTCGAAGGATGCGCTGAGCGCGTCCGTCTCTCCCTCTATCGCGGAAACGTCGTCCGAATCGGACGCATACGCCGTCAGTTCGCGCGCCGCTTCCATGTCGTGAGACTCAAACGCCTTTGCCGCATTTCCGGCGAGCACGCCGAGAGCGTCGCCCATCGTTTTGCAATCATCGTATCCGCTGCCGAGCGCACCGTCGTATGCCCTATCCGAAAGGGCGCGCATTGCCGTCACTCGGGACTCGCGCACATAGCCGTCGTACCCGAGCATACCGCAGAGCATATACGGCGAGTCCGCGTACTTTTTCGACACGTATGCGTCCTCCGCCGAGGAGTGCGCCTCGTGGCAACTTGCCGAAAGATATGCCGACGAAAAGGTATAGAGATATTCGGCATGCCGCGTCGTCTGCGAGTCGCCGTATGCCGCCGCGGCTATGTCCACCGCGTCGGAAACGAGCTCTATATATGCGCAACCGCCGTCCGTGCAGTTTTCGTCATGCTGAGTGCGGTCTATCGCCTCGCCCGCGTATACCGCCGCCATGCCGTATGCGCCGAGAGACCTGTAAAGCTCCATAAAGGCGCGCGGAGCGACCGCGGAAACGAACGACGCGAGAAGTGCGAGCACCGCAATGAATATGACCGCGGTCACCGCCGCCGTGCGCAAGATGAGCGAGGGCATTCCGCTCCCGCCGTCAGGCGCGCTTTCGCCGCCTTCGCTTTGCGCTATATTGTCGGGCATATCACTCATTATTAGTTTATATTATAACACGTCCGTCATTTTCAGTAAATCGTTTTTCGCTCGTTTTAAGAAAAAGTTGAGTTAAAGTTATGCCCTTTGCGCGTCAGCCCTCTCTCATCGCCCCTATCTCGCCCGAAAGCGCGTTTATTATGACTGACGAGGTATGCGACTCAGACACGAACGACACGTACCAATACGCTCCGCCGTCGGGAGAAACGGTGTTTTCCGTCAGCCGCAACACGATCTCGCCGTCGTCGTCCACGCTCTCTCGCGCGAGAGTAAGCGCATATTCCGCATCCACCGTCGTAGAGGGCGACGCGAGAGTAACGGAAGTGCCGTTTACGTTAAGCGCAGAAACGCTCGTGGCGTCCGTCGGGCGAACGGGAAGTTCGGCGGAGTAGCCGTCCCGGAACGGATGAGGGTACAGCGTAAACGAATACTCCTCGCCGTCTATCGTGACGGACGCGGGCAGTTCTTCCCCCGCCGCTCCCGTAACCGTCACTACGGTGTAGTCCGTCTTTACGTCCGAACAGCTTCCGTCGAGCGAATACGGGTCTTCCCTCACGCCCGCTATCAGCCTTACGGAAAGTCCGTCCGCGCTTCCCGTCATGTACACGGGGCGGTAGTCCGCCATTCGGGAAGAGCACCGCTCTATCTCCGTGGACGCGCACGCCGTCACGCCAGCCATGATTGCCGCCGCGGCTATTGCCGTTATAAAAAATATTGCGATATGTTTCGTCATACCGCAATATATTTCGATTTTTCTCCGATTATGTCGGCGGAGGGCAATTTTTCGCCCTTATTCCCCCGCGCAACCGTCCTCGTACGCCGTTATCTTGGATATGCGGCGCGTGTGACGCTCCGCACCCGAATACGGCGTCGAAAGGAATATGTCCGTAATTTTAAGCGCAAGTCCCTCTCCCGTGACGCGCGCTCCGAGCGCAAGCATGTTCGCGTCGTTGTGCTGGCGCGTCGCCTCCGCCGAGAAGCAGTCCGTGACGTGGGCGCAACGCACTCCCTTTACCTTGTTGGCGCATATGCTCATTCCTATGCCCGTGCCGCAAACGAGTATGCCGCAGTCGCAATCGCCCGACGCCACCGCTTCGCTCGCGGGGAAGGCATAGTCGGGATAGTCCGCAGTCGGATCGTTCTCCGAAAGTCCGAAGTCCACGGTCTCGTGACCCATCTGTTCGACGTGCTTTTTTATCGCGTCTTTAAGCGGACGTCCGGCGTTGTCCGCACCCAAAGCTATTTTCATTTCAGCCTCCGTATATCAGTATTCGAGTTTATGTTCGGTCTGGAATTTTCTCACCGCCGCTTCGAGAGGCGCGCAGAGTCTGACGAGAAGTTCCGCCGTCTTGCGGTACGCGTCCATTCCCCTGCCGTAAGGATCGGTTATGTCCTCGCCGATAAGCTCGCCCGCAGTACCCACTATACGGTAGTTGCCGTCGCTCGCCGCGAAATTGTACGTCGGCGAGCAGAGCAGCTGCTCGCGGTTCTCTTCGGACATACACACGATTATATCCGCGTTTTGCAGTATGTCCACGGTTATCCTGCGGCTCTTGTGCGGCTTTATGGTCATATTGAGTTCGCTGAGAACGCCCACCGCTTCCGCAGTCATGGGCTTGCCGTTTTCCGCATAAACGCCCGCGCTGGACACGTCCGCCATGGATGCGCACTTGTTGCGGCGCAGGTAGTCGGAAAATATCTGCTCCGCCATGGGCGAACGGCAGGTATTGCCCGTACATACGAACAGCACGTTTACTTTTTCTCTCTTTCCCTGTTGCATACTTTTTTTCAGATCACCTTACCGCCGCTCAGCTTTATAAGGCGCGACAGTACCGTCGTACCCATGCCGCCCATCGGCACGCCTTCGGCGATTATCAGATTATACCCGAGATTCTCCGCTTCGCGTATACGCTCGAACAGCAGTTTTGCATACTCGGCGACGCTCTCTCCCATGGGCATGACGTTTCTGTTGCCGTATTTGGGCATATTGAAGTTCATGCAGAATATAACGGGACGCGCGCCGTGCGTGAGCTTGTTGGAGTCGTAATACTTGTTTATGACGTCGCTCATGTTGTCGTAAAAAGCGGAGAACACAAGTTCCGCCTTGGGAACGTATCCCGCGGGGATTTTAAGCGCGGCGAGAGTGTCCACCATCACCTTTTCGGTGTCCAGATCGCCTATCACCTTTTCCACTTCGTCTATCGCGACCGCTCCCGCGCGAAGGACCTTGGGCGGAGTCTGCGTCATGTCCACTATCGTGCTTTCCAGCCCGAGAGGGCACATGCCGCCGTCAAGGATGACGGGTATCTTCCCCTTCAAGTCGTCGTAAACGTGCATGGCACGAGTCGGCGACGGGCGCGCGCTCGTGTTTGCCGACGGAGCGCATACGGGTACTCCCGCCTCCTTTATCAGTTCGAGCGCGACTTTGTGGTCGGGCATGCGCACCGCCACGGTGTCGTAACCCGCCGTCACTATGTCGGGAACGTTTCCGCGCTTGGGCAGTACGAGAGTGAGCGCGCCCGGCATGAATGCGTCTATCAGCTTGCGCGCGTCGTCGCTTACCTTGGCTACCGTGTCTATCTTCGCTTTGTCCGCCACGTGGATTATGAGCGGATTTGTCGCGGGACGCCCCTTTGCCTTGAATACCTTTGCCGCCGCCTTTTCGTCGAGCGCGTTCGCGCCCAGGCCGTATACGGTCTCGGTCGGGAATGCGACTACTTCGCCCTTGCGCAGCATTTCGGCACATTTCGCTATGTTTTCTTCGTTTGCTTCGAGAATGACCGTATCCATTTTGGTATATCCCTCGGTTGTATGTCGATAATCTTTCGTATGAATGCGAGTACTTTTATAGACAGATGCGGACTGCGTTTGCTCGTTCTTCTCGCCTGCTTTGCGATCGTGAACACCGCAGTCCGATACGCGCCGCTGCGCGTGTTTGCCGCAGTCACCGCCGCAGTCGCCGCCGCAGGTGCGCTTGATGCGCTGCTGCCGCGCCCGCCCGCATCCGTTACCGCGCGCTCTTTTTCGCTTAAAAGCTTTCTGCGCTCCGCCCTGACGCGATCAAACGCCAAGCGGTTTATCGCCGCCGCTCTCATCCTCTCCGTCGCGGCGTTCTTCCTGCCCTTCCGCGTGCCCTACATCGTCGCCGCCTGCGTCCTTACCGCCGTCGCCGTCGTCTGCCTCGCTTCGCGGAACTGACGCGCCCGCGTCGTCGCTTGCGCCCTCCGACTCTTTCGCGTCGCTCTTGCCGTCCGACTCTTTTGCGTCGTCGCTCTCTTCGCCGCGACCCGCTTTTTCCGTATCGTCGCCCTTCGTTTGAGGCTCGGCCGCTACGCCGTCCGTGCCCGCGTCTTCCGCATCTCCGTCCTTTTTATCCTCGTCGCCGCTTTCGCCGCTACCGTCCGACTCTTCCTCGCCGTTCGCCTCTTCGCGAGCCGCCTCGTCCGCCATCGCCCGTTTATTGAGCACGTATGCGGGTATAAGGAATATCAGCGTTGCGACAAAACACACGAGCGTGACCGCTCCGAGCTTGGTCGTGATACCGTCCGAGTCAAGATTAAAAAGAAGTATGCACAGACATACCGTAAACGCAAGCGCGCACACAAGACCTATGTACGCGAGTATCCTGCATATCGTTTTCAGTTTCATTTATATATGATAGCACAAAAAAACGGGAAAAAGCAAGCGAAATAGGCTTGACAAGCTAAGGTTAATGTGGTATTATCTGTGTATATTTCGATGAGGAGCGTCGAGCATAAGTAGCTGCGCGAAACCGCATCCGTACTGCGGGCAGCAAAAGGGTATCGTCGCCGAGATCGCAACGTCTGTCGGAGGGCGCGGCGGTCGGGCGCCGCTGATAACATCGCGGCGACTGTCACGCGGAGAGCGTGGAGAGCATTGGAAGCGTCCGTGATACGATTTCTGAGGTCCTTATCGAATGATAGGGTCTTTTTTTGATCGTAAACGGAATACAATTTCGGAGGATAATATGAAACAATACAAAGTCGCCGTTGTAGGCGCAACCGGCATGGTCGGAAGAAAAATGCTCCAAGTTCTCGCCGAACGCGATTTCCCCGTCGGCGAACTTATCCCCTTCGCATCCGCAAAGAGCGCGGGCAAGGAGATCGAGTGGAAGGGCAAAAAGTACACGGTAGTCGAGACCAACAAGGAAAACATAGCGCGCGCGGGCGCGGAAATAGTCATAATGAGCGCGGGCGGCGCGGCGAGCGGCAAGTTCTCCCCCATGTTCGCGGCGGCGGGCGGCGTCGTTATAGACAACTCCGCTTTCTGGCGCATGGATAAAGACGTTCCCCTCGTCGTTCCCGAGGTCAATCCCGAGGATGCTTTCGTACATCCCAAGGGCATCATAGCCAACCCCAACTGCTCCACCATTCAGGCAATGGTTGCGCTCAAACCGCTTCACGACGCTTTCGGTATCAAGCGCGTCATATACACCACGTTCCAGGCCGTCTCGGGCGCGGGCGTCAAGGGTTATGACGACCTCGATAACGGCATGAAAGCGTATGCCGAGGGCAAGAGCGATTATGAGCTCAAAAAGTTCCCCCGCCCCATAGCGGGTAACTGCCTGCCCGAGATCGACATATTATTGGATAACGGGTATTATAAGGAAGAGCAGAAGATGATAGACGAAACGCGCAAGATACTGCACGAGCCCGACATGAAAGTCACCGCTACGTGCGTGCGCGTCCCCGTATTTTACGGTCACAGCGAGAGCGTCAATATCGAGTTCGAAAAACCCGCGACGCCCGAACAGGTGCGCGCCGTTCTCGAAAAGGCGCCCGGTCTCATCGTTATCGACGATCCCGCAAACCACGGCTACCCTACCGCACTCGAATGCGCGGACAAGGACGAAGTATTCGTCGGACGTATCAGACGCGACTTCACCGTGGACAGCGGCGTGAATATGTGGATAGTTGCGGACAATATCCGCAAGGGCGCGGCTACCAACGCCGTGCAGATAGCGCAGCTGCTTATCGGGCGGACATGCGCGAGATAAGACTTCCCTTACCTTATGAGGGAAAGGAGCCTATATGAGTATTTTCAAAGGGGTAGGCGTTGCACTCGTAACGCCCATGAACGAAAAGGGACTCGATCTTGACGAGTACGGCAGGCTTATAGACCACGTTCTCGCAGGGGGAGCGACCGCGCTGATAGTCGGAGGCACGACGGGTGAACCCGCCACAATGACGCAGGAAGAGCGCATTTCCATGTTCCGCTATGCCGTAAAGCATACCGCCGGACGCGCGCCCGTCATTATCGGTACGGGCAGCAACAACACCGCCGCCGCCGTCGAAATGAGCCGCATTGCGGAAGCCGAGGGCGCGGACGGTCTGCTCGTCGTCACTCCCTACTACAACAAGTGCACGCAGAACGGACTTGTCGCTCACTACACGGCGATAGCCGACGCGGTAAACATCCCGCTCGTTCTCTATAACGTGCCTACCCGCACGGGCGTGCGCATTCAGCCCGCGACGGCGCTCCGCTTGTCCGAGCATCCCAACATCACCGCGATCAAGGACGCAAGCGAGAACATAGACGATCTTCTCGAAATGTGCAGACTTTGCCGCGGCAAGCTGGATATATACAGCGGCAACGACAGCTACACCGTATTCCTCATGGCACTCGGCGCGCTGGGAGTCGTATCCGTCGTCGCTAACGTCGCTCCCGACAGAATGACCGCGATAACGAACGCCTGCTTCGATGGCGACTATGCGAAAGCGCGCGAACTTGCGTTCAAGCTCGATCCTCTCGCAAAAGCGCTGTTCTGCGAGGTCAACCCCATACCCACCAAAAAGGCTCTCGAATATATCGGTATCAAGGCGGGCAAACCTCGCCTTCCACTCACCGAGCTTGAACCCGCGCATGCGGAAATGCTCGCGAAAGTCATGAGAGACCTCGGAGTAATAAAGTAAACGGACCGTTTTATTCCCGCCCGCGGCTGCCCGCGGGCGGTTTTTTCGCGCCGTTTTCGCAAACGGGTATTGACTTTCCCTCAGCCGCATGTTACAATCGAATCGGATAAGGAGGTCTGCATGAAAAACATCGCTAAAACCGCATGCGCGCTGATCCTCGCGCTCGCACTCTCGGTCGCGGTCGCATGCGCGGTTGGGTGCGGAGAAAAGGACGCAAACGAAAACGGCGGATACGTATTGACGGTCACGGTCGCCGAAGGCGGAACGGCGGAAGGCGCGGGAGAATACTCGCCGGGCGACGGCGTTTCCCTGTCCGCACATCCCGCGGAGGGATATACGTTCAAGGGCTGGTACGAGGACGAAAAACTGCTGTCCGCATCTTCCGGATACGGATTCGTCATGCCCGCGCGCGACATGAACGTGACCGCCGTGTTCGAAAAGGAGGGCGCGCTCGACCCGTTCGTGACGCATGAGCGCAACGGCGTGATCACGATCACGGACGTAAAAGATAAATCGCGCACGCGGCTGACGGTACCGGACGAAGTTTCGGGCATAGCTTTCGGCGCGTTCTCAGGATGCACTTTTCTCGAACATCTAACCGTTCCCTTTATCGGCGGCGGCACGGACAGTGCGCCCGGCGGTTCTCATTTCGGTTACATATTCGGAGCGGACGGCAACGGCAATTCAAACGGAAGATACGTTCCGCTGTCGTTGAGATCCGTGACGATCACGGGAAAAGCCGAAATAACGGCGCGGGCGTTCGCGGGCTGCGCCGCGATAGAATCCGTCGAATTCCTGTCCGGCGGAGATGCGGACATAGGCGCGGACGTGTTTAACGGCTGCGCCGCGCTCAAAGAGATCTCTCTGCCGGACGGCACGGAAACCGTAGGCTCCCGCGCGTTTTACGAATGCTCGGAACTGCGGAAAATCACTCTGCCGCCGAGCCTGACCGCGATCGGAGAGAACGCGTTCGACGGCTGCGTAAAACTCGTGGAAATATACGATCTCTGCCCCGTATTTATCACGCCTGGAAGCGCGGACAACGGCGGCATAGCGGCAAACGCTCTCGCGGTGCACGATTCCGCGGACGCCGAAAGCAACATAAGCGTGACGGAAGACGGCTACGCGATATACGCCGACGACGCGGACGGCGAATATTATCTGCTCGGAAACGACGATCCGGACATAGAAGAAGCGATCCTCCCCGACTACATAAACGGCAATCGATACGCCGTCTGGGAAAGCGCGTTCGAGGGCAGATTTTATCTGCAAAAAGTAAAAGTCGGCAGCGGAGCCGAAATAGGAAAACGCGCGTTCGCACAGTGCAGCACGCTGAAAACCGCGGAGATCGCCGAAGGCGTTACGACTATCGGAGAGGAAGCGTTCACTCACGGATATCTGCTCGGCAGCGTAACGCTTCCCGATTCGCTGCGATCCGTGGGAGCGGGCGCGTTCTCGTATTGCAGCAGCCTCGTCTCGGCGGATCTGCCCGACGGGATCACCGAACTCGGCGACGGCGTGTTCGAGGCGTGCTTCGACCTCACGGAAGCGCATATCCCGACCGGGATATCCGCCCTTCCCGCAAACACGTTCTCCGCATGCAACGCGCTCGAAGAAATAGTCATTCCGATAAACATAACGAGCATCGGGAAAAACGCTCTCGGCGCAGCCATGAATCACATTCCCGAAAAAATATTTTACGAAGGCAGCGAGGACGACTGGTCCCGCGTGACGGTGGAAAGCGGAAACGACGGAGCCGCGGACGCGCTGTATTTTTACAGCAAAAACGAACCGTCCGGATCAGGCAGGTATTGGAAATACGAAAACGGCGTTCCCGCCGTCTGGGAATAAATTATAATTAACAAACGGCGATAGCCCCGCCGCATGCGACAGCCCCGCCGCATGCGGCTTTTCGCGCGAACCGATATAAGAGGACGGCGGCGAAAAGCGAACACAGCATTCGCTGTTAAGCGGCGGCGCGGCGATAAGTGACGAAAAATGTCGGATAACGTCGGTTTATGTTGGATTTTTCCGCGCATATATAGTATAATGCAAGATAGTTCTGCGATTGTTACATATTACTTACGGGAGAGGATGCTGTGAAAGCGGATATGAGCATACCGGGCGGCGGGCTTCCGCCGTTTTGGCAGATTTCGGAAAATCCCGCGCCGGGACTGGGTTGGAGCAAATTCGGTCCCGTGCACTGGATATGGCTTGCGGCGGGCGCGGCGGCAATAGCGGCGCTGCTTTTCCTTTACAAACGTCTTGGCGATAAAGGTCGGCGGATCATGGCATGGACCATAGTAGTGCTGCAGCTTCTCAACGAAGTCGACACGCAGGCAATGCTGATCGCGACGGGGCAATGGAACGTGTCCGATCTTCCCCTGCACCTGTGCAGTCTGACGGAATTCATATTCCTCGCTCACGTCATTCGCCCGAAATCCCGCCCGCTCTCCGCTGTCGTTTACGGCGTGGGTTATCCCGCGGCGGCGTTCGGACTCGCGCTGCCGACATGGAGCGCGCTGCCCGTATGGAACTTTGCGGCGATACACAGTTTCGTATTCCACTTCGTCATGGTGCTATATACATCTACGCTGTTTATCGACGGCTACCGTCCGAGGCTCGCCGATCTTAAAGCCGCGGCGCTTCCGCTCGCGGCAGGCGTCATATCCATATTCGTGTTCAACAAACTCGCGGGAACCGATTTCCTGTATATCAACGGCGGCAAGCACGTGGCGTTCCTCGAAGCACTCGTCCGCACGTTCGGCATATACGGTTACCTCTTTATATTCCCCGTGCTCCTCGCTATCATATGGAGCGCAATGTTCATTCCGTTCGAGTTGCACGCGCGAAAGGAGGAAGCCCGCAAAAAAGCGGAGGACAATGCGGAGAGCGCGGACGAAAAAAGCGCGGACGAAGCCGCCGCATCTCACGCTCAGAACGGAAAGTGACGCTCGGCGGACTATAAAACAAGCGGAAGCGCCGCAAGCTCACGCTTGCGGCGCTTCTTTTGTATCACCCATGCCTTAACGGCAAAAAGCACACACGCAAAATGCGGGCATGAAGTGCGATCCGCCGCGTCCGACGCTCTTTTCGGATCGTTCGGCGCATGTCGTCGCCCGTGCCACAGTATCAGCCGAGGAGCGAACGCGCCTTTTCGCGCGCGGGCAACGCCACTTCCGCCATATTCTTCTCCCACTCCTTGCGCTGTTTCGTCTTGGACATGATGTACAACACGCACGGGAAAATGAGAAGTACGAACAGTACTGCCGCCGTCTTTCCGCTTATGGGCGAAGGTTGCGCGGCAAGCGTTGAATAGTACGTGTTTTCAAGCTGTTTGAGTTCCGCGTAATGCGGCATATTGGTATCGCGCGAGAATACGAGTTTTACATAGTTTTCGCTCGTCGTCACGTTGTAAAGACTGCCTCCTCTGCTTTCAAGGTGAGAATCTTTGACATTGATCTCCTGACTGGATTTGAATTCCCATCCGAAATCGCGCATCGAGTCGATACATTCCTGCTCTTGCTCGGTAGACACTTTCATGCTTTTTGTTTCCGTCATTAGTTTTTTCCTCCGTATAATACTAATATTTTAGTACGATACTATTATACAGGCAAAATAATAGTATGTCAAGCGTTTATACGTAAAAAAATAGTATAATATAATTTATGGAGAAAAATATTTCCAAAAACAGAATACGCGCTCTGCGCGAAGACAGGGATCTCAGGCAATCGGACGTTGCCGAGGCTACGGGCATCGATCAGAGGTCGCTTTCCAATTACGAAACGGGAAAAACTCAACCGGATGCATACGTCATAATTAAACTTGCCGAATATTTCGGCGTTACGACCGATTACCTGCTCGGTCTGACGGATACCGATCTCGGTTCAAGCAAAAAAGTGGCGGAAGAGCTGGAAAACATTAAAAAGCGGCTGACCGAGGTGCAAAAGTTTCTTAACCGCAGCTGACAGAGCCTTGCATCGCCTTATCCTTGCGGCCGGACCGTGATATTAAAAGCGGAGCGCGGAAAGTCAAAGCGCGACCCCGCGTGAGCGTACCGTCTGTTCGGCATGCCTTTTTTCCGTGATTTGCCGTATAGGCGTAACGGTTTTATCGTCCCTTCCCTCTTTTCGCATCGGTAGGAGCGAAACGGAAAGGCAAAACAGAATTAAGGTACGGCGGACTGCGCCCCCTGAAAATCCATGACCGATCCCGAATAAAGCATAGAGCAACGTGCAAAAGGTGCGGCGCAAATACGCTTGCCGAAAACTTATAAATCTATCTTCGGGCAACTTAAAGTCAGAGTTCGTATCTGTCGTCACGCGGGCGTCAAATCCGCCTGATCGCCATTTTCGGTTGCAAGAGTACGTTATAACGCTTTCGACGAAAGAAGCGATAAACAAACGCGAAAACATCGCAAGTGCATAAAGCATAAAACAGAAAAACGCTACATGCATTTTTGCGGCTATAAAACAAAAAAGCACCGTAAAAGAGCTTATCGTCTGAAAACGAATAAAACGCCGCAAGTGCATAAAGTACAAAACAAACAAACGCCGCAAGCAATGCGCTTGCGGCGTTTGTTTTACCGATAAACTATTTTTTACTGCCGCACGGCGGGTCAGCGCTCGCCGCCTTCCGTGTTCTCGTTTTCGATAGTCGCCTTTATGCGGCGTATGCCCGCGCTGGACGACTGTTCTTTGAGTATCTTGAAGTGGCCGAGGTCGCCGGTGTTCGCCGCGTGAGGTCCTCCGCACACCTCTGTGGAGAACTCGCCCATGGTATAGACCTTGACGCGCTCGCCGTACTTGTTCTCGAAATGCGCTTCCGCTCCGAGTGCCCTTGCCTCGTCGAGAGTCATCTCGCGGCACTCTATCGGCACTTTGGCGGCTATCGCCCTGTTCACCTCGTCCTCTACCGCCTTTATCTCCTCGAGCGTGAGCGGACGGGGGAAGTTAAAGTCGAACCTGAGGCGCTCTTCCGTTATATTGCTTCCCTTCTGGGAGACGTTCTTGTCTTTGAGCACTTTTTTGAGCGCCGCATGAAGAAGGTGCGTCGCGGTGTGGAGCTTTACGGTGCGTTCGCGGTTATCCGCAAGTCCGCTCTTGAACTTGTGCTCCGCGCCCGCCTGACTCTTTGCCTGGTGCTCTTTGAACGCCTTGTCAAAGCCCTCGACGTCTACTTTAAGTCCGTTTTCCTTGGCAAGTTCCACGGTCATTTCTATCGGGAAGCCGAACGTGTCGTATAACTTGAACGCCGTCGTTCCCGCGATCGTATCGCCCACAAGGTGATCGCGTATCGCCTCGAAACGCTTCATGCCGCTGTTTATCGTCTTTTCGAAACGCTGCTCTTCGGCGTTTATCTCGCCTATGACGCGCTCGGCGTTGCGGCGCAGTTCGGGGTATACGTCCTCGTATTCGGCGATGACCACTTCCGCCACTTTTCCGAGTATGCCCATGCCGCCGCCCAGCTGCTTTATAAAGCGTATCGCACGGCGGAGCAGTCTGCGGAGGATATAGCCCTGATCCACGTTGGAGCAGACCACGCCCTTTTCGTCGCCTATAATCATGACCGACGTTCTGATGTGATCCGCGACGACGCGTATCGCGCGGGTGGTCTGATCGTCCGAGCCGTACTTCTTACCCGTCAGCTTCTCTATCTCCGCAATTATCGGAGCGAAAAGATCGGTGTCGTACACGCTCGAAACGCCCCACAGCGTCTTTACCGTGCGTTCGAGTCCCATGCCCGTATCCACGTTTCTCTGCGCGAGCGGCTCGTACTTGCCGTCCGCCGTCTTGTTGTACTGCATGAATACGTCGTTCCAGATTTCGAGGTACTTGCCGCAATCGCATGCGGGCGAGCATTCGGGCGAGCAAGCGGGCTTGCCCGTATCTATGAACATTTCGGTATCAGGTCCGCAAGGTCCGGTCGTGCCCGCGGGTCCCCACCAGTTGTGAGCTTTGGGCAGGAAGAATATGCGCTCGCGCGGGATGCCCGCCTTTTCCCAATACTCTGCCGATTCCTCGTCGCGCGGGCAGTCCTCGTCGCCCGCAAAGACGGTGACGGATATTTTGGCGGGGTCTATGCCGAGGTACTTCGGATCGGTGAGGAACTGATAGCTCCACGCTATCATCTCTTTCTTGAAGTAATCGCCGAGAGACCAGTTGCCGAGCATTTCAAAGAACGTAAGGTGCGAATCGTCGCCCACTTCCTCTATGTCGCCCGTGCGCACGCACTTCTGCACGTCCGCAAGGCGTTTGCCCTGAGGGTGCTTCTGCCCAAGCAGATAAGGCACGAGGGGGTGCATACCCGCAGTGGTGAAAAGCACGGTAGGATCGTTTTCGGGTATGAGCGAAGCCGAGCTTATCAGAGCGTGTCCGCGCTCCTTGTAAAAATCCAGCCATATGCGGCGCAGCTGCGCCGATGTCAGTTTGTTCATTTTATCTTCTCCGTTATATGGTGAAAATTATTTTCTTCACTTACCGCTACGCAGCACTATATCCGCAATGCCGCGCGGCTCTTTTACCGTGAACGTGGGCTTTATCTCGTCCGTGTCGCCGCTGACGCAAAACCCGTACAGCGCATATATGCTGTCTATCCCCGCGCATGCGGCAGCCCTGAGGTCGAACACGCGGTCGCCTACCATTACGGCGGGTCTGTCCGCTATCGCGGCTATCGTCTGCGCCGTCTTATCCGAGTACTTCTTGGGCTTAATCGTGCCCTCGTAACGCGCGAAGTACTTCATCAGTCCCGATCTGTCGAGAATGTGTTTTATGCTCTCGACGGGCTTTCCGCTCGCTATCGTACACACCACTCCCGCCGCATTCAGCTCGGCAAGCGTCTCTTCCACGCCGTCGTAAATGCGGTACTCGTCTATGCCGCGCTCGAAATACAGCTTGCGGTATATCCGATACCCCCGCTCGCTCTCCTCATCCGACGCGCCCGCGTACGTTTTAAGCGAATACATGAGCGCGGGGCCGATAAACAGACGGTATTCTTCGTCGGACAGGTCTTTCAGTCCGAGGGTCTTTACCGTTTCGCGCGCGCAGTCGATTATGCCTTCGCTGTTATCGATAAGCACGCCGTCCATGTCGAATATTACGTTGCGATATCTCATCACTTTGCCTTGTAGCTGTCTTTAAGACCTACTATGCGGTTATATACGACTCCTTCCGAACCCGTATCGCGCACGAAGTATCCCGTGCGCACGAACTGGAAGGACGTTCCCTTTTCCGCATCTCCGAGCATTTTTTCCGCCTTGCCGCGGTATACGACAAGCGAGTTCGGATTCATCCTTTCGGCAAAGTCCTCGTGCACGCCGTCGTACGGCAGAAGAAGGTAGTCATAGTACCTGAACTCCGCGTCCGCGCAGTCGTCGGCGTTTACCCAGTGGATGACGCCCTTTGCCTTTACTCCCTCTTTATCCGCGCCGTTGGTGCCGTCCACCGCCTCGCAGTATACCGTCTTAACGCCGTTCTCCTCTCCGCAACCCGTGCATCTTACGATATACGAGCTTTTAAGGCGGATATACGCGCCGGGCGTCATACGCTTGAACTTGGGAGGAGGCACTTCGGCAAAGTCGCCCGCCTCTATCCAAAGCCGCTTGCCTATCGTTACCTTTCTTTTTCCCAGCTCCGGACGGTTGGGGTTTATCTCCGTCTCGCATTCCTCCGTCCAGCCGTCGGGACGGTTGGTGATGACGAGCGCGAGAGGCTCTATCACCGCCATGGCGCGCGGCGCGGAGTCATTAAGCTCGCTGCGTATGCACGCTTCGAGCTGTTCGGGCGCGCACTCGCTGTCCGCCTTGGCGATGCCCGCTTCCTCCACGAAACGGAGTATGGACGACGGCGTGTATCCCCTGCGACGCAGTCCGCACAGCGTGGGCATACGCGGATCGTCCCAGCCGTCGACGAGTTTTTCGTCTACCAGCTTTTTAAGATACCGCTTGCTCATTATCGTGCGCTCGATGTTGAGCCTTGCGAACTCGCGCTGTTTGGGCGAGTTCGGGAATATCTCTTTGAGGTTATTGACTACCCACTCGTAAAGCGGTCTGTGGTTTTCGAATTCCAGACTGCAAAGAGAATGAGTGACTCCCTCTATTGCGTCCTGTATCGGATGTGCAAAGTCGTAAAGCGGATATATGCACCACTTGTCGCCCTGACGGTAGTGGTGAGCGTGGACGATCTTGTATATGGCGGGGTCGCGCATGTTGATGTTGGGCGACGCCATGTCTATCTTGGCGCGGAGTACCAGCTCGCCGTCCGCGTACTTGCCCTCGCGCATCTCCGCGAACAGTCTGAGATTCTCCTCTATGCTACGGTTGCGGCACGGGCTTTCCACTCCCGGCTGCGTGAGCGTTCCGCGCATTTCACGCATTTTTTCGGGAGGGGTGTCGTCCACATACGCCAGTCCCTTTTTGATGATGAGCACCGCACATTCGTACGTCTTTTCAAAGTAGTCGGACGCATACGTTATGTCGCCCTCCCAGCCCAGCCACTTTACGTCGCGGATTATGGAATTGACGTATTCGTCGTTTTCCTTTTCGGGGTTGGTGTCGTCGAAGCGCAGGTTACACTTGCCGCCGTATGCCTTGGCGGTCATGTAGTAGTTGATGTACACGCTCTTGGCGTGGCCTATGTGAAGGTAGCCGTTGGGTTCGGGCGGAATGCGTGTCACCACGCTCTTAACCGCACCGCTCGCAAGATCTTCGTTAATGATTTCTTCGATAAAGTTAGCCATCAGAACAGTCCTTTGATCTCCCCGGTTTCAGCGTTTATCGTCATTCCCTCTGCCGCGGGATGTTTGCCGAGCCCGGGCATGAGCAGTATCTTGCCCGTAAGCGCGACGACGAATCCCGCACCCGCGCGGTAGTACACCTCGCGTACCGTCATGTCGAATCCCTCGGGGCGGCCGAGTTTGGTCTGATCGTCGGAAAGGCTGTATTGCGTCTTGGCTATGCACACGGGCAGTCCCGCGCACTCGCCCTTTTCTTCCAGACGCTTTATGGTCGCCTCCGCCTCTTCGGTGTAACCGACTCTTCCCGCTCCGTATACCTTTGTCGCAACGTCGTAAATTTTGGTCTTTATGTCGTCCGACGCGACGTAAGCGAATTTAAGACAAGCGGTGCTTTCGTCCGCAGTGCTCTTTACCACGCGCGCAAGCTCTTCCGCTCCCGCGCCGCCGCTTGCCCATACGTCCGCAAGCACGCACTTTGCGCCCTTTTCCGCACACATTTTTTCAAGCAGTTTTATCTCCGCGTCCGTGTCCGTCACGAACTTATTTATCGCAACGACGCAGGGCATTCCGTAAACGCCGCTTATGTTCTCTATGTGCTTCATGAGGTTTGCCGCGCCCTTGCCGAGAGCCTCAAGGTTCTCCTCGCCCGTTTTCTCCTTGGGAACGCCGCCGTTGTATTTGAGCCCGCGCACAGTCGCCACGAGCACGACGCAGGACGGGTTTATTCCCGCCGTGCGGCACTTTATATCGAAAAACTTCTCCGCGCCGAGATCCGCGCCGAATCCCGCTTCGGTAACGACGTAATCCGCATAGCTCATTGCCGTGCGAGTCGCTATTATGCTGTTGCACCCGTGCGCTATGTTGGCGAAAGGTCCGCCGTGTACGAACGCGGGCGTGCCTTCGAGCGTCTGCACGAGATTGGGCTTTATAGCCTCGCCGAGAAGTATCGCCATTGCCTCGTCCGCGCCTATCATGCGGGCGGTCACGTCCTCGCCGCGCGCGTCCGTACCTATAACGATATCGCCCAGACGCTTTTTAAGATCGGCAAAATCCTTGGCAAGGCATAACACCGCCATGACCTCGCTCGCCGCCGTTATGTCGAAATGATCGGTGCGCTCGTTGTAGCCTATGCCGCACCTTACCGTGCGCAGGCTCCTGTCGTTGAGGTCTAAGCAGCGTCGCCACGTTACGTTCTCTATCCCGAGGGCGTTGCCCTGGAATATGTGATTGTCTATCATCGCCGAAAGCAGGTTGTTGGCGGAGGTTATCGCGTGGAAGTCGCCGTTGAAATGCAGGTTGATATCCTCCATCGGGGCTATCTGTGCCCTGCCGCCGCCCGTCGCGCCGCCCTTTATGCCGAACACCGGCCCGAGCGACGGTTCGCGCAGAGCGAGGCAGACGCGCGCGCCTATGCGCGACAACCCGTCCGCAAGCCCTATGGAAACGGTCGTTTTGCCCTCGCCCGCAGGCGTGGGATTTATCGCGGTCACGAGAATGACCTTGCCGTGCCTTTCTCCCTTAGCGGAGATCTTTGCCTTGTATCTGCCGTAAGGCTCGACGCTCTGTTCGGGTATACCGAGAGATGCGGCTATTTCCGCTATCGGTCTGAGTTTTGCTTCACGGGCTATTTCGATATCCGTCTTCATCTGCGACTTCTCTCCTCTTTTTCGTGCTACGCATTATATTATAGCGCAAAAGCTCGCCGACGGCAAACGTTTTTATGCCATGTCGTCGTTTTCTCCGTCGTTATTGACAAGCAGAGCGAACTTATCCTGCGCACGGATGATAAATTGTCTCAGCATGGACCAGCGTTTGCGTATAAAATTGTTGCGCACCGTGCGCGCCACGCTGTCCTCCGTCCCCACGATGACTGCGAGCCGCCTTGCGCGCGTCACCGCGGTATACAAAAGATTCCGCGTCATTATCAGCGGATTGCCGCCCACGAGAGGAATTATCACGCCCTCATACTCGCTTCCCTGGCTCTTATGCACGGTTATCGCGTATGCGGGCATGAGCTGCGTTCTGTCCTCGCCCGTATAAGTCGCAACGCGCCCGTCCTCGAACTCCACTATAAGCTCGCCGCTCCCCGGGAGCGTCTCGGTCACCGTGCCCATATCGCCGTTGAAAACGCCCTTCCCGCGCTCAGTGGCTCGCCGCCATTCGAGATCGTAGTTATTTACGACGTGCATTACCTTGTCGCCCGCGGCAAAGCGCGATTCGCCTACCGTCACTTCACCGCGCCTTTCGGGAAGTAGCGCGTCCCTGAGGAGCGCGTTGAGCGCAATCGCGCCCGCTTCGCCGCTCTTTACGGGGCAAAGCACCTGTATCTTAGTCGGCTCGCAGCCGAGATACCCCGGCAGCCTCCTCGTCATCAGATCGCGCACGGTAAGAGCCGCCGAATGCGCGTCCGAACTGCGCAGGAAAAAGAAATCGCCGCGCGAGTTGGACAGATCGGGCATTCTTCCGCCGTTTATGTCGTGTGCGGCTATCGTTATCCCGCTACCCTCGCCCTGACGGTAGATGTGCGTCAGAAAAGTCACGGGGAACATCCCGCAGGATATTATATCCGCAAGCGCGTTGCCCGCGCCCACGCTGGGAAGCTGATCTGCGTCGCCCACTATGACGAGCGTCGCCTCGTCGCGCAGTTTGCGGAGGAGCGAATACAGTAGGCGCACGTCCACCATGGAGAACTCGTCCACGATGACCGCGTCTTCCGTTATGCCGTTTTCGCACTCCTCGCTGAGAAGCGCACGGTGTATCGTCGTCGCGTCCGCGCCCGTGCTGTCGCTCAGTCGCTTTGCCGCCCTGCCCGTCGGAGCCATGAGCCTCACCCGCTTTCCGTGCATGGTGAGCAGACTGAGTATGCACCTGACTATCGTCGTCTTGCCCGTACCGGGACCGCCCGTTATCACGGACACACCGCCGCCGAGCGCGGACGTTATCGCCGTGCGCTGCTCCTCGTGGAACGTCACGCCGGCTATGCGCTCGAACGCGGATATCTCCTCCGAGCAGTCGGGCAACGCCCTATCCGCGCACTCCGCCATGCGGCACAGCTTGACCGCCGCGCCCGCTTCCGCACGGTAGAGCGAGCGAAGCATTATCGCCTCGCCCTCCTCCGTTTTGACGGATCTGAGACCGAATGCACCCGCAGATAAAAGGAGCGCGTCTATATTGTCGCTCAGCCGCGCGCAGTTCTCCTCGCCGAGCAGTTCCTGCGCCGCTTCCGTCAGCTTGTCGCGCGGCATATAGGTATGCCCGTTCTTATCTTCGTTTTCGGTGAGAATGTATATCACGCCCGCGCGCAGTCGGAAGTCGCTGTCCGCGCGGATGCCCATCGCATGAGCTATCCTGTCGGCGGTGATGAATCCCACGCCGCGCACCTCTTCCGTCAGCCTGTACGGATTTGTGCGGACGACGGCTTCCGTATCCTTGCCGTAAGTGTTGTATACGCTCATGGCAAGCGCGCTCGTAACGCCGTACGTCATCAGAAAGGAGAGCGCGTCGCTCGCCGCTTTGACCTCCGAATAGGAGGCGGATATTTCGTCCGCTATTCGTCGGCTTATGCCGCTGACTTCCGCCAGCCGTTCGGGAGAATTCTCTATTATCTCGAACGTCTTTTCGCCGAACTTCTCCACTATCGCCGCCGCGCGCTTTTCGCCTACGCCTTTTATCAGCCCGCTTCCGAGAAACCTCATGGTGCCGTAAAGCGTATCGGGACGGGTCAGCCTTACGGAGTCCGCTTTTAGCTGCCGCCCGAAACGCGAGTGCTCCACGAACGATCCCTCTGCGGTGATGTAACTGCCTATGCCCACGGGAGGAAACACGCCGACAACGACGGCGACGTCGTTATCCGTTTCCACCGTCGCCACCGTATAGCCGTTCTCTTCGTTGCGGAATCGTATGTCCGCTATCGTTCCCTTTACCGTTTCTTGCATTTATGTTGCGTGTGTCTCCCGAAAAATCGTAAGGCGGCGCGCCTGTCTTTCCGCGCGCCGTCGCTCGAATCAAAGCAAACGGGTTATTTCTTCCGCTCTGTCCGTCTTTTCCCACGGAAGTCCGCTCTTGCCGAAATGCCCGTAATTCGTCGTCGACGTATATATGGGTCTGCGCAGTCCGAGTGCGGATATAATGCACCCGGGGCGGAAGTCAAATTTCTCTCGGACTATTTCGAGCAGTTTTTCGTCGCTGACGCGCCCCGTGCCGAACGAGTTGACCGCGAGCGAAACGGGGTTCGCCTTGCCTATCGCGTATGCCACTTGCAGTTCCAGCCTGTCCGCCGCGCCCGCCGCTACCATGTTCTTGCACACGTAACGCGCATAGTAGCTCGCCGAACGGTCCACTTTCGTCGGATCTTTGCCCGAGAACGCGCCGCCGCCGTGCGGCACGACGCCGCCGTAAGTGTCTACCACTATCTTCCTTCCCGTAACGCCGCTGTCGCCCGCGGGTCCGCCTATGACGAAACGTCCCGACGGGTTTATGAGGTATTCCGTTTTGTCGTCCGTATATTCCCCTATCGCCTCGTCCACGACGTATTTTTTGAGGTCGCGCATGAGCCTTTCGCGTGTGACGCTCTCGTCATGCTGCGCGGAAAGCACTACGTTATATACCCTGAGCGGCTTGTAACCGTCGTATTCCACCGTCACCTGCGCTTTTCCGTCCGGGCGCAAGTATGGAAGCAGACCCGTTTTTCGCACCTCGGCAAGGCGCGCGCATAAGCGGTGCGAGAGCACCGCGGTAAGCGGCATAAGCTCGGGCGTTTCGGTGCAGGCAAAGCCGAACATCATGCCCTGATCGCCCGCGCCGAGTTCTTCCGCTCTCTCGCCGCTCCCCTCTCTGCTTTCGAGAGAGTGCGTCACGGAGTCGCCTATATCGGGCGACTGCCTATCCATTCTTATATCCAGTCTGCACTTTTTTCCGTCCAGACCCTTTTCCGCACTGTCGTAACCTATCGAAAGCGCGGCGGAGCGCGCTATGCGCTCTATGTCCACGTCCGCCGCCGTCGTCATCTCACCGAAAACCATGAGGAAATCGGTAGTAGTGCATACCTCTGCGGCAACGCGGCTGTAAGGATCGCCCGCAAGCGCGGCGTCGAGTATGCCGTCGGCTATGAGATCGCAAAGTTTATCGGGATGTCCCTCTGTCACGCTCTCCGATGTAAAAAGTCTTTTACTCATCTTTTGTCCGTTCTCCGCCATCTCAGACTTCGTATTCCGCAAGCAGTTTTCTGACGAGCCCGACGGTACGCTCCGCCGCCTCGCCGACCGCAAATTCCGTCTTTATGCTCTTGTCGCGCGTCGATACCTCTACCACTCCGCGCTCCTCCGTCTTCTGACTGACGACGATGCGCACGGGTACGCCGAACAGATCCGCATCCGCGAACATGAAGCCGGGGCGCACCTCTCTGTCGTCGTAAAGCACCTCAACGCCCGCCTTTTCGAGGTCATCGACTATCTTCTCCGCGCGAGCGCGCACCTTTTCGTCCGTTACGCGCAGGTTGCACACTTCCACCTGCCACGGCGCAATGCTCATCGGCCATATGGGGCCGTATTCGTCGCGGCTCTCCTGACACACGGACGCCATCAGCCGCCCTATGCCTATGCCGTAACAGCCCATTATGGGGTGCTTTTCGGTATTGTCCGCGTCGAGGTACGTCATGCCCATCGCCTTGGTGTATTTGTCGCCGAGCTGGAATATGTTGCCCACCTCTATGCCTTTTCTGATCGTCAGGTGAGGCTTGCCGCACACCGGGCATATGCCGCCCGCGCGCGCCTTGGCAACGTCCACGTATTCGAACTTGCGCCCGAAATCGCGCCCGAAATCGAATCCCGTGTAGTGGTAGCCCTCTTCGTTCGCCCCCGTGACGAGGTCGTGCAGACCGGCAAGCGATCTGTCCACAACGAAGTCTATTCCCTCTGGGAAGTTCACGCCGCCGATAAATCCGGGCACTATGCCGCTTTCGGGGTCTATCGCCGTCGCGGGATGTATCTCGCGGCCGAGGTAGTTGCGCAGTTTCGTCTCGTTCACTTCCGTATCGCCGCGCACGAACACCACGACGTATTTATCCGTATCGTTATACGCGTAAACGACTGCCTTTGCAGTACCCTCGGGGCGTTTTCCGAGGAACGCGCAGACCTCTTCTATCGTCCTATAGTCGGGCGTCGCTCTCTTTTCGAGTGCGGCGGGAGCCGTCTCCTCATTCTTCGTTATGCACTCCGCCACTTCCATGTTCGCGCTGTAACCGCAGGTCGGGCATATTACGAGAGTGTCCTCGCCCACGTCCGAAAGCAGCATGAATTCGTGGGAGACGTTGCCGCCCATCATGCCCGAATCGGACTTGACGGCGATGACGTTCTTCGCTCCCACGCGTTTGAATATTCGGACGTACGCCTCGTAGGCGCGCGCATAGTACTTTTCGAGATCTTCCTGCGACGTGTGGAAGGAGTAGCCGTCCTTCATGGTGAACTCACGGACGCGTATCAGTCCGCCGCGTGCGCGCGGCTCGTCGCGGAATTTGGTCTGCAACTGATATATCATGAAAGGATACTGCGCGTACGACTTGGCTATGTGATCGGCAAGGTGTACCGCCGCCTCCTCGTGCGTCATTCCCAGCACCATTTTGTTGCCGCCGCGATCTTCGAAGCGCACCATTTCGCTGCCTATGCTCGTATATCGCCCCGAGCTCTGCCAGAGCGACGCGGGCATGACTACGGGAAACAGCACTTCCTGCCCGTCTATGCGGTCCATTTCGCTGCGCACTATCTCCTGTATCTTTTTGGATATGCGCTGAGCGGGCGGCAAAAGCGTGTATATGCCGCTCGCAACGGGCTTTATGTAGCCGCCCTTGGTCATTAGTATCTGGCTCTCTATCTGACTGTCGTCGGATACGTGTTTGAGCCTTTCGCCGAGAAGATTTCTTACTTTCATCGTGTTCTCCGTCTGATGCTTATTTCACCGCCCGATTCAGTCGGACGGACGTACTATTCCTATGTGACGTTCGAGGTTGAATATCGTCCACGGGTACTCCTCGGGCGGGAATACGCGGAATATCATGCGCTTGCCCGTCGTCGGGTGGACGAAAGAGAGGTCGTATGACCACAGTGCGAGATGCCCGTACGGCTGATCCTTGCCGTAGCGTATGTCGCCGTATATCGGACAGCCTATCGTCGCCATCTGCACGCGGATCTGATGACTTCTGCCCGTGTACAGCTTTACGTCCGCAAGATACAACCCGTCGTCCTCGCGGCTCTCCATGACGTTGTATTCGAGCACCGCCTTTTTCGCGCCCTCCGTGGTCATGGGGACGACGCGGACGTTATTCGTCGAAGAGTCTTTGAGAAGATAATGCACGAGCTGAGCGTGTTTTTCGTTGGGACGCTCGGTGAGTACCGCAAGGTATTTCTTGCCGAAAGTGCCGTCCTTTATCTGCTCGCCCAGCCGCGCCGCCGCCTTGCTCGTGCGCGCGAATACCATTACGCCGCCCGTCGGTCTGTCGAGTCTGTGAACGAGCCCTAAGTATACGTTGCCCGGCTTGGAGTACTTCTCCTTTATCCTCGCTTTGAGCAGTCCCAGCATATCCGCGTCGCCCGAAACATCGCTCTGACTGGGCACTCCCTGCGGCTTTACCGCAACGAGAACGTGGTTGTCTTCATATAGCACTGTAATATCTCGATAGTCCATCAGGCTCTCCAAATGCCCGTGCATCCGCAGGGCAGTTTTATCCCTCTGTCCGACGTCGGAAGAGTGAGCTCATATGCGCTCGCGCTCCCTTTCGGAAGGTATAATTTAAGAATGTTTTCAAGCACCGTAGGCTGCAAGCCCGTCGTGTATGAGTTTATCAGGAAGAACAGCGGCTTGTCCGAGAGCAGCTCCGCAGCCGATCGGACGAGCTCGCATATCCCGTCTTCCAGCTTCCACGTTTCGCTGTTAGGCCCGCGCCCGTATGACGGAGGATCCATGAGGATACCGTCGTACCTGTTCCCTCTGCGCTTTTCGCGCGCGACGAATTTGGAGCAGTCGTCTACTATGTAGCGTATGCCGTCGTCAGGACAGCCGGAGAGTTTTGCGTTCTGACGGCAACGTTCAACCATGTTCCTCGCCGCGTCCACGTGAGTCACTCTCGCGCCCGCTTCCGCAAGCGCGACGGACGCGCCGCCCGTGTAGCCGAACAGATTGAGCACAGTAGGTCTGCCGCCGCGCGCGCCTACGAGGGCGCGCATCTCGTCCCAGTTATACGCCTGCTCGGGAAAAAGCCCTGTGTGCTTGAACCCCATGGGCTTTATCAGAAAACGCAGTCGTCCGTAATTTATCGTCCACTCGGCGGGCATGGGGCGAAGTGTCGTCCAACCGCCGCCGCCCGTGTGCGAGCGCGTGTACACGGCGCTGAGTCCGCGGTACTTCTCCATATCGAACGGCGCTTCCCATATCGCCTGAGGATCGGGACGCAGAAGTATCACGTCTCCCCAGCGTTCCAGCTTTTCGCCGCCGCCCGTCGCTATTATCTCGTAATCCGTCCACTTTTCGGTCTGCATCGTTATCAGATAAGCGCGATTATCCCGTCTTCTATCTTTTCGGGAGAGGTCACGGGAGCATAACGGCGCACGGGCGTTCCCGTTCTGTCAATGAGGAATTTGGTGAAATTCCACTTTATGTCCGAACCGAATATGCCGCCCTTGCACGATTTAAGGTACGTAAAAAGCGGATCCGCGCCGTCGCCGTTGACGACGGTCTTTGCCATGAGCGGGAAAGTCACGTTGTATTTGAGCGTGCGGAACTTGTTTATCTCCTCTATGTCCCCCGGAGCCTGACCGCCGAAAGAGTTGCAAGGGAAATCGAGTATGGTGAGACCCTTGTCTTCATACTTTTCGTAAAGCTCCTGCAAACCCGCGTACTGCGGAGTAAATACGCAGTCCGTCGCGGTGTTCACTATCAGAAGCACTCTTCCCGAATACTCGGACAGACTTACGTCGCGCCCGTCCGCGCCCTTTACCGTAAAATCGTATACGCTCATACGCCCTCCGTTTCTCAGCCTATGAATTTGGCTATATCGGACTTGCGGCACATGACCATGAGCCGCTCCGCGTCGTCAAAGACGTGCTCCGCACTGGGCAACGGTGTAAGTTTGTTGCCCTTTTTGACGGCAAGTATGTTGATATTGTATTTGGAACGCACGTCCTTGTCGCGTATCGTCTTGCCCGCCCAGCCCTTGGGAGTGGGTATCTCGTATATCGCATAGTCGGGCGTAAGCTCTATATAGTCGAACATATTGTTCGCGCTGTAAAGCACGGCTGTGCTCTCCGCCACCTGCTTTTCCGCAAACAGCACTTCGTCCGCGCCGTTGCGCAGCAGGAATTTTTCCTGTATCTCCGTGCTTGCGCAGGACACCACGTGCTGCGCTCCCCCCTCTTTCAGAAGTGATGTCGCTTGCAGCGACGATTGGAAATTTTCGCGTATCGCCACTATGCAGAGGTCGAAATTATCCACGCCTATGCTTTCGAGCACGGATTCTTTCGTCGCGTCGCCTATGCGCGAACTCGTGACGTACGGAGCCATCTCGTTTATCTTCTCCTCGTCAATGTCCATCGCCATGACGTGATTGCCCAGCTCAGTAAACTCCTTGGCAAGATATTTTCCGAATTTTCCCATTCCTATTATAAGTATCGATTTCATAGCAACCTCCTTGCGCTACGAGCGAGTACGCTCAACCTATCCTGACGCCCTCCATGGGCAATTCCGCGGCGGGCGCGGACGGCGCGCGGAAGCAAAGCATGAACGTCAGACACCCCACTCTGCCGAGATACATCAGTACGGCAAGAACGACGAGCGACGCCGCGCCGAGATCGGGCGTTATTCCGAGAGTCAGACCCACCGTACCTATTCCCGACGCGACCTCGAACACTATGTCCGTCAGCGCTATGGGTTCCGGATTGTTCATCTCGAACAAACAGATGAGTATTATCCCGAGCACCGCGGTTATGAAATACATCGTGACGAACTGCGTTGCAGTCTTGATGTTACTCTCGTCTATGCGTCTGCCGAACGCCTCTACGGAATTCTTACGTCGGACTATGGAGAACAGCGAGAGGAACAGCACCGCGAACGTATTGACCTTGATTCCGCCCGCCGTAGAACCGCTTGCTCCGCCGACTACCATGAGCACTATCGTAAGGAAAACGGTGACCAGCCGCACGTTGCCGAGATCGAGAACGTTGAATCCCGCCGTCCTTGGACTGACCGCGGTGAAAAACGACGAGAATATGCGTTCCGAAAGCGTCAGATCGGTCTCCGCTATCATTATTATCAAAGTCGGGATCAGTATGAACGCAGCTGTCGTGACGAGCACGAGTTTTGTGTGCAGGCTGTAACGCGTGACGTGATGACGGTTTCTCCGTATGTCCTGCCACACGAAGAAACCGAGTCCGCCGATTATTATGAGCAGCGGCACGGTGATGCACACTATCGGATTGCCCGAAAACTGCGTCAGCGATATGAATTCGCCGTTACCGCGCCCGCCCATAAGATCGAATCCGGCGTTGCAGAACGACGACACTGCCGTAAACACCGCCACCCAGATCCCTTCCCAGCCGACAGCGGGTACGAACGCGAAACTGAGTACGAACGCGCCCAAAGATTCGAAAATCAGCGTACCTACGAGTATCGTGCCGGTCAGCTTTCCCATTCCGCTCAGTTCGGGAGCGGCGACCGCCTCCTGCATGACCGTGCGGCTTTTGAGACTTATTTTCCTGCCGGCAAGACGGAGAAACGCAAACACGAACGTCATGAATCCCACTCCCCCCGTCTGAATGAGGAGCAGTATGACTATCTGCCCGAACAGCGACCAGTGCGCATTGGTGTCCACGGAAATGAGTCCGGTCACGCACGAAGCCGAAACCGTCACAAACATGGCGTCTATAAACGACGTTGCCTCTCCGCTCTTTGACGACACGGGCAACACAAGCAGTATCGTTCCGACCGCTATTATCGCCAGGAAGCCCAATACGAGCAACCGCGCGGGTGTCATTCTGATCTTACGCAATACTTCCTACCTTCGGTGAGCATAGTGCGCACCATATACACGCATTATAACACACCGCATTCCCTTTTGCAATCAAATTGCCATACTTTGAAAAACATACGGATCCCGCATGCGAGAGCGGCGATATAATGCGATAAGCGGCAAAATACAAACGGCGACGAAAAAGGAAAATACGAAAAGCGTTAAAAAGCTATACCGAAAACGAAATTTAAGCGGGCGCGAAGAATTTTCGCACCCGCTTCGGTAAATATCCGATGTTTATCGGTTAAACTTATCTTTCGTCCGCTATCAGTCGCCGCGTATCCTTACGTCCGAGGCGAGCCGCGCTGCCGCATTCGCGGGTCAGACGGACTTTTTCATGCCGATAGTCACTTTTTCGCCGTTTACGTCCCACTCCTTGACGAAGTCTCCGCCCTCGCCGAAACCGTCGCAGAGCACGTCGCTCATCAGCCTGTCGGCGTACTTCTTCGCCGCGGCGAGCACCGTCGCGCTTCCGCCGAGAGAGAGGATTATGTGATCGGTGACCTCAAAGCCGCTCTCCTTGCGCATGGTCTGCA
>DXHT01000031.1 GCA_019113265.1 Bacillota bacterium | reverse complement strand
GGTACTCTTCTCTATCGGTCATCAGGTCGTATTTAGCCTTGGGAGATGGGCCTCCCGCCTTCCCACGGAATTTCTCGTGCTCCATGGTACTCTCTTGCAGATAGCTTCGCCTCTATTTCGACTACAGGGCTTTTACCTTGTCTCGCCCGGGTTTCCTCGCCGGTTCGTCTATGTCGGCTCTTGCACGTCTCTGCCACAAAACATTTCTGCTTCGCTTTTGGGCTCTTACCCTTTCGCTCGCCACTACTTAGGTAATCGTTGTTTTACTTTCTCTTCCTCCGGGTACTTAGATGGTTCAGTTCCCCGGGTTCCCCTGCTTACACTATGTGTTCATGTAAGCATACCCGACCTTTACTTCGGGTGCGTTCCCGCATTCGGATACCTGCGGATCGATGTCTGTTTGCGACTCCCCGCAGATTTTCGCAGCTTACCGCGTCCTTCTTCGGCGCCTGATGCCTTGGCATCCTCCATACGCTCTTTATAGCTTAAATCTTCGTCTATTTCCTCTCATTGCAAGACAAATTATCTTCCATTGTTTTATATACTGTTTCAGCATATACCTTATTTCTTCTTTTAAGATAATTTGCTTTACTCTATGTAGTTGTCAATGTGCGATGTTTCCCCGCCAACAGGCGGGTTTGTATCTTCAGCTCCGCAAACCGCGGCGCTTGGGTACCTTGATTTTGCTTGCCCGACGCGCCTTAAAGGGCGCAAAAAAAGGCATAACCCGAATATCTCCGTTGCCGCGCATCCGACCTGAAAGCCGACGGCGCAAGTGTTCTCTTTTCGGAAATATCCTGTTATACCAGCGGTATTTAATCCTCTAAATACTTGGTCCAAATAACAAGCTCAAACTGTCTTTCGGGCGACAGCTTGATTATAATATACTATTTGCCTCTATAAGTCAAGTGTTTTCGCTAAACTTTTTGAAAAAATTTTTGCCGCGTTTTCCTCGCCCTATTTTACTTTTGCGACGCGCTTTTACGCGGCATTTTTTGCTTATGCGACGCACTTTGCTCGCATTTCACGCACAAGCCGTAAACGCATTTCATTGACAAAATATACATAAAATGATATAATTACGATATTCGGAGGACGGAAAATATGAAAAGTAAGGAAGAAATTCTCACCGATCTCTACGCACTCAGGGCGACGCTGTCCGCACTGTCCGTCGAAAAAGACAACTACGACAAGCTGGAAGGCAAAATTTACGGCAAACGCGCCCGCCGCATTCATGCGGCGGGCGCGTCGGATCTTAAAACGCTTTTATCGCATTGCGAATTGCTGAAACTTTAAGCTACCGTTCGGAAAAAGCATACGGTCGTTTTGCTCGACGGCATATTGCGAATGCGTAAACTTCGCGCCGCCGCTCAGTTGCCCGTCGGCGGAACGTCCGCAAAGTAGTTTGTCAGAAATTCTATTCTGTCCGTTATCCAGTTATAGAGGTAATCGGCGGCGTCCTCCTGAGTGCGGAAGGTAAGCACCGTTTCGGACTGATATTGCTCGTCGGTATATACTCCTAAATTGTCCCAGCGTTCGTAATTTCTTGCGAACTCGTCCTCATAGCCCCTTGTGACCGCATAGATGAGGCCGAGAGTGCGCGTTGCGCCGCCCTCTTCGATAAACTCGTTCCAGCGTTCGGCGCACATCTCTCTGAACCAGTTTGCGCTGAACGGCAGGGCAATAAAGGGATTGAGTCCGTTCATGGCGACGGTACTTGCGTTCGCGCTGAAAATCTTGTCGTAATCTTCCAGCCCTTTCATCATGCCGAGCCCCGAATCGAAATCCCACGGCGCTTCGAACGTCAGTTTTTTGTTGCCGTCCGCGCTCATATCCACCGACATGAAGAAACTCGACCAGTCTATATCGTTGTCGCAGGCTATTTCCTGCAATAAAAACATATCCACCCACGAACGCACGTCTATGACTGCGGAGATCGCGGAATAGGAATCCGTATACGTTGACGGAACTATTTCCGTATACGTCTCGTTGAACGTATTGTAAACGCCGTTATATATCGCGTCGTATGCTATTTTGAATACGTTTTCGATATACGCCGATATAAACCCGAACTGCTCCGTATTTGAGGGATCGTCGCCGTACATGTCGTTCTTTATCGTATAGGTCACGGTCGTACGATTAAAGAATACGGGCCACTGCGACGGAAGGCGCTCGCTTCCGTCTTCGCACCGTATCGGATAGTCCTTATAATCGACGGTAAACCACGTGCCGGCGTCTTCTCTCGTCGCAAGTCCGTCGTATTCGACGAGATAACCTATATCCGTACCCGTATAGCCCTCATCGGGTTCGTTGACGTCCACGCGGTTTTTGTTTACCTGTTGCTGCTCCGCGACGAGGTACATACCGTTGTAACTGCCGTTGACGGACACTTCCGCAAACGAAAAATCGGACGAGTAATAGCCGTCATCGCCGAGGAGGGTGCGCGCCGCCTCGAATATCGCCGCGTCGCGCAAGAAAGACACGTCCTTATAGCACGCGAGCAGTACCCAGTTTTTGCACTCCGCGCCGTCGTTGAGTCCGAGAAAGCTCCTCTTTTCGGTAAACTTTATTCTGTAAGACTTCTTTTCGAAATTCGCCGTACTGTTACCGCGCACGCGCACTTCCGCATCCGTCGCGGCAAAGTCGTTTTCACCCGCATTGTCCACGGATACCATGCAGTCGAACCATGGCTGATCGCGTTCCGCTCCCGTTATCGGCACTCCGCCGTCCGTATTTATGTTTATGCGCACGGGCGTTTCTCCGAGACCGAAATGTTCGAGAGTGTAATCCTGCGGTTTTACGGGCACCGTCGGCGTGTCCGATCCGTCATCTCTGTCCGGATCGTCGGGCGTTATCACGGGCGGAACGTCCGTATCGGACGGATCCGTCGCGTCCTTACCTCCGAAACAGCCTGCCGCAAAGCACGCCGCCGTCACCAGCATCGCCACGAGCAGCAGCACCGAAATAAATTTCATCTTTCTCATTTTCCCTCTCCTTGATTTATCGTATCATGCGTTTTATACGTTCTTTTCGCCTCCGATGTTTTTGCCGCAAACGCCGCGGCAAAGCGGGCAGAAAAAGCGGATAAAAGAGCCGCTGTCCGCGTCTATAAACGCGGACAGGCTTATGTATTATTTATTGTCCTCCGAATTTACTGCCGCAATAGGGGCATACCATTCTGCCGTCCGATTCGACGAGCGTTGCGCCGCAGTTGGGGCACTTTCCGAGTGCCGCCGCCCGGCGCGCAAGACGCTCCGCTTCCAGCTTATCTATGCCCGTTGCGGTTATGGTGTCCGTGCCGTCGAACGCATAGCCGCGCAGAAAGCGTTTGCGTATAAGGTATACTATCGCCTTTTTCGACTGTTCGATACTGATACCGAGCGCGCCCGCTATCGCCGTCGCCGAGCGCATGCCGTCCTCGGCGATAAGTCCGAAAACGCCGCTGTAAGCCGCCAGTCCGCTGTAAGACACCCACACCAGCGGGCAGCCGTAAAAGCCCGCCACGGCAAACACGATACCTATTATGCCGACGGGCAGCACTCCCAATGAAAACCCGACGGGTATCATGACCACGCCCGCGGCAAGCGCGACAGACAGGATTATCGCCCAATTCCTGCGCACCGAAAGCGCCTTTTTGTAGTGATTATCAACCATAAGCAGACCGTCTTTTTGCGTTTACGGCAAGCCGCGGCTTTTTTACCGTATTCCCCGCCGCGATCGCCCTGTATCACACTAATATAATAACAGAAACTCAGCCGTTTGAAAACCCATTTTACGCAAATTATTAAAATTTTTTATACCGCGCCCTTTGCGTCCGCCCTTTTGCCCTTTCGGGAGCGAAAAGCGCGGATCGCGCTGACACGAAACGCGGCCGATCCGTCCGTACGGCGTTTTCTCCCCCGCCCGCTTTCTGCTCTCCCGTCAACCGACGCCGAGCCTGAAAACCGCCAAACGCACGGCAGAAGCGCCGCTTTGCCGCACCGTCTCCGAAATCACACCCGCGCCGCATCGGCTGCCGCAAGCATCAGGAAATTCGCGCCGCGCGGCAAAAAGCGCGCCGAATTCTCGGCGCGCTTTAATTCGGGATGAAGTTCACCCGATCAGATCGTCCCTTCCTTTTCGATATAGTACGGATGAGTGGGATGACCGGAGAGCAGTCTGTTGTCGAGGACGTGCGCTCCCTTGTCCATAACGACGCAGTTGAGCGTACTGCCCGACTCTACGACGGAATCCTGCATGATTATCGAGCCCGTCACCTTCGCGCCCTTTGCGATATGGCAACCGCGGAACACTATGGAATCGGTGACCTCGCCCTCTATCAGACAGCCGTCGGCTATCATGGAGTTGGTGACCTTGGCGGTATCGGTGAACTTTGCGGGTACGGAGTCGCGCACCTTGGTGTATATCGAGCCGCCCTTATGGAACAGTTCGCGCACCACGTCGGGATCGAGCAGTTCCATGGAATGAGCGTAGTAGTCCGCAAGGCTGTTGACCGCGACGCAGTAGCCGTCGAGAATATGGCCGTATATCTTATATTCCTTTACGTTGGAAAGTATGTCGCGCGAGAATGAGGTTATTCCCCACTGCGTGCTGTGATCGAGGATATAGAGCAGCAGTCTGCGATTGATTATCATGAAGTCGGTATAGACGAGGTGTTCGCCTTCCGCGCCCTCAATGCCGCACGTCTTGACGATACGTCCGTCTTCGTCCTGTTCGACGATAAGGCGTTCGTGATCGCCGCGTCCGACTTTTTTCTTGCGGATTATCATCGTGATGTCCGCACCCTTTCTCGCGTGTTCGGTGAGCGCGGGGACGAAATCGAGATTGCAGATGATGTCGCAGTCCGCCATGACCACATAGTCCGCTTCGTTGTGGCGGATATAGCTTGCAACGCTCTTTATCGCCTCGAAACGGTTGGCGAACACGCCGCCGCCCGCCTCGTCGCTGAACGGGGGAAGAATGGTAAGTCCGCCGTTTTTGCGGGACAGATCCCAGTTCTTACCGCTCTGAACGTGGTCCATAAGCGACTGATAGTTATACTTGGTTATGATACCGACGTTAGTTATTCCGCTGTTGACCATGTTGGACAGAACGAAGTCTATCAGTCTGTATCTGCCGCCGAACGGGACGGACGCAAGTGTGCGCACTTTGGTCAGTTCGGGGATGTCTCTTTCGTGGATATTGGAGAAAATTATGCCCAACGTCTTCATATCATTCCGCCTCCGTAACGCTTCCGCTCTCTATTTCCGTGCCGTCGGGAAGAACGGTATCCCTGCCGACGAGCGCGATGCGGTCGGGGCTGCTCTTGCCGTCGCCCAGCACGCAGCCGTTACCTATCGTGACGTTCTCGTCCACAATGGCATAGGATATCTTACTGCCCGCGCCGATGACCGTGCCGCCGAATATTATGGAGTTCTCGACTACTGCGCCCTCGCCTATCGTGACGCCCTCGCCTATGACGGAATTTTTGACCGTACCTGCGATGATGTCGCCCTCGGTGACTATGCTGTTGCGCACGTCGCTCGACTTGACGAACAGTGCGGGAGGATATGCGTTGTTGCCCGAATATATCTTCCAGTTATCCCCGTCGAGAGCGAACACGGGATCGGTTCCGAGAAGATCCATATTCGCCTCCCAGAGGCTTTTGAGCGTTCCGACATCCTTCCAGTAGCCCTCGAACTGATACGCGAATACGCGCATATTGAGCGAGAGCATCTTGGGGATGATATTCTTGCCGAAGTCCTTTTCGCTTTCGGGATCGGCGTCGTCCTCCGTGAGCATGCGCACGAGAACGTCCTTTTTGAACATATACACGCCCATGGACGCGTGATTGCTCTTGGGTTGCTTGGGTTTTTCGGCAAAGTCGAATATGCGACGGTTCTTGTCGTAGCTCATGATGCCGAAGCGCGACGCCTCTTCCATGGGAACGTCGATGACCGCTATCGTTATGTCTGCGTCCGTATCTATATGCTGCGCGAGCATTTTGGAGTAATCCATTTTATAGATATGGTCGCCGGAGAGGATCAGAACGTGTTCGCTGTCGTACTTGTTGAGGAACTGAATGTTCTGATAAATGGCATTCGCCGTACCCTCGTACCAACGCGCTCCGCGCTTTGCCTGATAGGGCGCAAGAACGTGCGCACCGCCGTTTTTGCGATCGAGATCCCAGCTTTCGCCCGTACCTATGTACTCGTTGAGAACGAGAGGCTGATACTGCGTCAGCACGCCCACCGTATCTATGCCCGAATTGGTGCAATTGGACAGCGGGAAGTCGATAATGCGGTACTTTCCTCCGAACGATACCGCAGGCTTTGCCACAGTGGTCGTAAGGGCTTTAAGACGAGAACCCTGTCCGCCGGCGAGCAGCATTGCCACACATCTCTTTTTCTTCATATATTTCCACCCCTTGATTAGGTTTTTATTGCGCGATCACTCTGCGTTCTTATTTATTTTTTCCTGTTCCTTCATCTCGGCTTCGCTGTGCTTGCGCGCGAGCTTGGCAGCTTTCGCCTCTTCCTTGGTCGCGCCTCGCATGAGCTGACCCAGACCCTTGAACAGATGACCGTTGCACATGAGCAGCAGTCCGTCCATACGCGCTCTGTTCATGCCGCCGAACTTAGCCATGCCGCGGATGGGCTGATGAACGACGCCCATTTCCAGCGTGTTGGACAGTGTGCAGTTGCCCACTTTCCACATGAACGCGCGGGCAAAGCGTATGAGCCCCGAGAACAGTCTGCCGAACCAGCGTTTGGAGTACCTGAGGTCGGCGACGGTGCTGTTATAGCCGATGACCATTCTGTTGCGCTTGTAGAACGGGTATCCGGGATAAGGTACGGGATAGCGGTATTTCTCCGCTCCGCACTGCATGAGCGCGGTGAATTCGTCGAGGCTGACGTTCGCCGCCTTGCCCGAACGATAATCGGGTATGGGCGCATCCGCATAGGGATCGACGGTCGTCGTTCCCTTGACGGCGAGCTTGCACGTCAGTCTTATATCCGCGGAGGACGCGCCTATCATGATGTCGTACTCGCCCCCTTCCGTTTCCCACTTGTCCGTCGCGGTGTTGAAGTAGCGGAACGTCCTCTCGTCGAACGGGATGAACACTTTTACCGTTTCGCCCGCCTTGACGAACACTTTCTTGAAGCCTTTGAGCTCCTTTGCGGGACGGAATATCTTTCCGCCTTTAAGCCCGACGTAGAGCTGTGCCGCTTCCTTGCCGTCGCGGCTGCCCGTGTTGGTTATACGGAAGCTGACGCCCTCGTCCGTCACTTCGGGATCGGAGTACTCGAACGTGGTGTAAGACAGACAGTAGCCGAACGGATAGCGCACCGCAACGCCCGCGGTGTCGTAGTAGCGGTAACCGACGTAAAGACCTTCGCGGTATTCGACGGTGAGCTGCTTTCCGGGGAAATGCGACGCGGACGGGCAATCCTCGTACTTGTACGGATAGCTCTCGGCGAGCTTGCCCGACGGGTTGACGTTACCCACGATGACGTCGAGAACGGCGTTGGCGATGGCCTGTACGCCGAGGTATGCGTGAACGATCGCGTCCGTCTTGTCCGCGAACGGCATTTCGACTGCCGAACCGCAGGAGAGCACGACAACGGTCTTTACTCCCGCCGCGGAAAGAGCGTTTATAAGGTCGATCTGCGGCTGAGGGATCCTGATGTTCTTTCTGTCAAGACCTTCCGCCTCGGTGACCTCGTCCAGTCCCGCGTATACGAGAGCGACGTCTGCGGTCTTTGCGAGCTTGACCGCCTTTTTGATGAGCGACGGCTTTTTCTTGCCGTAGCGGTCGAAGCCCTGTTCGTACCCGACGACTTCCAGCCCGTACGCATTGGGTCCGGGCGCAAGCACGACGTCCTTTTCGCAGGGAAGAGGATTTTTCTCGTACTTCTGCACCGTAAAGCCGAGGCACGCGAGGGGCGAATCCAGCTTGGTGGGATTGACGACGCTCGAACCCGCGCCCTGATAGCGCGGCACTTTCGCAAAGTCGCCTATCACCGCCACTTTCGTGCCCGCCGCAAGCGGCAGTATGTTATTCTCGTTGCGCAGGAGCACTATGCACTCTTCCGCGCACTTTTTAGCCATTTCGTGGTGAGCGTCCACATTCTTTACGGCGAGTTTTTCGTCGTCGGCGCGTCCCGCAAAAGTAGCGTTGGTGTTGAAGATGAGATCAAGCAGTCTGTCCAGGCACTCGTCCAGAACGCTCTCGTCCAGCTTGCCGTCCTTTATGGACGCCATTATGCGGGCGTACTGATCGCCGGGGCGGTCGGGCGTGAGTTCGGGAGGAAGCTCGTAGCCGACGGTGAGCGCCTTGTAAAGGTCGTCGTTGGAGTACAGGCAGGAGGGCATTTCAAGCTCGTTGCCCGCGATAAGTCCCTGAACGCGGTCGTTACAGCCCGCCCAGTCGGTGACGACTACCTGATCGTATCCCCACTCGTCGCGAAGTATGTCGCGCATGAGGTGGATATTCTCGTTGACGTGCGTGCCGTTGACGAGGTTGTACGAGCTCATGAGCGTATGCGGCTTGCCCTCTTTGACGGCTATTTCAAAGCCGGTGAGGTATATCTCGCGCATCGTGCGTTCGTCGGTGACCGAGTTGATGACCATGCGCCGCTCTTCCTGATTGTTGAGCGCGAAGTGCTTGACGCACGCGGATATGCCGTTCTTCTGTATTCCCCTTATGTATGCCGCCGCCATCTTGCCGGCGAGTATGGGATCTTCCGAGAAATACTCGAAATTTCTGCCGCAACGGGGATTGTGCTTGATGTTGATGCCCGGGCCGAGCAGCACGTTCACGCGCTCGTCCACGGCCTCCTCGCCCAGCATTTCGCCCATCTGCTCGCCCAGCTCGTCGTTCCAGCTGTTCGCCATGGTCGCCGCCGTGGGGAAGCAGGTCGCGGGTATGGACGCGTTCAGACCGAGGTGGTCCGCCGCAGCCGCCTGCTTGCGTATGCCGTGAGGGCCGTCCGAAAGGAATGCGGACGGGATTTGCACGTCGTCGCGAGATATGCCGACGGTCTGCCAGAAATCCTTGCCCGACGTCAGCGCGACTTTTTCTTCCAGTGTCAGTTTGGAGATAAGATCCCGATACTTCATCTTTGTTTCCTTCTTTGCGTTTATTTCGTTCGGCAGCCGCACGATTAAAGTATCCGTGACCGAGTGCCTTGCCTTATTTTACGTTGTTTTGTTAAAGCCGACCCGCGACCGGCGTCCGTGATCCGAACCGCCGCGCAAAAGCTCGGAGCGCCGCGCGGCTTTTCGCTTGCCGCAGGGAATGCCTCAAACTCGCCTTTTCATTAGAATTTATGAGAGAAGTCCTTGCGCATTACGTCGCGTCGGCGCATATCCGCGCGATTCGTGCCGACGAAAAAGCATAAAAGCCGCCCTGCCGCTCTACTACGATCAAGCGGCGGACGGAACGCATTTATGATACTATCCTCTCATCATTTACCTTCATACCTTGATTATTATATAACAAAAACTTGTCCTTTGTCAATAGGGATAGGCAAATAAAACGTATTCTCGCGGATTTTTTCGCATTCTGCACTTTTTCTTTTTTCCGCCTTTTTCGCGCTCGCCTTTTCGCCCGCGCGCTTTTTCTCAAAATGATCTTCCGTATGCGGTAAAAACCGTTCGGTCAGACAGGCGCGGGCGGCAAAATTTCAGAGGCAAACTGACGGCGGACGATCAAAACAGGCGGGCAGCTAAATTTCGGAGGCAAACTGACGGCGGACGATCAAAACAGGCGGGCGGCAAGAATTCGGTGACAACCGGCCGACGGACGATCAAAACAGGCGCGGGCGGCAAGAATTGCCGCCCGCGCGCTATCGAAACTCGCTATCGTTATTTGCGTTTTTTCTTTGCCTTATTTATGGCAACGGCTATCGCGGCAACGACCACTACTAAAATGACCGCGACTATTACCCATTGAAGCGGATGCCACTCGGCGGGATTGCGCGCCCAGCTTTTCGGGTCGAAAAGGTCGGGTATGCCGCTCTGCGCGGGCGCGGAATCGGGAAGCGCGTCGATTGCTTCCGAGGGATCTTTGTCGTTATCCTTAATCGTCTCCTGCGGGCGGGATGAATTGCCGCTCCCCGTGGTGAGCTTTTGTTCGATGGTCACGTCCGAACGCTCTTCCCTTAGCGCGAGTGCGCCCTCGGCGGACACTCCGAACACGATGTCGCCGTTGAGGTCGGTGCGCTCTATGCGCTCCGCGCTGAATCCCATATCCATGAGCCGTTTGAGCGTTTCGGCGTGCGGATGTCCGTAGCTGTTGCCGTCTCCGCAGCTGAATATCGTGAACACGTTGGGACGCTTTTCCGCATTCGCGGTCATGATTTCGAGAAAATCCTTCCCGGAAGACGTGCTCGACCCGTGATGACCCATTTTTATGACGTCCGCGGTAAACTCGCTCTTGATGAACTTGTCGTAACGTCCGCCGTAATCGCCCAGCTGCGCCTCGTCGCGCACGAACCTGACGAAATCCTCTTCGTTCTGCTTTTCCGCGTCACCCGTCAGCACGAAGTCGCGCGACGCATACGACAGCACCATGATGGGCGAAAAGTCGTTGTTGTCGCTCAGCTCCGTCACGTCTATCGGCGAATAGAAGTTGAGCGAATAATCGAACGATTCTCCCTCGATACTGTTTATCTTGTCGTTGAAGGGATTTGTGACGTACACGGTCGCATTCTTTTTCTGCCCGTTTTCGGTATACTTTTCGGCATATACCGCACTTATCGTATCCGAATACGTCTTAAAGCTCTTATCCTTATATGCGACGGGATCGGCATAGAAGCCCGTGCCGTCCGCCGCGCTTAAACTGTACGCGGGATCGGTGCAATACTCGTTGCCGCGCTCGGGCGAGCACGCCTGCGCGGGGCGGTATATCGTTTTCACTTCATACTCTTCGAGAATGTGCGTCGCGCCGCCTATGTGATCCGCGTCCGAATGCGTCAGTATCATATAGTCTATCGTGCTCACGCCCAGCCCGTCGAGGTAATCTACGACGCTCTTCCAGCTGCTACTGCTTGTGTGACCCGTGTCTATCAGTATGTTTTTACCGTCGGGCAGATCGATAAAGCATGCGTCCGCCTGCCCGCAGTCTATAAAATGCACCTGCATACTGCCGTCCGCCGCATACGCCGTAACGACGCCCTGCACGGGCGCGGCTACGAACGCCGCCGCACCTATTACCAATGCCGCAGCAAGCGCAAGCATGACTATGTAATTCGTTATTTTTGCTTTCATATCCTTTCTCCGATTTTTGTTTGCCGCGCCCGTGCGGCGTTTCCGCGTTTGATGTTTGTGCGGATATCGCGTTTACCGTTTCAGGTGCGGCTTTCCGCGCGGTTTGTCCGTGCTTTCCCGTATTTTATGCTTTATGCCGCTTTGCGTTGGAGTTTTCGGGGGAAACCCCCTTCTTTGAAAAGAAGGGGGTTTCCCCCGCGCCCCCTTCCGCCAAGAAACTTATGCTTGGGGGATTAGGGGGTGGCTATCCTTCCTTTCGTGATATATCTTGCTATGCGTTGTTTGTAAGATTGTTATCTGCGGTTCGTCATTGTCCGCGTTTGGCGGTCATCCGCTTTTTGCGGTTTGCCGCTTTACCCTTGCGGCTTGCCGCGACGGATATTTTGCCGAGCGGCAGGGTTTATTAAAGGTAAAAGCGCGTTAAAAGCGCGTCAGAATTCAGCTGGCGAACTTGTTCGTTAAGTTAAGGAAGCAGGTGTCGCTCGTGAGCCGCTGGACGAGGCGGAAAAATTTGTACTTGCCGCCGATGACGTACACCGCTTTTTTGCCCTTTGTGCATTTTTTATATATCTTTTTCGCGGCTTTGTCCGCGCTCATGCGCTTGGGAGTTTTCTTCTCGATATGTTTGAGGGCGGCGGCGGGTCTGTCGCCGTAACGCACCGTTCTGCCCGCGTCGCAAATGCGGTTGGCGGAAAAGTTGGTACGTATCTCGCCCGGGCATATACACGTAACACATATGCCCGCGCCTTTGAGCTCCAGACGCAGAGCCTCGCCCAGCATCAGTTCCGCCGCTTTTGCGCTGCTGTATACCGAGCGGAACGGGACGGGGATGAATGCGGCTATACTGCAAATAAATGCTATGCGCCCGCCGCGCATCATGTGTTTCAGGCATGCTCGCGTAACGTGCAATGCGCCGTAATACGACACGTCGAACACTCTGCGCACGGCGGCGGTGTCCACAAGCTCCGTCGCGCCGAGCAGCCCCGCGCCCGCGTTGTTTATGAGCGCGTCTATCCTGCCGTACTTCTTCGCTATCTTTTCCACGGCCGCGTTTACCTGCGCTTCGTCCGTTACGTCGCATGCGTACTCGTCCGCGCTCTCGTCGTCGCAGCTGCGCGACAAATCACACACGGTGTATCCGTCATTCTCATAAAGCTTTTTAAGCTCTCTTCCCAGGCCGCTCGTGCCGCCCGTTATTACCGCTATTTTTTTCATTTTATTTCCTTTCGGGAG
>DXHT01000030.1 GCA_019113265.1 Bacillota bacterium | reverse complement strand
GACGAGTATTACGAATCTTCGTCGAGCGGCAGGGCGCAAAAACAAAAACACCGCATAAGCGGTGTTCTTTGGAGCTACCGGACGGACGTCAGCCGTGCGACCTGCTGCTCAGCCGAGCGCCTTGAAAAGGCGCGAACGCCACGAGTCGCCAAAGGCGACGAGTATTACGAATCTTAGCCGTGCGGCAGGGCGCAAAACAAAAACACCGCTTAATGCGGTGTTCTTTGGAGCTACTGGCCGGACTTGAACCGGCGACCTGCTGATTACGAATCAGCTGCTCTACCAACTGAGCCACAGTAGCATATTAGATTTTTTATTATTTTCGACCATGCGACCTGCTGCTCAGCCGAGCGCCTTGAAAAGGCGCGAACGCCACGAGTCGCCAAAGGCGACGAGTATTACGAATCAGCTGCTCTTGCCTTCTGAGCCACAGTAGCACATACATACTTTTCACATGCTTTGATATAATACCATTTCCGCGCAAAATATGCAAGCGTTTTTATGCCGTTTATTAAAAAAGTAAACTTATTTGCGGGGGCGGTTCATTGCCGCCCCCGCTTGATTTATCGTTTTTAATCTTCTTTAAGTATAACGATATTCCGAACCGCGCATCTATTCGTGACGCGAAAACTATCGCTTATGTCGTAAGCCGTAAAATCTTTGCACTTTTGTGACAAAAACTTCACAAAACAAGAGCTGACATTTCGGAAAATCGGCTTGACATTAAAACAAGATGAGAGTATAATTATCGAGGAAGCTAAGGGAAAGGTTTCCGATAAAATCGTATAAACGATGGTGGACGCAAAGGACAGACGCAGGAAGTTTTTATTGGCTCTGTCCTTTGCTTTTTGTCTTTTTTGCGGTTTCGGGCTATCCGATGCGCGCGGTGCGAACGCAGAAACGCGGTATTGCCGAGCAGCGCTCGCGGGAGCGAAATGTCAAAGCGATACAAAGCGTTGCATGGCGCGGCTATAATGCGTAAAAATGCGCGGTGCGGCGAGCGGACGAACGGCACAGAAGCCGAAAGCATTATAGCGCGAGCGGGCACGCAAAGAGCGAAAAGACTTTTCGGCACTACACGTGCGGCGAATGCGTAAGGCGGTGCGAACGGGCAAATTTAATGGGTTTCTAATTCCCGTTTGCCGCCGCGCCGATTGACGCAAGCCGCTTAATGTGTTACAATATCGGTATGGACGAACGATTTATAAACGAATTACTCGATTATACTCTTCCCAAGCAGCGCGTCGAGTACGGCGGGTTCACTTTTCCGCGCTCCTTTATCGCGGAAATGTTCATAGGAGTTTTGGAGCGTTACCGCGCCCGACTTACCATGCAAGGCATAAATCCCGCTCTGTACGGCGTACCCGCACCCGACATAATAAGGTACATATGCGGATATCACTACGCATTTACGGGCGGCATGGACGAGAAAACGCGCATAGCGGCGACGCATGACGAAAGCTACCGCGCGCGGCTCGTCGCGGACGTGGCGGAATCCATTTTCATACTCGAAAACATCAAGACGAGCGCAAAGCGCATCATCAACGAATACAATCCCGTATATTGCCGTTTCAATATCCTCCTCGATTACCTTCTCACCGTCGGGCTCAAAGGCAACGCCGCGTGCAAGGAGCGTACGTCGAAAGCGGTGTATAAACTGTTTGAAACGGCGTTCCTCAAACTCAAAGGCATAATGATGCTTGCCGCAAAGGGTCTGGAAAAGGAAGCAATAGTCGTATGGCGCAGTCTGCACGAGCTGGAATGCGTCATTTCCGTGCTGTGCAAGTACGGCAAGCACACGATAGAGGAATTCGAGACGTTCGACAGGTTCAGCGACCCCGAACACATGGACGAAAAGACGCGCGCCGATTACGACGAAAAGACGAAGGCGTTCGGTATCAACCTCAAAAACGCCAACGAAGTGGATCACTTCGAAAATTACGGCTGGCTGGGAGCCGTTCCCGACCTGCAACTGACAAAGTGGAATCTCAACTTCCGCTATCTCGAAGATCTCGCGGGACTGAGCGACAAATACAAGGAGTATCAGGTAGCGTGCGACGCGTCGCACATGAACGCAAAGATCCTCAAATGGGATAAGCGCAGAGTGCTGGAATTTGCGGTAAAGCGCTGCTTTAACTCCAACCTTCTCCTCGTCAACAAATTCACCGAGTTCTTAACCGCGGACGGCGCGACGATAGACCGCAAATACGTCGGCAAAGCGATAGGAGATCTCAAAAACGTCATAGACGTGTTCTTCGCAGAACGGGTATAGACCCGTCGCACGGCGGACGCGCTCGCCGCGTCATCGCCGTGCCGCGGGCGCAGTTACGTTACGAAACAAACGGATACCCGAAAGAGGGCTGCGCGGCTTATAACGAGTCGCGCTCAAAATAAAGGAAAATCATGAAAACACCCGGACTTTTCGACAAGAGCGGCAAACCAGTTCGCCGCATAGTTACCGAGGACGGAACAGAGACGGACGCACCCAAGATACTCATCGTGGGAGGCGTTGCGGGAGGAGCAACCGCCGCGGCACGTCTGCGCAGACTCAACGAGTATGCCGAGATCATAGTTTTCGAGCGCACGGGATACGTCTCATACGCCAACTGCGGACTTCCCTATTACGTCGGCGGCGTCATAGGCAATAAACGCGCGCTCACCTTACAGTCGCCCGCGGGCTTTGCCGCGAGGTATAACGTGGAAGTGCGCGTCGGTACGGAGGTCATTTCCGTCGATCCCGCCGCGCATACGGTCAAGGCGCGCGAGCTTGCCACGGGAAGAGAGTACACCGAGGACTACGACAGACTGCTCCTCGCGCCCGGAGCGCGCGCCGTTCTGCCCGACATCCCCGGCATCCACGGCAAGCACGTACACACTTTGCGCACCGTCGAGGATACGCTCCGTCTTGCCGAACACGCAAGCCGTACGGGAGTTAAACGCGCGGTCGTCGTAGGAGGCGGTTTTATAGGGCTGGAAGCCGCGGAAAACTTCATTCACAGAAATATAGACGTTACCCTTCTTCAACGCGGCAGACAGGTGCTTCCGCCGCTTGACGAGGACATGGCGGCAATGCTCGCTGAGGAGCTTGTCGGAAACGGCGTGGACGTGCGTTTCGGAGCGCACGTCACCGCGATAAAGGAATCGGCGAGCGGCGCGGAGGTGATCACGCAGGCGGGATCGTACCCTGCCGACATAGTGCTGCTATCAACGGGAGTCATGCCCGAGTCCGATCTCGCGCTCGCGTGCGGAATAGAAACGGGCATAAAGGGCGCGATAGTCACCGACGAATTCATGAACACGTCCGATCCCGATATCTTCGCCGTGGGCGACGTTGCGCAGACGGACGACCTCGTGACTGAAAGCGCCGTAAACGTCCCTCTTGCGGGTCCCGCGAACAGACAGGCGCGCATTGCGGCGGACAACATCTGCGGCAAACCCGACCGCTACCGCGGCACGCAGGGAACTTCCGTCATCAAGCTGTTCGGACTGACCGCCGCCTCTACCGGTCTTAACGAAAAGACCGCGAAAAAGGCGGGCGTGCGCTACCTTAAAACGATAACCCTCTCCCCCTCCCACGCGACTTACTACCCGGGAGCGGAGGAAATGTTCATAAAGCTGCTTTTTACTCCCGACGCGGGCAAACTGCTCGGCGCGCAGATAGTGGGGCGCGCGGGCGTGGATAAGCGCATAGACGTGCTTGCCGTCGCCCTCCGCGCTGGCATGAGCGTGTATGACCTCACCGCGCTCGAACTCGCATACGCTCCCCCGTTCTCCTCCGCAAAGGATCCCGTGAACGTCGCGGGGTACGTCGCGGAGAACGTGCTGGACGGCATGGTAAAGCAGTTCCACGCCGAGGATCTCCCCGAGCTGTGCGAGCGTTCGGATATAGTCATGCTGGACGTACGCACGCGCGGAGAGTTCGCAACGGGACACTTCTCACGCGCGGTCAATATCCCCGTCGACGAGCTGCGGCAAAAGCTGGATTATATCCCCCGCGGCGTTCCCGTGTACGTCAACTGCCGCAGCGGTACACGCAGTTACATCGCGTGCAGGGTGCTTACGGCGCACGGATTCGAGTGCTATAACCTCGCGGGAGGCGCGGCTTTCGCGGCGCACGTCCACCCCGAACTGTTCGTAAGATGACGCAATCTGCGCGCATCTTACGGCGGCACAAACGAAACATGACGAGTAAAGGGTCTGACGTATCAGTCAGACCCCTTTTTCTTTGTTGTTTACTGCATTGTTATTCCGTGCCGTTACCGCTTATCGCGCCGCACGCAATTTGCAAGGTGCGCCCGACAGCGCATGGTCGCAGAGCGCATGCCGCCGCTGACGGAACGCCGCCGCTCTCGGCATGACAGCCGTAAAAGCTCACGGTAAATAAACGTGCCGCGCCGAAAGCGACAGAACCGACGCGACGCCGCGAGTTGCCGCGCGTCGTATCGCCCGCGAAACACCGACGATCAGAGTGCGGACAGCACCGCGCTGACGGACTTTTCGGCGGCAAGCAGTTTGAATCTGCCGTATTCCATGCTGTCGCCCGCGTCGGATATGACCTTGACGCACGCCATCGGAACGCGCATGCGCGCGCACACCTGCGCTACCGCGCCGCTCTCCATGTCCGCCGCCATGACGCTCGGAAAGCGGCGGAGTATGTCCGCCTTGTCTTCCTCGGCTTCGACGAACCTCTCGCCCGTCGCCATGGTGCCGCGGATCGCGCCCGTCTTATTTGCGAGAGCGTCCGCCATGCTTTTGTCGGGAAGCACGAAATTGCCGCCGAGTATGTCCATATATCCGTCGGATTCGCCCGGCATGATGACGTCGTACTGCACGAACTTGTCGGGTACGAACAGGTCGAGCGCGCCGAGGCTTTTGTCGAGTGCGCCCGCAATGCCCGTCATGTATATCCGCGTCGCGCCGAACCTCGTCACCAGCATCTGCGCCGCAAAACCCGCATTCACCTTGCCTATGCCCGATTTTACGACTACCAGCCTTTGCGATCCGCGCGTTCCCGTTATCACTTCCGAGCCGAACGAGTCGCTACGCACCGCATCCGTCATTGCGCCCGCAAAGCCCTCGATCTCGATGTCCATCGCGCCTATTATTCCGATTATCTCTTCTCTTTCCATGGCTCTAATATAACATTAAAGGGCGGCAGAGCGCAAGCATTCGGACGGCAAAAAGCAAAAAACCGAAACGGAGGCAGAGCGCAGGCTTTCGGGCGGCAGAAAAGAAAAAGAGCGGAACGGCGGCAGAGCGCAGGCTTTCGGGCGGCAGAAAAGAAAAAGAGCGGAAAGGAATTTCCGCTCTTTTTATCGCTGACTTTTTTATTCGTCGCCCGACCGTTTCAGCGGTCGCCGCCGTATCAGTCTTCCGCTTCGGTCGCCTCGTCCGCCGCGGCTTCCGCTTCCGCCGTTGCCGATGCGTCGGGCTGTACTTTCCTCTCGACGGGAGTGATGTTGCGGTATATCTTCATGCCCGTACCTGCGGGGATGAGCTTACCGATTATGACGTTCTCTTTAAGACCGCGCAACATATCGCGCTTGTTCTTGATGGCCGCCTCGGTGAGCACTCTCGCCGTCTCCTGGAAGGACGCCGCGGACAGGAAGGAATCCGTCGCAAGTGCGGCTTTGGTGATACCGAGAAGAGTGGGCTTCGCCTGAGCGGGTATGCCGCCCTCTTCGATGACCTTGTTGCTCGCTTCCATGAAGTCGCTTATATCCACCATGCTGCCCGGCAGGAAGTCCGTCGTTCCGCTCGTCTCCACGCGCACCTTTTTGAGCATCTGGCGCACGATGACCTCGACGTGCTTGTCGTTTATCTTAACGCCCTGAGAGCGGTAAACGGACTGCACCTCTTTGAGCAGGTACTCCTGAACGGCGTTCTTGTTCTTGGTCGCAAGAATGTCGTGAGGATTTATGGGACCTTCGGTGAGCGGATCGCCCGCGCTTATGCGCGCTCCGTTGCGGATATTGCGTTTGAGCTTAGCCGCGTAAGGAATGGAGTAGGACATCTCCTTGCCGTCGTCCGTGCGGACGATGACGTCGCGCCTGCCGTTCTCTTCCTTTATCGTGACCGTGCCGTCCACCGTCGTTATGGTCGCAACGCCCTTGGGCTTGCGCGCCTCGAACAGCTCCTCGACGCGGGGAAGACCCTGGGTTATATCGTCTGCCGCCGCGACGCCGCCGCTGTGGAAGGTACGCATCGTAAGCTGCGTGCCGGGCTCGCCTATGGACTGAGCGGCTATGATGCCTACCGCCTCGCCTATGCGTATGGGAGAACCGTTGGACATGTCCTTGCCGTAGCACTTGGCGCATATGCCGTGCTTACTGCGGCAGGTGAGCGCGGTGCGGATGGACACGGAAGCTATGCCCGCGTCGGTGATGCGCGCCGCATCCTCCTCGCCTATCATGGTGTTTGCCGCGACGATGAGCTCGCCCGTTTCGGGGTCTACCACGTCCTCGGCGGAGTAACGCCCGCAGAGTCTGTCTTCCAGGCTCTCTATGAGCGAACCTATCACCTTGATCTCGGGTACGTTCTTATCTATTATCTCCTTCGCCTTGCGAGCGGTTATCTTGCCGTTCGCCTGAACGATGACCGTACCCGTCGCAGGGTCGAGTATATCGTCCGTCGTATACTTGGGAGCTTTCTTGTCGTAAATCTGCGACATTATCGCGCGCTTGTCGTCGTCGGTGACCGCGCCGCCCGTCGCTATGGTGAGCGGGTTGCCCTCGACTATCGCAAACGTCCTGATGCCCTTGGGCGGCATGCCCTCGCAGCAGTCCTCTTCCATGACTATGACGTCCTGAGCGACGTCCACGAGTCGACGGGTCAGATAACCGGAGTCTGCGGTTTTAAGCGCGGTATCGGCAAGACCTTTACGTCCGCCGTGCGACGCTATGAAGTATTCGAGAACGCTCAGTCCCTCACGGAAGTTGCTCTTGACGGGCACTTCCAGCGTCTTACCCTGAGGGTTGACCATGGGTCCGCGCCAGCCCGCGAGCTGTATCATCTGCGTTATCGATCCGCGCGCGCCCGACGTCGCCATCATGGAGATGGGGTTGAACGTCTCAAAGCCCTTTTTAAGCTCGTCGCTCATCTTACCGTTTATCTCTTTCCAGATGGAGATGACCTTGGTGTACTTCTCCTCTTCGGTGAGGAAGCCGTCCTTGTAAAGCTCTTCGACGGCAAGGACGCGCTTGTCGCCCTCTTCGATGAGCTCCTTCTTCTTGGGCGGTATCTTCATGTCGAACACGGAGGTCGTTATCGCGCCTATCGTGGAGTACTTGTAGCCGAGCGCCTTGATGTTGTCGAGAACGCGGCTGGTCTCCGTCGCGCCCTTCTTCTTGAACGTAACGTCCACTATGTCGCCGAGAACGCCCTTGTCCACTACCCTGTCTATTTCGAGCTTGAACATGTCGTCCTCGGTCTCGCGCGGCGTGAATCCGAGGTCCTGAGGTATAGCCTCGTTGAAGATTATCTTACCTACCGTCGTATCTACGAGCTTGTGTTTGAGCTCGCCGTTTATCTCTCTGAACAGACGCACTTTTATCTTGGATTGAAGCGCGATGTCGCCGTTGCGGTATGCCATCTTCGCCTCGTCCGTGTCGCAGAACACCTTGCCCTCGCCCTTTGCGCCCGGACGCTCTATCGTCAGATAGTACACGCCCATGACCATGTCCTGAGAGGGCGTACACACGGGACGACCGTCGGACAGTTTGAGGATGTTGTTGGATGCGAGCATGAGGAAGCGCGCTTCCGCCTGAGCCTCTATCGAAAGAGGAACGTGCACCGCCATCTGGTCGCCGTCGAAGTCCGCGTTGAACGCGCCGCACGCGAGCGGGTGGAGTTTTATCGCTCTGCCCTCGACGAGGACGGGTTCGAACGCCTGTATGCCGAGACGGTGAAGAGTGGGCGCACGGTTGAGCAGTACGGGATGCTCCTTGATGACCTTTTCGAGTACGCCCCACACGCTCTTGTCCGCGCGGTCCACCACGCGCTTCGCGCTCTTTATGTTGTGAGCCTTGCCCTGCTTGACGAGCTCCTGCATGACGAACGGACGGAACAGTTCGAGCGCCATTTCCTTGGGAAGTCCGCACTGGTACATTTTCAGCTCGGGTCCGACGACTATGACGGAACGGCCGGAGTAGTCCACGCGCTTACCGAGCAGGTTCTGACGGAAACGTCCCTGCTTGCCGCGCAGCAGTCCGGAGAGGCTTTTAAGCTCTCTGTTGCCCGCGCCGCTCACCGCCTTGCCGCGACGACCGTTGTCTATCAGCGCGTCCACTGCCTCTTGGAGCATACGCTTTTCGTTGCGTACGATGATGTCGGGAGCGTTGAGCTCCATAAGGCGTTTAAGTCTGTTGTTTCTGTTTATTACCCTGCGGTAGAGGTCGTTGAGGTCGCTGACCGCGAATCTTCCGCCGTCGAGCTGTACCATGGGGCGCAGATCGGGGGGAATGACGGGAAGCACGTCGAGCACCATCCACGTCGGATCGTTGCCGCTGCGGCGGAACGAGTCGAGTATGTCCAGACGCTTTATCGCTTTGAGTTTCTTCTGACCGGTGGAGCTTTCCACTATCTTCTTGACGTTCTTATACTCCTCTTCGACGTTGATGTCGCCGAGCAGTTTCTTGACAGCCTCCGCACCCATGCCGACTTTGAATGAGTTCTCGCCGTAAAGCGCGCGTGCGTCCGCAAGCTCCGCGTCGGACAGTATCTGTTTGTATTCGAGAGGCGTGTTGCCCGGATCGGTGACGACGAAATTGACGAAATACACCACCTGATCGAGCTGCTTGGGAGTCATGTCGAGCATGAGTCCTATGCGGCCGGGTACGCCCTTGAAGTACCATATGTGCGTTACGGGCGCGGCAAGCTCTATGTGTCCCATTCTCTCGCGGCGCACCTTGCTCTTGGTGACTTCCACTCCGCACTTGTCGCAGATTATGCCCTTGTAGCGTATGCGCTTGTACTTTCCGCAGTGGCACTCATAGTCCCTGTACGGTCCGAATATGCGCTCGCAGAACAGTCCGTCGCGCTCGGGCTTCTGGGTGCGGTAGTTTATGGTTTCGGGTTTGGTCACCTCTCCGTGCGACCACTCGCGGATCTTATTGGGACCCGCTATAGCTATTTCCATCGAATCGCAGCTGTTGAGTTCGAACATTTCGCTCAGTCCTCCTTACCTTCGTCGTCGAGATCGTCATCGCCGAGCAGTCTGTCCGAACGCAGATCCGCTCCGAGATCGTCGAGGTCGTCGAGGTCGTCGCCCTCGTCCGAACCGAAATCGCCGAAGTCGTCCATATCCGGCTCGTCGTCATCGCCGAACAGTCTGGAAAGACTGTCGTCCTTGACGTCGCCCTGCTCCTCGTCGTCGTCCAGCTTGATGTCGTCGAACGCATCGAGGTCTATCTCCTCTTCGAGCACGAGCTTGCCGTTCTCGAAGTGCTTCGTCTTCTTGGTAGGCGTCTCGTATACGTCCGCCTCGTCCTCCGTGATGTCCTTGATGGATATCTCTTTGTTCTCGTCGTTGAGCACCTTGATGTCAAGGCAGAGCGATTGAAGCTCTTTTATGAGCACCTTGAACGATTCGGGTACGCCCGGCTCGGAGACGTTCACGCCCTTGACGATGGATTCGTAAGTCTTTACGCGGCCCACGATATCGTCCGACTTGACGGTCATTATCTCCTGAAGGATGTTCGCCGCGCCGTATGCGTAGAGCGCCCACACCTCCATTTCGCCGAAACGCTGTCCGCCGAACTGCGCCTTGCCGCCGAGAGGCTGCTGAGTGACCAGACTGTACGGTCCGATCGAACGCGCGTGCATCTTGTCGTCGACGAGGTGGATGAGTTTGAGCATATACATGTATCCGACCGTCGTGCGGTTTTCGAAAGGCTCGCCCGTTCTGCCGTCGTACATCTGTATCTTGCCGTCCACTTCGCCGTCGGGATTTACGAATCCGTTTTCGCGGAGCAGTTTCTCTATATCGCTTTCGAGTGCGGAGTCGAACACGGGAGTCGCCACTTTCCAGCCGAGAGTCTTGGCGACGAGTCCGAGGTGCACTTCGAGCACCTGTCCTATGTTCATTCGGGAAGGCACGCCGAGGGGGTTGAGCACTATCTGCAATCTCGTGCCGTCCGCCATGAAGGGCATATCCTCTTCGGGAAGAACGCGGGATATGACGCCCTTGTTACCGTGACGACCCGCCATCTTGTCGCCCACGCCTATCTTACGCTTCTGAGCGATGTATACGCGAACTACCTTGTTCACGCCCGGACTCATCTCGTCCTTGTTGGCGCGGGTGAACACCTTGACGTCCACCACTATACCGCCCTCGCCGTGAGGCACTTTGAGAGAGGTGTCGCGCACTTCGTGCGACTTCTCGCCGAATATCGCGCGCATCAGACGCTCTTCGGGAGTCAGATCCGCCTCGCCCTTGGGCGTGACTTTACCGACGAGTATGTCGCCGCTCGTGACTTCCGCTCCGATGTATACGATACCGTTCTCGTCGAGGTTTTTGAGCGCGTCCTCACCCACGTTGGGTATGTCGCGCGTGATCTCCTCTTCGCCGAGCTTGGTGTCGCGCGCCTCCATTTCGTATTCGGAAATGTGTATGGAGGTGAACACGTCGTCCTTTACTATGCGCTCGCTTATAAGGATCGCGTCCTCGTAGTTATAGCCTTCCCAGCTCATGAAGCCCACGAGTATGTTGCGACCGAGGGCAAGCTCTCCGTTTTCGGTGGAGTGACCGTCCGCGAGCACGTCGCCCGCTCTGACCGCCTGTCCCTTGGAGACTATCGGCTTCTGATTTATGCACGTTCCCTGGTTGGAGCCCTGGAACTTTTTGAGGAGATACGTCGCCACGACGCCGTCCTCTTCGCGCACCTTTACCGTTTCGGCGTCCACATAGCAGACGACGCCGTCCTTTCTCGCAAGCACCATGACTCCCGAGTCATACGCTATCTTGTGCTCTATGCCCGTGCCTATCATGGGCGCTTCGGGGCGGAGCAGAGGAACTGCCTGACGCTGCATGTTGGAACCCATCAGCGCGCGGTTGGTATCGTCGTTTTCGAGGAAAGGTATGAGCGAGGTCGCAACGGAAACGAGCTGACGGGGCGAGACGTCCACATAGTCTATCTCTTCCCTGTCGAATTCCTTTATGTCCTCGCGGTAGCGCGCGAGCACGCGCTTCTTTGCGAACCAGCCGCTCTCGTCGAGAGGCTCTTTCGCCTGCGCTATGATGTATCTGTCCTCGCGGTCCGCCGACAGGTACTCCACTTCGTCCGTCACTCTTCCGCCCGTTACGTTGCCCGCCTCGTCGCGGAACTTCTGAACTCTGCGGTAGGGCGCTTCGATGAATCCGTATTCGTTTATGCGCGCATACGAGGACAGAGAGGATATAAGACCGATGTTCTGACCTTCGGGGGTCTCTATCGGGCACATTCTGCCGTAATGCGAGTAGTGTACGTCGCGGACGTCGAACGTCGCACGGTCGCGGTTGAGACCGCCGGGACCGAGCGCGGACAGCTTGCGCTTGTGCGTCAGCTCGCTTATCGGGTTCGTCTCGTCCATGAACTGCGACAGCTGGCTGGATCCGAAGAACTCTTTGAGCGCGGCGGTCACGGGACGGATGTTGATGAGCGTCTGCGGCGTAAGCTCCGCATCCGACTGTATCTGCATTCTCTCCCTTACGACGCGTTCCAGCCTTGCGATACCTATGCGGAACTGGTTCTGGAGCAGCTCGCCCACACTGCGCACGCGACGGTTGCCGAGGTGGTCGATGTTGTCCGTCGTGCCTATGCCGTAGTGAAGACCTATGATGTAGTTTACGGTGGAGAGTATGTCGTCTACCGTTATGTGCTTTTCGGCGAGTTTGTCCGCATTGTCGCGGCAAAGCTCGGCAAGCACCGCGCGGTCGCCGCCCGCCTTTTCCATGAGGTCGGAAAGGACGGCATAGGAGACGTTCTCCGTTATGCCTATCGAACGGGGATCGACGTCGATGTATCCGGAAAGGTCGACGTGGCCGTTGCCCATTATCCAGAACGGACGGTCAAGCCCTTCTATGCGCACCGCCACTTCGTTTATGCCCGCGTTGCAGATTTTAAACGCCGTCTCTTCGTCGACGACGCTGCCCGCGGTGGCGTATACCACGCCGTCGCCGTCCACGATGTCCTCTGCCGCCGTCTGACCCGCAAGCCTCGCCGCAAGACTGAGCTTTTTGTTCAGCTTGTAGCGGCCGACGCGCGAAAGATCGTACTTTCTGCGGTCGAAGAACAGCGAGTGGATGTAGTTAGCGACGGAGTCGGGGTTGAATATCTCGCCGGGACGGAGCTTTTTGTTCAGCTCTTCAAGACCCGTTTCGTCGTCCTTTGCGGCGTCCTTCTGGCAGGTCTTGACTATTATAGGCTCGTGATGGAAGATCTCGCATATGCGCTCGTCCGTTCCGTAGTTCTTGGTCGTGACTGCGCTGAGCGCGCGGATGAGCGTGGTGATGGGCACCTTGCGCTGACGGTCGACGTGAACGGCAAGCGTTTCGGCAGGCTCCATCTCGTATTCCAGCCATGCGCCGCGGGAGGGTATGCTCTGCGCGGTGAAGTACACTTTGCCCGTCTTCTGATCTTTCGTTTCATCCGAAAAATACACGCCCGGGCTGCGGACGAGCTGGGAGACGATGACGCGCTCTGCACCGTTGATTATGAACGAACCGTTGGGAGTCATCTTGGGCATGTCACCCATGAAAACTTCCTGCTCGCTCATCTGCCCCGTCTCTTTGTACACGAGGCGGACCTTTACTTTGAGCGGCGTCGCATACGTCGCGTCGCGGTCCTTACACTCCTTTTCCGTGTACTTGGGAGTGTCCTCGATGTGATGGGAGAGAAAGTGCAGTTCGATCCTGCCCGAGAAGTCGGTTATGGGCGAGAAGTCCTTGAACACCTCGCCTATTCCCCGTTCGAGGAAGTCGTTGTACGACGTCTTCTGTACCTCGATGAGGTTGGGCATGTCGATGACTTCGTCCACCTGCGCGAAACTGCGCCTTTCGGTGTTTCCGTATTTTACCTTGCGGATCTTACGTTCAGCCATATATTCTCCTTAACGCATTGTTTTTACAATAAAAACTCCCCGGCAGCCGCAAAAATTTCGCACGGCTTCGGGTAAAGCACAAAAATATTTTATTTGCTTTCCGGTTTTTCGAACAATTTCCTATCCTTATAATAAAACGTCCGAGCTTGCTCCCTTCATGCTAACATAAAACCGAAAAGGGCAAATTTTCAGTGTATTCTCGTAAAGGAAATAATACCACAATAAAAGCGCGCGGTCAAGCATTTTTAATGCATATTCGCGCGAAAGATAGAAAAATTTTTGTTTTGCTCCGTTTTATACGCAGAGTGCGGCTTATTTACGCCGCAAGCGACACGACTAACCGTCCGATCTGCCGCCCTGAAGTGAACCCCAAAGTTTGGACAAAAATTTAATTAAATTGTTTGGTAGTGAGTCCGGTACCCAACCGGGCTCATTCCTTTTAGTTTGCGGGATATTCTCTTGTTGTTCCAGTAAAATATGTATTCGTGC
>DXHT01000029.1 GCA_019113265.1 Bacillota bacterium | reverse complement strand
TTTACGGTATGCACGTATAAATCTTCTTCGGCGCGTGATCGTGTATTCCAATACTTACGCACCGTTTCTCTATACGCCAAATGGTTTTCTCGCATATCCATTATAACAGATATCTTGAATTCCGGCGAGTATTTTGTGTTGTGTTTCTTCCTTTGCATAATAAATGCACCTCCTAAAGTTTCGTCTAACTTTTGGGGTGCATTTCATTAAGTGGTGGTTTTCTTTCGCTAAAGCGACAAAAACGGCGGCGCGGGTCTGCCCGCACCGCCGATCGCGTTATTATAAATCCTACTGTCCTGTGCTCTACGTACTATTTCCGTTTTGACGTGAGCTCGCATATACGATCTGCCGACGATCGGTCCGTATCGCTTTTGCCCGAAAGCCGTTTCACATATTCGCCTGCCAATACTCGTTTAAGACGCGTATGAAGTCCTTTTTTCGAGGATGACTTATGGACAGACTTTCCGCCGCCCTGCCCGAGCCGCCCGAAACGAACACCGTATAGCCGTTGACCGCGGAGACGAAACGCAGGTTGACGAGGCAATAATTGTTGCACCGCGCAAAGCCGCTGTCAAGGAGCGCCTCTTCGCGCTTTTTGAGCGTTCCGCGCTCCGTTATCACGCAGTCGCGCATATGATATGTCAGCGCGTGACCCTGCACCTCCACATATCGTATGTCCGAAACGGGGATGCGCTTTGCGGTGTCGCCGTCGGTGACCGTTATCTGCGTATCGCGGCGTTGGACTATCCTGCGGAAAATTCGCCCCACTTTCATGGCAAAATCGCCGTACGATATGGGCTTTACTATGAAGTCGGAAGCATCCACTTCATAGCCGCGTATCGCGTATTGCGCCATATTGGTAACGAAAATTATCGCCACGGACGTATCCGTCTTACGGATCTGCGAGGCAAGCTCCATGCCGCTGACGTCAGGCATTTCTATGTCGAGAAGGATCAGGTCGAATGCGGGTTTATCACGATTGACAAACGAGAGGGCGCTGTCGAAACATTTTACACCGCACTCTATGCCGCTTTCCGCGGCATATTTATCCACATATTCGGCGAGCTGCTTGCGCACCGCCTGCTCGTCGTCCACAATCGCAACGTTTATCATGACTGAATCCTCTATACACTACGATTATAACACACTTTAAGCCGAAATTCCAGAATTTTGGAAAAACGGGCGGAAATTTTTTCCGCCCGTTTTTCCGTCAGGGCGTTATCTCAATTCTTTCCGCTCCTGCCCTTGCCGCGTATAGCGGTTATTATCAGAGCCGCCGCGCCGGTCAGCAGTCCGGCCGCGCCGAGCGCCAGAGACACTGCGGCAAGCACCACGAGATCGTCGTTACCACTTGCGGGAACTTCCGCGCTGACGACGTTGGACGGCTCGCTCACATATATCGTAAACTCCTTTTCGTCGCCTATCGCGCCGTCCTCGCTGACGGTAACCGTGAAGGTATACATTCCGCTCTTTAAGGGCGTTCCCGTTATCTCGCCGCTCGTCGAAAGCGTCAGACCCTCGGGAAGCGTCGAACCGTTTTTAAGCGTATACTCGGGAGAGGACGCGCCCATGACGTTGTTCACGCTCGCATAGTAAGCCTCGCCCGTCTTACCGTCCGTAAGCACGGAGGAGAGGAAGGGAGAAAGCGCGATACCCACGCTCATGCTGTACTCCGCTTCCGCGCTCTCGGCAAGAGGTGCGGACGCCACGACGGTAAACGTCGCGTTCGTGCACGTTTCGGAGGGCGTTCCCACTATATAGCCGCCGCTCGTAAGTTCGAGCCCGCTCGGAAGTTTGCTTCCCTCTTTAAGCGCATACGTCACGTTATCCGCGCCCGTAGCAAAGTCCACCTTGCTCACATACGCCTCGCCGAATCTGCCGTCACCGAGCGTGCCGCCCGAGAACGTTATCTTGCCGAGCACGCTGAGCGTGAATTCAGCTTCCTGCGAGTAGTAACCAATCGCGCTCGCCACAACGGTGAACTTGCAATTTACCGCCGCCGAATTCGGAGTTCCCGTTATCCTGCCATCGGGCGAGAGAGAAAGACCCTCGGGAAGCGCACAGCCGCTTTTAAGCGAATAGAACACGGTCACGGGGCTGGTCTCGGAAGGATCGCCGAGGACGATCTCCGCAGTGCCCACGTCTATATCCGCCGTTTCGCCTATGTTTATCGTTCCGAGATCGGACTGCGCCGCGTACACTATCGATCCGCTGGAATCGATCACGGTGAGCGAGAACGCATCGCTCGTCATCTGCTCGTCGCCGTACGTCGCAATGACCTTGAACTGATAGTTGTTTATGGAGTATTCGGGCGTTCCCGATATACTTCCGTCCGAAGAAAGCCGCAAGCCGTCGGGAAGTCGGAACCCGGGAGCGAGAGCATAAGTCACGTTTGCGATATCGAGATCGGGATACCACTTGACGTTCAGCTCCGCAGTCGCAACGGTCGCGCTGTACGGCTCGCCCACTATCGCTATATCCAGCTTTTCCGCCGAATAGCCGAGCATCTTTTTGGGAGTGGTCGGGTAGTCGCCCTCGTTTATCGCCATGCTGTTTGCGTGCAGGTAAAGTACGTCTTTCGCCGATCTTCTGAGCAGGCTTACCGTCGTCGGAGTGCCTACGTTATACGAAATGGTCGCAACGTTACTGAGCGCAAGACTGCCGCCCGCGCGTATCATCGCGTCGCCGTTTACGTATTCCGCCGCCCACAGACAGTCGGTGACCACGCTTCCGATGAAGCCCCACTCGCCCCTGAGCACGCCCGTAATGAGGTCGTAATCGCCGAACGCCCACGTCGCGCCGATGCGGTTGAACGCCGTCATCACGCCCGTCGCCTTGCCCTCTTTGACGCATATCTCATACGGTATGAAGTACTGTTCGCGCATGCACTGCTCGTTTGCCCAGGTAAACACGCCCATGCGCTGAGACTCCTGATTGTTTATGGCAAAGTGCTTGACGTATGTGTAAAGCCCCTTGGTGCGCGCGCCCATGACTACCTGAGACGCGAGTTTGCCCGTAAGCACGCCGTCCTCGCTGTAATACTCGCCCGTTCTGCCTCCGAAGGGAGAGCGGTGCAGGTTGACTGCGGGCGCGTACCAGCCGGGTATGTTGGAGCCTGACTCGCCCGTTCCCCAGAGCGCCTCTTCGCCCATTCCCTTGCCGAGAGCATATGCAAGCTCGCGGTTGAACGTCGCGGCAAGCACCGTTATCTTTGCAAATCCCGCGCCGCTCATTCCGGGTACGTTCGCCCAACCCATGGGCGTATCGGCGTTTATTATCTGCTTTATACCGAGTTCGGGTATGTCTATGCCCGATTTGAGGAAGCCCTGCGTCACTATCTGCGTAAGCTGATCGACGGTGAGCTGGTCGAGAAAGTCTTCCCACTTCGGATCATCGTACGGCAAGCCGAACATATATTTGAGCAATATGGGCGTTTCGTACTTCGCGCCCTGCGTGGGCATGTTTTCCGTATAATAGGGTTTGCCCTCGTCTTCGGGGAATACGGTGTACCACTCTTCCAGACTGTCCACTATCCACTGACGTGCGTCTATACTTACGGACGCCGTCGGGAAAGTTCCCGTCCAGTCCGCGCGGGAGAGATAGCGTTCGCCCTCGCCCTCGGTCAGCTCGTTACTTACCTCGTCGAACCTGTTTTCTATCTTTTGTCCGCTGTACTCGTCCGTTTCAAACCTCTCGTCCTGAGAAAGCGTGTAACTGACTTTGAGCCGATCGGATCTGTCGTGCGCGTTGCGGCTGACGTATACGTCATACGTTCCCGCTTCAAGCTCGTATCCCTTGAAGTCGTTTTTGTTGGCGTCCGAATAGTCGTAGCTCGCCATGTCGCGTGCCGCGAACGTGAGCGTTATCTCCTGCGAGTTGGGTTTGCCCTCGCCCGCTTCGGATACGGGATAGAGCATATCCGTCTTGGCGAACTCGGCAAGTCTTACGGCGGGTTTCTCTATTTCGCCCGTGAAGTACGGGGAGGACGAGAAGAGCATGACAACGTCTTTGCCTGCGACCGTTCCCGTGTTTGTCACCTTTACGGTGATCTGTATATCGCCGTCGGGGTCAAGCGCGACGGGCTCCGTCGGAGCGTCCACTATCTCCCAGTCGAACGACGTATACGACAATCCGTGACCGAACGGGAACACGACGTGCGCGTCGTACCAATTGCTCCACTCTTCGGTGGTAGTGCCGTTTATCGCAAGATCGCCCGCCTGTCCGCTCGCCGTCCATGCGGCGTCGCCCTCGGTCAAGCCGCGCGTTTCGTAATAGTAGTAGCCGTAGTATATGCCTTCCTTGTAATACACATAGTGCTTTTTGTACCTGTTGTTGGCAGTCAGGTTGGAATATACGTTGCCCTCTTTAACGCGCTGATTGCCGAAGTTCTGCCACGTCGGATCCGCTTTGAAGTCGCGGGCAAAGGTATCCGGCAAATGACCGCTCGGGTTTATCCGCCCGCTTATTACGCCCGCGACGGGCAACGTCGTCAGCGGCTCGCCCACCCAGAGAGCGGCTTTGATGGCGGGCGAATATGCGTAATGCCCCGGGTCGTCGAGGAATCCGCACTCGAAATGCGAGCTGGTATTGAGAATGACTATGACTTTATTGAACTTCTCGCCCACCATCTTTATCATGTCCGTTTCGTTCTGATCGAGTTGGAGATAGTGGTCGTCCTTATTGCGCGCGCCCTTGACGGCTACCGCGTCCTCTCCCCAATACTGGAAGTTGTCAGCATCCGTCGCGTTGACGTCCTTGCACTGCATCGTGCGGGTGATGTCCGTTCCCTCGCCGCCGCTACGGGATATGACGACTATCGCCGCGTCGTTGTATTCGTCGAAAGACTGAGTCACGTCGTCGGTGTACATGGACACGGGCGTTTCACCCGTCGTCTTGCCCGACGGCATGGAGCCGTCCGAACCCGACGAAGATCTGAATCCGTCTCCCGATTTTGAGCTGTCCGAATAGAAACTTCTCAGCGTGGGGTTTACGGAGTATCCCTCCTGAGTCAGCGCACCCGTCATACTGGAGCCGCGGAACATTCTGTCCGCGTTCTTTCCGAACACGCTTATTTTAGAGCCTAAGGGAACGGGAAGCGAGTTGTCTTCGTTTTTAAGAAGTACCGTTCCTTCGGAAACTATCTGTTCGTTTGTCGCCTGATTGGCTTTGACCGCTTCCGCCTTACTGTCATAGTCGGATACGAAGTAGTTGCCGAACTGAGGCATTCCTCCGCTCTCCGAGGCGTATGCGCGCACCGCGGTCAGGCAACCCGCCGCTATGCACGCCGCGAGTATAATGCCGACGCAAAGCGCGTAAACAGGTCTTACTCTCTTTTTCATCATCATACCTCCCCGCCGTATCCTATAACGTTGTTGTAATAGAACGCTAAGGTGAAATTGGAACGTCCGCCAGATATGCCGCCAAGCTCCGGACTGTCGTGAATGTAGCTGATATAGAACTTTTCACCCGCGTCGTCCGGAGTGCGCTCGATCTTGAGCGCAAGCAGGCTGACGTCGTCCTTAGTCGTCGTATGGAACTCGGCGAACACCGTATTTTCCGAACTCTGCATCGGATACATATCTTTACCGAATCCGACGCGGCGCACAAAGTCGTAATTGACGTTGGAGCGCACCTGAACGTATATCGTCGTATAACGCTTGCCGTCGGTGTCGGGCGTTATCGTGTCGTACGCGGGCATGTTGGTCACTTCGAATGCGACACTGCCCGACTTGCTGCCGTTGATGTAGCAGATCATAAAGTAGTTGCGGACGTTGCCGAACGATCCCGTACTGCCGAGGTTGCCGTCCTGAATGCATGCCGCGTTAAGAATAACGGGCTTGCCGTTAGTGCGGTTTATGAACGGATCGCCGTTCGGATATGTCGCGGCGCGCATGGTCACCATGTCGAGAAGCACCGTTTCGCTACCGCTGCCGCCGATATCGGTGCGCACGTTTATGGACGCCCAAGGATTTGCGAAACCTATCGCCGCCTCGAAGCACACCGTCACCGTTTCGCCCTTTGGCACGGTCACCGTTCCGGTATTTGCGCGGTTGTCGTTGTAGGACGCGCCGAAGTCCACCGATACGTCGTATTTGTTGCTGTGGTTCTTGAATATCACCTTGACGGTCTGCGCGCCGTTCATGGTATTAAGCGCGGTGGTGTCCTCTATATTCTCCGAGAAAGCGGTAGATCCGGTCGTATCCGCGGGGATCGCAAGGCGGTAGCCGCTGAGCCCTTCGAGATCGGGGTCAGCTACCGAGCCGCCGGGAGCGACTCCGTTCACTATCTCTCCGAAGCCCTTTTCCGTGCTGTTGAATTTCTTGTACCTGTCCGCTCTGCCCGGATTGAGCATTGCACCCAGCTCTTTGGAGTTGACGGCGAACAGCGTCGTATCCTCGGCGGGCATGGCAAACGTATACTCCTTCTGCCCCGCTCCGCCCGTGCGCTGATTGGCATAGTTGAGATCCCAGCCGACGAACATATAGCCCGCGGCAGTGTCGTCAGCCACTACCGTCACGGAAGAGCCGCTCGCCACCGAATATCTCATTACGGGTTCGTTGTCTATGCTCACTCCGCCGTCCGTTCCGTCAACGGGTTTACCCGCCTCGTACAACTGACCGCCCACGAGGTTGAGCGTATATTCGCGCGCTTTGAGCACCAACGTCACGCTTACGTCGCCGCTCGGCATGACGAAACCGTGAGAGCGCAGATCCCTCTGCGTTTCGCCCGTCGTAAGCACCCACTTGTCAAAAGTCATACCCTCTGTGAGCGTCGGGGTAAGCTCCACATAGTCGCCCGCTTTCGCAGTAGTCGCCGCCGCGCCGCCGACGCTCGCAGTACCGCCCGATACGGTCAAAGTATACGTGCGTGACTCCGACGCCATATCCGATACGGTTATGACAACGCTCGCGCTCTTGCTCCCCGCCGTTGCGGTTATCGCCGCGACGCCCGTTGCGTTCAGGCTCACCACACCGACCGCATTTACGGACGCGACGGCGGGCGCATCGCTGCTCCACGTCACGGAGCCGTCCGCACCGTCGTCCTTTATGACGCTCGCGGTGAGATTTATCACGCCTGCGGCGATATCCGCCTCTATGACGCTTGCCGCCGTTCCGTTATACAGAACGGAAACGGACTTGACCGCGTCATAAGGCTCGGGGCGCACCACTACGGGGTCGGGCAACGTTATTTCCACGTTTTCGCTATCCCTCGTAAAGCCGCATCCCGCCGCAAATACCGCTGCCGTAACGAGTGTCAGAAACAGACATATCGCCGACACGGCAATCTTTGCAATGGATTTCATTATATTTTCCTCCTTTTATCTCCTTATGACGGCAGATCACATATCCGATTCGGAATTGTCGCGCCTGGATATGTTATCCTTATGATCCGTCCATTCGAGCACCGCTTTGGTAGTGAACGTCACGCTGTCCACCATGGGTCCCGCCACATTGCCGTCGCCGCGCAGTGAGTTCTGCCTGACCATTATCGAGAATGTGTTCTCACCCTTTTCGAGCATCACGCTCGTGGTTATGGTGTAGTCGTTGAACACCGCCGCCGTAAGGTCGGGAGTGGAAGTCTGCGCGCCCTTGACCACGAGCGTCGTATAAGGCAGTTCCTTATCGTTGAGCATGAATGCGAGATCCTGAGGCGTGAACGTGAGCTGACCGAGCTCGGAGCTGAGCCTTACGGATATGGAAGTGGTCTGCGCGGACCTTGCGGTGAACACGAAGTCGAGTCGGCAGCCCGCCGCGTGCATCTGGCTGACGTAGTAGCCCTCGCCCCAGCCCTTTTCCTTTTCCGCGTCCGTGCCGTTGCCCGTTATCATGGCGACGCCCTCCGCGGAGTTGCTGAGACCGCTGCCCTTGACTCCGTCAAGGTCTATGTACTCCGCCTGCATGGTGTATTTGGACGGAGTCTCCGTTTCCGTTATGGACGGATCGAGGTCGCTTCCGTTGCCGCCGTTTTCGGCGGGAGCGCCGTCGCCGCAAGCGGCGAACGCGAACGTAAGCGCGGCTATGAGCGCGAAAAGCGCTGCCATTGCGATTTTTTTGAGTTTCATATTATTTCCTCCTTTTATTCGTCGGTTTTATTGTTCGTATCTGTCGCGCCGTCCGAGGTGCGCACGGCGAGTTTTTTCTTTTGCGCATGGCGGCGCAGGAATACGTACAGTCCCCAGCCGACCGTTCCCGCACCCACTACGCAGTCTATCACGATAAGAAGCACCAGCCAGCCGGGCAAAGTGTATCCCCAGATGACGCCCGCTCCGTGACCGTTCATCGCGTTACTGCCCGCAACCACGAACATGATGTTTTTCGCCGCGCGGCGTATACAGGATATCGCCGTAGCCGAACGCTTATCGGCAAGCGTTTTACCTGCGGCAAGGTTGATGTCGCCGCCGCCCCGTATCATGTCGTCGGGATCCATGTAGGACTTGACGTTGAAGTCGGTTATCACCGCGCCGCGGAAGCCCCACTCGTCGCGCAGAAGTGCGGTGAGAAGATCGTGATCGCTTCCCGCCCACGTCGCGCCTATGCGGTTGAACGCGCTCATCATGCCGCGCGTCTGACCCTTTTTGACGCAGGTCTCGAACGGCTTGAAGTATATCTCGCGCATGGTCTGTTCGTCCGCCCATGTCAGCAGTCCGTTATTGTCCCTGTCCGTTTCCTGATCGTTTAAGGCAAAGTGCTTGACGAACGTATATACTCCGTATTCCTTTGCGCCGAGTATGACGTTTGCGCCCATTTCGCCCGAAAGGAATGCGTCCTCGCTGTAATACTCGAAGTTGCGTCCCGAAAAGGGCGAACGGTGCAGATTGACCGCGGGAGCGTACCAGCCGCTATACGGCGTTCCGTCCCCCTGCTCGTTGCCCACAAGTCCCTCTATGCCGACCGAACGCCCTTGCTCGCGCGCAAGCTCGCGGTTGAACGTCGCGCCCACAAGGCACTCGCATGCATACCGACAGGTGTCGTACACCGACGAGTCGCCCATAAACAGCGCAAATCCCATGGGCCCGTCCGCATCTATCGTCAGCGGTTTGTCTATGTTTTCAAGTTGCAGGGTACGGAAATTGCCCGTTTCTATTATGGACGCCATTTCGGATACGGTCAGCTGATCGAGAAGCGCGTCCCAGAGCGGATCGTCGTAGTCCTTGCCGATGAGATCGTAAAGCTTGACCTCGCAATCGGAGTATGACAGCGAACGCTTGCTGTAAGTCGGCGCGGTCTCTGCGTACCAGGGCGCGCCCGGTTCGTCCGTCATCTTAGCTTCGATCAGACCGCGCAGAAATTCGGACTGTTCGCGCTGATCGGCAACGCCCTTTATCGCGTCGTAATCGGCAAAACCGTTTTCGCGGGAAAGTACCTTTCCGCTCATATACTCGCTCTCGTCATCGAACAGATTGGTTATCTGCGCGCCCTCGTTATAGTCGTCCGTCGGATAGCGGTAGCCGCTTTCGGGTACGGTGTAAGTAAATACGGGCGTTGCATCGTCCGCCCACGAGTGCGCGTCCGAGCCTATGTATACGGAGTACGTTCCGCCGTCCAGCTCCCAGCCCTTGAATTCGTTGCCGTTGGCGTCGTTGTAGTCGTAACTCGCCATGTCGCGCACGTCTATCGAAAGCGTCACCTCACAGCTCTCGCCAGGTTCAAGCTCCTTTGTCTTTGCAAAGTCGCCCAGAGCGACGTGCGCTTTTTCTATGCCGCCGTCCATGTACGGCGACGAGTAGTAAAGCTGAACTACGTCCTTTCCCGAATACATTTTGCCGTCGTTGGTGACGGTCACGGTAAATTCCAGCTTGCCGTCCTCCGCCAACGTCGAGTCTGTCGGAGTATCTGCCGCAACCTCGCGCCCGAACGTCGTATAACTGAGTCCGTGACCGAACGGGTAGACTACGTTATCGGCATACCACGCGCCGCTCTCGTCGTAAGAAGCGCGCGTTTCAAACCAGCGGTATCCCACATATATGCCCTCGCGGTATTCGACGAAGCGTGAGCTTTTCAGGTCGCCGTTATAAGTATATCTGTTGCCGTCCGCGCTGAGATTGTTGCCGAAGTTCTGCCATGCGGGATCGAGCTTGAAATTGCGCGACCATGTGTCTACCGTCCTTCCCGACGGAGTTACCTCGCCGTTGAGCAGTCTTCCGACGGCATTCAGTCCGCTCTCGCCCGGATATGCCATCCACAGCGCGGCTATGTCCTTGTCGGCAAATTCGCCCTCTTCCAGAATGCCGAGCTCTATGGGCGCGGCACTGTTTATGAGAAGCACCACGCGCGAAAAGTTGTCGCATGCCTCTTTGAGAACCGCACGCTCGTTTTTGTCAAGTTGCAGATAGTGCGAGTCCATGCTGTCCGCTCCGTCCACAACCGTGCGATTCTGAGACGTCCAGTCCGTATAGGAATTTCCCGTTTTGAACATCGTGCGCGGGAGGTCGTATCCCTCGCCGCATATGCGGGTAATTACTACGATAGCCGCGTCACCGTATTCGGAATAGCTCTGCTTTACGGCATCGGGATAATCGCCCACGGGCGCTTCCGCCGTGGGAAATCCCGTGTATGTAACGCCCATGGACGTGGAATCGGGACGGCTTATGTTCAGTCCCTCGTAATATGAGCGCACCACCGGATTATACTCGAATCCGCCCACGCTTTCCAGCATATCGCCGAGATCGAGTTTTTCCATTTCGGACGCGCCAGCGTTCGAACCCGATCCGCCGTATACGAGATCGACGGAATTTCTGCCGAGTACGGTCACTTTGCTGCCGCGCGCAAGCGGAAGAACGTCGTTGTCGTTTTTGAGAAGTACGCTGCCCTCTTCGCATATGCGCTCGTTGAGCGCGTTCGCCGCCGCAAGCGCGCCCGCTTTGTCCGTCGGGTCACCCTCTTTGAACGAATAGTATACGTACATATCCGGATCGCCGCTTTTAAGGTATTTGCTTCCCCCGCCGAATTTGGAACTTATCGTATAATAAATGAGGTTATTCTGCGTTATCACTATCGTTATGACAAGTAGCAGTACAAACAGACTCGCAAGTATGATAAACCATATCATGCCCGCTTTCGAACGCGGTTTTATGCTCATCATTATCTCCTTTTTCGCCGCATTCCCAATGCGACGCATTTTCTTTTTACGCGCACATTATATCACGACATTAAAGCCGTGTCATATTTTTGTCACACTCTGGCGTTTTGATGTCGTAACCTTACATTACCGCACAAAAAAACGCGCCGAAGCGCGTTCTTTTCGATATAGCGACGGCTCATGCGTCCCTGTTGCCCGCGGGCACACTGCGGAAGAACATTATGCTCATGTCGAATACGCCGCCGTCCGTCTTTATGGACAGGTCGCCGCCGTAACGTCCGCATATGTACTGAATGCTTTTAAGCCCGAAACCGTGGTACCGCTTGTCCGTCTTAGTCGTCACGGGAAGTCCGTTCTCGAACCTCAGCTCGCCGCTGTAATAGTTGCTCTCCCTTACTATCAGTATACCCTCTATCGTCTTGACGTGCAGGCTGATGACGCGGCGACTCTCGTCCAGCTTATGTACCGCTTCTATCGCGTTGTCGAGGATATTGCCGAACAGCGCGTATATGTCTTCCTGCGCCATGAAGTCCAGCTTCTTTCCGTCCGCTATTATCGTAAGCCTTATGCCGTTATTGTTGCATGCAAGACTCTTTTCGGTAAGCACCACGTCGAGAGCGTCGTTGCCCGTCTGCGCGGACGAGTCGTATATCGTTATGCGCTTCTCTATGTCGCTTATCAGCGTGTCGCTCACCGCTCCGCCGCGCAGTGCGTGCATCTGATGCTTGAAGTCATGGCACTTCATGTTTATGTATTCTATGTTTTCCTTGGACGCGGCGTACTGCTCTTTCGCCTTGTGCCACATCTGTTGCACCGTGTCAAGCGTGCTTTCCACCTTCTTTCTCAGAGTCACCTCGAATTGCAGATAAAGGGATATTATACAGCAGACTATGTTGTATACGCCTATTATCATGGCGTGCAGTTCCGCGCCGCTGACGGGATTATACACCACGACGGCGTTTAGGAATATGTCTATCATAAGGAGCACTATGCTGAGTATGAAGAAAAATTTCGCTTCCAGTCTGATGGGCTCTCCGCTTTTGAGTCTGCTCGCAAAAAGCAGATAAGCGACAAAGTACGTCACAGTATATACCGCCGCGTATATGGCGACTTCATACAGGTTTTCGAATATGCCCGCAAACGCCGCACTGCCGTACATATTGCCCGCCGCCGACGCGCCGAGAAGCGACATGATTATGTTGAACAGTTCATATGCGAGGTGCTGAGTCGTATAGCCCGCTATCGTACAGAATATTATGGAGATCCATTTCTCCGCGAACATCAGCTTGCATACGAGTACGCTCGCAAGGAAGACGGAGAGGAACACGAACGAGCAGTAAAACGGATTCTCGGAAGCGACGGGAAATAAAAAAGCAAACGCGAACAGTGCGATTATGCCACCTGCCGCGCGAAGTACAAACAGCTTGCGTCTGCGGAATTTGTTCACATACAGAAGTTCCGCTATCGCAAGCTCCGCCACAAACATGAACGATTTGTAAAATTCAAACTGTGTCATTCGTTCTCCCCCGACGGTTGAAAGTATATCACAAGCCGCCGGGATTGTCAATAGCGGATGCGACAATTTTTAATGCGCGGACGGCGCAAGATCGGTATCGGATTTGAAACATATCCGTGAAAGCGCATTCGCTCGGCGAAGTGAACGCACGGCGGAGCGTAGCGCAAAATAACCGCGAAAAAGGTGCTTACGCACGTTTGATATTACGACAAATCGCGCCCGCACGTTTGACCTTGCGAGGAAAATAACGTATAATATTTATGAGCAAAAGGCGAAAAAAGGAGAGTTTATGGACGGAAAACTGTTTTTTACCTTGGAAGGCATGGCGGACGGCCGACGCGTCGAGGTCATGACCGAACACGGCCGGCGGGCTTATCGCCTGCTCGCCTCTTTCGGCAGGAAGAGCGGGCTTGACGGCGAATACAGACTGCTCGCTCCCGTCGTCGGAGTCGCGGCGGCGGAGGTCTTTTGCGTCGTGATCGACGGCGGCGAAGCGTATGTCGCCAAAGAGGACGATCCCGCCGTCGTTTCCCGCATTCTCGCCCTTTACGAAAAGTGCCGTAAGTGACCGCATAAACGCTACGGCGGCGCGGGCGCTTGCTGGGCGGACGTGCGAGCAGGAGTTCCGCGCGTGGGCGAGAACGTACCGCGCTCATCCCACTGCCGTACGTTCCCGCGCGGCGACGGACAAACAGTTTATGCGGCAAGCGTGAAAAAGCGCGGCGGGCGCTTGCGGAGCAGACGTGCGAGCGGGAGTTCCGCGCGTGGGCGAGAACGTACCGCCAATAAGGCAAAAATAAAAAGCCCCCTGTTGCTATGGACCCCAAAAGTTGGACAATAAAATAACTAAATAGCTTGTGAATGAGTTCTGAAATGCACCTCCAAAAGTTTGTCTAACTTTTGGGGTGCATTTCATGTCGGGGCTTTTTTACGTTTGATGACGCTCAGTCCGGGTACTTTAAGTTGCGCTCCGTTTTAAGCAGACGAAGAAAGCGGGAAATATAGTACTTTGCCTCTTTAAGATTGTGCTCGCGCCAGTTGCCGCACTCCTTTTCGGTCGCGCCCGGAATGTCTCCGCCGAATCCGAGAATGAAATCGCACATTTCTTCCGTTATGCGCGCGGCTTCTTCCGCCGTACGCTTGCCGCGCAGCAGCATATAGCAACCCGTGCGACAGCCCATGGGTCCGAAATATACCACGTCGTCCTTTATGTCGCTGTTTCGCAGATACGTCGCTCCGAGATGCTCTATCGTGTGGAGCGCGGGCATATCCACAGGCGGCTCGCGGTTGGGTATGGTCAGACGGACGTCGAACGTCGATATTTCATTGCCCTCTTCCCCGTCCGTCCGCGACAGATATACGCCGGGGCGCAGTCTGGTATGATCCACTTCAAAACTCTTTATCTTCATGATGACTTTTTATTCCCTCTCATGCTTTTACGCGGATAACGCGCCGCTTACGCCGCAAATACGCTTTTGAGTTATTATAATACCACTACTGCACGACTTTGTCAATCGGCGACGCAACCGTTTAACGTACAATGTGACGACAGCATTCGGCTACGCTTTGCGATAATGCGCGCGTTAGCATTCAGCACTCTATAAAACGCACATCATAGTCACGCGCATAACTAAAACGCCGCCCGCGTTTTGCGGACGGCGTTTTCCTCTGTTCCCTCTTTTTTATTTCCTTTTGCTTCCTTATTCCCTTTAAGGCGGTCAGGATATTTCGGTCATCCACAGACCGTGAAGATTGCAGTAAGCGTAAACCGCAAGCGGCTTTTCGTCGCCTATACGGAAAGTGACGCAGGGTTTTTCGGAGGGCAGGAGCGTTTTACGCTGTCCGCCACGATCCGTGTGGAGATATACCCACTCTATGCGGTGCTCGGGCAGCATGGGGTGATCCACGCTTCCGACGTTCACTATCACCTTTCCGTCTTCCGTTTTTACCACGGGAAGGTGTTTTTCCCCGCTCGCTTCCGTCGTGTTCGGAACAAGCTCCTCCGTCGGCTCGCCGCAGCATACTACGGGTACGCCCGAATCGTTTATCATGCCCATCAGGTTGCCGCAATGGCGACATATGCGAAATTTCGTTTCCATACGTTACTCCTTAATAGTTCTCCGCGCGGACCTCGAAGAAGGACTGCGGATGCTTGCATACGGGGCATATATCGGGAGCTACCGTGCCTATTACCATATGCCCGCAGTTGCGGCACTCCCAGACGGTGACGCCGCTCTTTTCGAATACGCGCTTTGCCTCCACGTTGGCAAGGAGCTTGCGGTAACGCTCTTCGTGCGCCTTTTCTATCGCCGCCACTCCGCGGAACTGCTCTGCAAGCTCGTAAAAGCCCTCTTCCTCCGCGTCCTTTGCCATGCGATCGTACATGTCCGTCCACTCGTAATTCTCGCCCTCTGCGGCGTGAAGGAGGTTTTCCGCCGTGTCACCCAGCTCGCCGAGCGCCTTGAACCACAGTTTGGCGTGTTCTTTCTCGTTTTCCGCCGTTTTAAGGAACAGTGCGGCTATCTGCTCATAGCCCGCTTTCTTGGCGACGGAAGCGAAATATGTATATTTATTGCGCGCCTGCGACTCGCCCGCAAACGCTTCGCGGAGATTCTTCTCCGTCTTCGTTCCCGCATAGGGGTTTTTTGCGGGGGCTTCGGGGACGGGCACGAACTTATCCGCGCTCGCTCCGCACTTGGGGCATTTGTAGTCGGGCGCAAGCGCGCCTTCGTGTACATAACCGCATACGGTGCATTTCTGTTTCATTTTATTTTCCTCCGTTTTTTAGTTTACAGGTATTGTGTCTGACAGTCTGTCTGCTACGGACGCGGGTGCGTCCGTCTCCCTCTTCACTCTTTCCAAAAAAGCTCTCGCATTCGCGCTCTGCGGTAGCATGTATCCCGCCTCGCGGCAGAGGTCTTCCGCCATCAGCCGACAGGACTTTTCCGCCGCCGCCATAAGCGCGCCGCCCGTCGATCGCGCCGCCGCCTCTGTTCCGAAAGGCCGCGGCCGCCGCGCGATCATACGTTAAGCATGGCTTCTATCCGGGCTTTGGGGCTGTACCCTACCGATGCGTTGACGACCTTGCCGCCCTTCATCACCACGACGGTGGGGATACTCGAAACACGGAACGCCGCGGCGAGTTCGTCCTCTTCGTCGACGTTTATCTTGCCTACCTTGGCGCGTCCCTTATATTCTTCCGCGATCTCCTCCACGACAGGTCCGAGCATACGGCAGGGGCCGCACCACGGCGCCCAGAAATCGAGCAGCACGGGAAGATCGGATTTCATTACCTCTTGATCGAAATTGGCTTTCGTTATTTTAAGTTCAGACATTTAAGTATCCTCCTCGCCTTGTTTTCACGCACATTATAGCATAAAGGAACGCCGCCGTCTGTAACTAAGTCACTTTACGAAAAAATTTTTTTATTTTTTTGCGGCTCATACGACGCCCGCATACGTTCGGTCAGGCGGCGCGGCAACGACGATTCCGACTCCGAAGGCGCGCGGTCGGGCAAACGGTCAGGCGACGAACGCCCTGCCTGTGAATAGACAAAATATCCCAGCGCGCTCCCCTAAACGCACGGACTGAATTCAGATGCGTTTAAGCCGCTCTTTGTCCTTTACTTTGACCACGCCGCGCCCGAGCTTTACGAACCCGTCAAGCTCAAAGCGTTTAAGCATGCGCGCAACTACTTCCCGCGCCGAGCCTATCTGAACGGCTATCTGTTCGTGGGTCATACGCACTTCGGACTTGCCGCTCCTGTCGCACTCTTCCGAAAGGAACATGGCGAGCCGCCTGTCTATTTTAAGAAAGAGTATCTGTTGCATCGTCCACATGACCTCGGAAAAGCGTTCCGTTGCCACTTCGTAAAGAAAACATTTGACGTATATGTTCTCTTCGACGAGCTTGTCGAATGCCGCGGAGCCTATGACGAGCAGTTCGCAATCCGTTTCCGCCACCATGTGCGTGTCGAACGTGATGCGTTGAATGACGCAGGATGCGGACAGCACGCACGACTCGCCCTCCAGCGGGCGAAAGAGAGTTATCTCCCTGCCGTCTTCGGAGAGTATGAACGCGCGCATCCTGCCGCTAAGTACGAGCGCGGTACCGAGGCACGCTCCGCCATAACCGTGTACGACTTCGCCCTTGCGGTAACTGCGGATGACCGCGTGCTCCGAGACGTATTTCTTTTCGCTTTCGCTAAGTTTATCCCAATACGGAAGGCGCACGAGTGCGCTGCCTTTGTCCATTACTCCCTCCCGCGCCCGCGCTTTTCACGCGCCAAACGTCTGATCTGTCTTTACCCGTTGCGGCAAGCGCGTTTTACGCTCTTACATAGCCGCGCGCGGCTGAAATATCGCCCTGACTATCGGCCTTACTCGTCGGGCTGCTGACCGTCGTGCGCCGCCCACATGCACTTTCCGAGAGAAAAATCGGAGAATACCGCCTTGAACGAACTGTCCTCGGGCGAGCAGGCGTAAATGCCGAACGATATCCTGCCGCCGCCCTTTGACATGTGGCATATGCGCATCTGCGAAAAGTTGATCCCGTCGCGCGAGCATTCGATACGGTAATCGTCCTCTCGGCGACTCAGCCTGTACCACATGACGCGCACTTTGTTGTCCGCTTCCGTCGTCGCCCAATCGGAATAGCCGCCGTCGGTGACTACGCTGCCGAGATGAGAAAATCTCTCGTTTTCGTATTCCACGGAGGCTTTGAGCCAGTTTTCGCTGTCCAGATACATTACTATGCCGCACTGATCGAACCTGTGCTTAGCGTCCGTAAATTCCGTTTTTACGGTAAATGAAAAGTACTTTTCGTCCGACTGCATCTGAAAGACGGGGGCGTTATCGTTACGGAAATGATAGTACGTCCTCTGCCAGAGATCTGTGTGCGGCGATGTTACTACAAACAGCTTGCCGTCCTTTTCTTCTACGCTCTTAGGCACTCTCGTCCAGCTGAATTTATTAAGATCCATTTCGACCTCGCTTTTGCCGTATGGCTTGTACGAATAATTATAACATAAACATTCCGATTAGTCAATACGCGCGGCAATTATCTCGCGCATGTCTGCCGAATATGGCATGCCCGCGCTTTTACGCCGAAAAACGCGTATCGGAATTTTTATGCGCCGTTATGTTATCTTCGCGTATGCGCTGTTTTATCGGGCATTTTCCGCATTCGATCAACGCTTTTTTCTGCCGCGATAAAGCCTTTTTTCAGACGCAAGTATAGTCGCTCCACTCTTTATCGTCGAGTCTTGCGAGCTTCCCCCACATGTTTCCCACACAAGATTATACCAAAGTATTGCCGTTAAGTCAATACGGGATATTAAAAAAGGTCAGATGCCCGCGGCATCTGACCTTTGATCGTTCGTTTTACTTTCTATGCAGAACCGCGAGCGTTTCAACGTGGCAGATGACTGCAAAAAGTCTCAAAAGTGCCTGTTTTCAAAGGGTGTAACTATAAAAGTCTCTATATTACCGCTTAATATCCCTGATTTTGGAAATATCACCGCTGCATAAAATTTCAAGATTTTCCGTTATCTTATCGGCAGACCAGTCCCACCACTTTAGTTGCAGCAGACAGGCGATCGTATCGTCGTCAAACCGTTTGCGGATCACTCTGATAGGGTTTCCGCCGACGATGTGATAAGGCGCAACATCTTTAGAAACCACCGAATTTGCCCCGATGATCGCGCCGTCGCCGATATGTACACCGGGCAGCACCGTCACATTCTGCCCGATCCACACGTCGTTGCCGACCATCGTATCCCCTTTCAGCGGCAAGTCTCCAAGCTGCGGCGTACATTTTTCCCAGCCGCCGCCCATGATATTGAACGGGTACGTCGTCACGCTGTTCATCCGATGATTGGCGCCGTTCATGATAAATTCCACCCCCTTCCCGATGGCACAGAACTTACCGATGATCAATTTATCTCCTATAAATTCATAATGGTGCGTGACATGTTTTTCAAAATCTTCCGCGCCGGTATCGTCATCGTAATACGTGTATTCGCCGACGATGATGTTCGGCCGGGTGATGACGTTTTTAATAAAGCAAAGGCTCGGCACTTTTCCATTCGGAAATCTTTTATCAGGATCGGGTCCGTTCATGATTTTTATCCTCCGTTTTCGCGGGCTGCTGCCTGTATTATAAGTATATCAAAAAAATTTGCCGGCCGCAAGGGTTTTCCCCTACGGCCGGCGGCTTTGCATTATTTCCGTTCGAGACAAACCAACGTCTCAACATGGCGGGTTTGAGGGAACATGTCGAAGGGAGTGACCGAGACGGGCGCATATTCGGGCATTCGGGAGATGTCGCGCGCGAGCGTGGACGGATCGCATGAGACGTATATCACCGTGCGGGCGCGGCAGGAGTTCACCGCCGCCGTTACGCTTTCGGCACAACCCGAACGCGGCGGGTCGAGGACTATGAGAGAGTCCTCTCCGCATTCCCCCGCTACATCGGGCAAAATTTTCGCGCAGTCGCCGCAGACGTTGCGGACATTCGTTATCCCCGCGCGCTTCATCATGTCGTTTGCCACCGCCGTAGCGGACGGCTCTATCTCTATCCCTACCGTTTTATCCGCGCATTCGGAGAGCAATGCGGTCATCAGTCCGCAACCGCTGTATGCGTCTATTATCGCCGACGGACGCTCCCTTTCGGCTATATCCCGGACCGTGCGGTACAGCTTGTCCGCTATGTCGTCGTTTACCTGAAAAAAAGCATTGGGATGCGACGTGACGGGAAGTTTGCGTCCGCCGATAAGAACGTCACGAACGACGTTTTCGCCCGCCAGAAGGCGGGAAACGCGCCCTAAAATGACGTTGTTCGTCATGTCGTTGATATTCATCCAGAGTTCGTCGCACTTTATGCCCGTTTCCGCCGCCGCGCTAAGTATCCTGCCCGAGAGATCCTTTGTGACCACTACGGTGAGAGAAAGCGCGCCGCCGTATTCGCGCACGGTGAAGTGGCGTAGTTCGCCCTTGCCCGTCGTTTCGTCGTATGGCAGAAAGTGCGAGGCAACTACGTTCAGCTTCGGCATGAGTGCGCGCACGCGCTCCGTTTGCAGCAGACAGTCACTTATCGGGACTATCCTGTGAGTGTTATATGCGAAAAGTCCGACTTCCGCGCCGCAATAGCCGCGCCTTACGGGAAGTGACAGCTTGTTGCGGTAACCGAGCGTCTTTGCGCTCCTGACGCACTCGCCCGCTTCCGCGTCCGTATGCGCGATCCCGAAAAGAGCGCGCGACACGGCGTTACGCTTGAACGCGAGCTGACCCTCCTCGTCAAGGTGCATAAGGTCGCAACCGCCGCACTTGCCGAAGTACGGGCAGGGCGGCTGAACGCGGTGAGGCGAACTGACGAGTATATCCGTAAGTTTTGCCACGGCATAGTCCTTTTTTGCAATAAGAACGCGCGCGCGAATGCGCTCGCCGGGCAGTGCGCCCTTGACGAACACGGGAAATCTGTCTATCTTGGCAACGCCCTCTCCCCTGTAACCTAATGACAGGACGTCGGCTTCCACTATGTCGTTTTTAACTATGTCCGTTTTCGTTTACCTCCGATGAGTGCGGCTGATCGGACTGAGCGCCGTCTCCGCTTTCGGGCGGACGCACTTCTATTTCGTGCCCTCTGTATTTGGACGGTTCGTCGTCGTGCGGCTCTCTGTGATCCGCAAACAGCAGTTTGAGGAATATGGGCGTCAGTATGGACGAAACGAGAATGAGCATGACGGTCATTATCATGAAACTCTCGGGGATTATCCCCGCCTCTATGCCCTTTGTAGTGACTATGAGCGCGACTTCTCCGCGAGCCATCATACCTACGCCCGCAATGCCCGCTTCGCGCCACGTTCCGCCGCTTAGCTTTATGACGGCTCCGCAACCCGCTATCTTGCCTACGAGTCCCGCAAGCACGAACAGCGCGCTGAACAGAACGAGCCAGCCGCTCAGCCCGTCGAAACTCATAGTCATACCTATGGAAGCAAAGAACACGGGACCGAATATCATATAACTGCTGACGTCCGCCTTTTTATCCGCATACGTCGCAACGCGGTTGACGGTGGATATGATCACGCCCGCAAAATACGCGCCCGTTATGTCCGCAACGCCGAACACCTCTTCCGCCACGAACGCATAAACGAAACATGTCGCAAGACCGAACAGCGCGAGCCTGTGCGTGGACGGCCATTTTTTGTCCATCCACTTGAAAAGATAGTGAAGTCCTATCCCCACGACGATAGCCACGGCAAAGAACGCCACTATCATTATGAGCGTTCCCCACCACTGCGCCTTGAACCAGTCGAAACCGGACAGTTGCGCGCCGCCGCCCGCCGTGCCGAGTCCCGTCATGACGGACAGCACGACCATGCCTATAACGTCGTCTATTATCGCCGCGCTGACGAGTATCGTCCCTATGCGCGTGTTTATCTTGCCCAGCTCTTTGAGCACGGATACCGTTATGGCAACGCTCGTCGCCGTGAGTATCGTTCCCACGAACAGCCCCTGCACCACGGTGGTGAACGATCCGTCCACAAGTCCGCTGCCCATGAACGGAAGGGATACGCAAAGTCCGAGAACGAGCGGAACGGAAACGCCGGCTATCGCAACGAACATGGATATAAGACCTGTTTTTTTAAGTTCTTCGAGATCCGTTTCCAGACCCGCGCAGAACATTATGAGTATTACGCCTATCTTGGAAAATACGTCGAGTATCGTATATGTGCTACCGTCGTTGAGCGTGAACTCGTCGAGCATAACGAGACAGGACACGCTGTCCGCCTCGCTCTGAAAACCTATCAGCGAGAACCCGCCCATGCCGAACAGTGCCGGACCTATCAGCACGCCCGCTATTATATACCCCAACACCTGAGGCAGATGAAGCCGACGGAACAGCAGTCCGCACAGCTTGGTGGATACTATGACGATGGCGAGAACCATCACGAATCCGAGTATTCCGTCTACCATAATGACCTTCTTCTTTGTGCCGTACGATCACCTCGTACGCGTCGCGTCAGCTATCTGACGCTGCATATCGCGGCCTATGTCGCGGTCCTTTATCGTCTGTTTTTTATCGTAACTGCGCTTTCCGCGCGCAAGGGCTATCTCCACTTTGACCCGCCTGCCCTTAAAATACATGGCAAGGGGTACGACGGTAAGGCTTTTTTCCCGCGATTTGCCTATCAGCCTCTCTATCTCGCGCTTATGCAGCAGCAGTTTGCGGCTACGCAGTTCGTCGGGGGGAAGAATCGTCGCCTTGTCATACGCCGAAATGCGGCAGTTTTTGAGAAACAGTTCTCCGCCCTCGACAAAGCAGAACGAGTCGCCCATGTTGACGTGACCCGCACGCACGGACTTGACCTCGCTTCCTTCAAGGACTATCCCCGCTTCCAGCTTTTCGACTATCTCGTAATCGAATTTTGCCTTCTTGTTTACTATCGTCGTCATTCAATATATTATACACCATCGCCGCGCGGTTGGCAACTGTTTGACCCGAACGAAAAACCCCGCTTCGCAAAAGGAAGCGGGGCGAGGTCATTCGGATCGTCAGAGCTGATCTCTGTTCATACACAGGCGGTTTATGACCGCGAACACGAACGTCGCTACCACGGCGACTATGAAAAATACGAATTGGGTGGAAGGAGCGGAGTTTGCTCCTCTGAGGTATATGATACCGAGTGCAACGAAAGGCACTGCGCCCACTATAAGCTCTATCGAACGGAACATGAAGCCCTTGTCGCGGTAACCGTCGAACTTGAACGTGCGCGCGAGCCGGGAAGCCGTCTTGGACATATAGAACGGCAGCGTGAACAGGTATTTCAGGGTGAATACGAGAAGACCTATCGCGGCTATCATGCCGATAAGCGATACCGATCTTTCGGGCTCTCCGTTCAACGCGCTTACGATGAGGTCGAGCGAGCCTACGAACGCCTCCGAGCCGTTCCCGTTATACGCCTCCGAAATGCGGAACGGGAATGCAAGGAAACAGACCGCCGCGCACGCGAATATGCCCGCGTTGGTTATGAGTTTCAGCACACTGCCGACTTTTGCGATATTTCTGCCCGCGAACACGAGGTTGGAAACAAGGCACACGGCAAGCGCAGCAGCCGCTATGAGCAGGCATACGAGCGTTCCCGATCCCGCGCCGACGCTATCCGAAAAATAGCCGAAACGCGCGCCCATCCATATGAGTCCTACCGCGGCAAGATCGAGCGCGGCGAACTTTGCCATATTGAAGTAACGCCCTCTCGCCATGCCGACGATGAATCTTATCACGGCGACGAGCGTCGCTATCGACACTATCACCGACGCAAGCGCATACATCACCATTATCACGGCAGACGATACCTCCCTTCCCAGCGTGACCAGATCCATGTTCTGTGCCGCTTGGGGAATGCTCGTCGCAAGCCCGATGGCGAAATCTTTGATAGCGTTGAAGTGAGTGAGAAGCCCGAACGAGCCGCCCTCCGCCGCCGCTCCCGTGAGCGGGTCTATCACCTCGCCGCCTACCGAGAACAGGTTGCCCATGAGCATCAGATAGAGAGTCACGCCCATAACGGCGAGTACGGCTATTCCGCTTATAAGACACAACAGCGTCTGTGCGCCGCTACGTTTCTGCAAAGACTTGGGAAGATCGTCGCGCGGTTCTTCACGCTTGCCCGATACAAGCCCTTTGTCTCCCGAATTCACTTCGGGCGCAGGCTGAGAGACGGCGCGCTCCGCACCGGGTGCGGTATCCCGCCAGCCGCACGAATAGCAGGCGCGCCCGTCGGGAGGAAGGGGCACGCCGCAGCGCGGGCAGTACTTGCTCCGCATTGGTGCGCCGCAATACGGGCAGAAGCTCGAATTGCCGGCATCTCGATTGCAGTTCCGACAGATCATATCCCGGAAAAGACTCCTTTGTTTTATCATGCTCCGCGGCTCGCGGAGTTTATTCGCCCGGGCGGAGATCGCATCCGCCTAAGTAATACTATTATACAATTTCAAAGGGCTGCCTGTAAAGAGGAAGCCCTTTATAATTTGATTAAAATTTAATTAAACGCGATCAGACCAACTCGATTATCGCCATTTCTGCGGCGTCGCCGCGACGGAAACCGTTTTTCAGAACGCGGGTGTAACCGCCCTTCGTTCCTTTTTCCGTTGCGCGCTCGTCGTACTTGGGCGCGTACTCGTTGAAGATCTTCTCCACGAGCGGATGATTGATCTTGCCCGCACGCACTCTGTATGCGCTCTTGGTCTCGGAGAAGCCCTTGGTCTCCTTGCGCTCGTATATTACGGACATGATCGCTCTGCGTGCCGCAAGCTTCTTCGGGCCGTCGTTTATGAGCTCGACTTTGTACTCTTCAACGGTCACGTTGCCCTTCTTGTCCTTCTTCTTGCGCTGACGCGTTTCCACGTTCTTCACGGTGTCCTTATAGCTGTTCACAGCCTTGGTAAGGAGCTTTTCCGCGATCTTCTGGACCTCTTTTGCCCTGTCGACCGTGGTCTCTATCCTGCCGTGCCAGAGGAGATCGGTCACCTGCGAACGGAGGAGCGCCATTCTTTTATCGGTAGCTTTGCCTAATTTCCTGTTTTCCATGATTTTCGTGATTCCTCGTTATATTATTCCTCACTGCTCTTGAGGTCCAGTCCGTAACCTTTGAGCTTGGCAATGACCTCGTCGAGGCTCTTTCTGCCGAGATTGCGGACTTTGAGCATATCCTCTTCGCTGCGCTTGGTGAGATCTTCCACGGTGTGTATGCCCGCGCGTTTAAGGCAGTTGTAGCTGCGCACGGACAGATCCATGTCTTCTATGCTCATTTCGAGCACCTTCTGCTGACGATCCTCCGGACGGGACACGAGTATGTCCATACCCGCGAACATGTCGGACAGATTGGCGAACAGACGTATGTGATCTTCTATTGCACGAGCGGCGAGCGAAAGTACGTCCTTCGCACTCAGACTGCCGTCCGTCTTTACCTTTATCGTGAGTTTGTCGTAATCCAGGCTCTGACCGACGCGGGCGTTCTCCACGGAGTAGCTCGCCGCCTTGACGGGCGTGAAGATCGCGTCGATGGGAATGTAGCCTATGGGCTTGGACATATCTTTCAGATGCCCCGCAACGACGTAACCGCGACCCTTGGCGACAGTTAGTTCCATATCGAGGTTGGCACCTTCGTCCAGCGTGCATATATACATTTCGGGATTGAGGATCTCTATTTCGGGATCGGTCACTATGTCTTTCGCGGTGACTATTCCCGGCTCGCTACGCGTTAAACGGAGCGTCTTGGTGATAGTGTTGTCCTCGTACTTGGCTTTGAGGTTAAGCCCTTTGAGGTTGAGTATTATCTCTGCGACGTCCTCTTTAATGCCGGGGATAACGCTGAATTCGTGGCTCACGCCGCTAATCTGTATCCCTACGACGGCAGTACCGGGAAGTGCGCTGAGAAGCACTCTTCTCAGGCAGTTGCCCAGCGTTATTCCGTAACCTCTTTCAAGAGGCTCGGCAACGAATACGCCTTCGCGCAGATCCGCGCTTTCCTCGATGGTGATCCTCGGTTTCTCGATTTCCATCATAATTTTTATTGTCTCCTTTTCGTCTGCGGTTGCTAACATAAAACGCCGAGACGAACGCGATCCTGCTTGCGGATCGTCGGATCCCGCTCGATGCGGGCCGGATTACTTGGAATACTTCTCTATGATGAGCGATTCCGTGATGTTCGCGTCTATATCCTCTCTCTTCGGATCGTCGACCACTCTGCCTTCGAGCTTCGCGGTATCGAACTCCACCCACTTGGGCATCGTTATCTTCGCATCTTTAAGAGCGGTGAAGCAAGCCTTGTTCTTCTTGCTTTCCTTGACGGATATCACGTCGCCCTTCTTGACCTGATAGGAAGGAATATCCACTACCTTGCCGTTGACGGTGATGTGTCCGTGATTGACTATCTGACGGGACTGACTGCGGGACGCGCCTATACCCATGCGGTACACAACGTTGTCAAGACGCTTTTCGAGCAGCGCAAGCATGTTCTCGCCGACGACGCCCTTCATGCGCTCCGCCTTGTCATAGTAGCTGCGGAACTGTCCTTCGAGTACTCCGTATATACGGCGCGCCTTCTGCTTCTCGCGGAGCTGCATTCCGTATTCGGATACCTTCTTCCTCGACAGTCCGTGCTGTCCCGGAGGAGTCGGGCGACGATCCATAGCGCACTTCTTGCCTTCCGCCGTGCAACGGTCGCCCTTGAGATATAATTTCTGTCCTTCTCTTCTGCACTGTTTGCAGCTGGGTGATGTATTTTTTGCCATGATGATCTGCCTCTCTCCTTAAACTCTTCTGCGCTTGGGCGGTCTGCATCCGTTGTGAGGGATGGGCGAAACGTCCGTTATCGCCGTTACCTTGATGCCGCACGCCTCTACGGCGCGTACTGCGGACTCACGTCCCGCGCCCGGGCCCTTGACGAACACTTCCGCGCTGCGCATACCCGAGTCGTATGCCGCTTTAGCGGCTTTCTCGCAGGCGAGCTGTGCCGCGAACGGCGTGCTCTTTCTGCTGCCGCGCAGTCCCGTCGCTCCCGCGCTGGACGCCGTGACCGTGTTGCCGCGCTCGTCCGTTATCGTTATTATCGTATTGTTGAAAGAAGCCTGGATGTGGACCTGTCCTTTGTCTACGCCCTTCGTGATCTTCTTCTTGCCTACCGTTTTCTTAACTGCCATAGTTACTTACGCTCCCTGTTAAGACTTCTTCTTTCTGCTGACCGTGCGCTTCGGTCCCTTACGGGTGCGCGCGTTCTGCTTGGTGCTCTGTCCGCGAACGGGCAGTCCCTTTCTGTGCCTTATCCCGCGATAGCATCCTATCTCCATAAGACGCTTGATGCTGAGGGAGACGTCTCTGTGAAGATCGCCTTCCGTCACGACGTGTTTATCGATGTATTCCCTGAGACGCTGTACTTCGTCCTCGGTGAGGTCCTTGACTCGCGTATCCGGGTTGACCTCCGTGGCGGCAAGGATCTTGTCCGCCATGGGCCTTCCGATGCCGTAGATGTACGTCAGTCCGATCTCTACGCGCTTCTCTTTGGGCAAATCGATACCTGCAATTCTTGCCATTTTTTAACTCCTGAGAAAAATGTGATAATTCGTTTGTTATATGACTTAGACCGCTTGCACGGGCGACCGTGGAATGTCGGTGCTGCCTCTGCCGCGGGTTGTTGTCTCGTTTTTAACCCTGTCTCTGCTTGTGCTTGGGATACTTGGAGCAGATGACCATCACTTTGCCGTGTCTTTTGATGACCTTGCACTTGTCGCACATGGGCTTTACGGAAGTTCTTACTTTCATGATATTCTCCTTGAAAAACTGTTTTCGGTAAGTCAGGACTTGTTGCGGTAGGTTATGCGTCCGCGCGTTATGTCGTACGGGGACATCTCCACTTTCACAGAGTCGCCTTCGAGTATTTTGATGTAATGCTGACGGATCTTTCCGGATATCGTCGCGGTCACTATAAAGCCGTTTGTCAGCCTGACCTTGAACATTGCTCCGCGAAGGCACTCTATCACTACGCCTTCCGCTTCGATTGCATCCGATTTGGACATATGACCTCCATTATGACGGGATTTCCAGTCGCGCTATCGCGCTCACGACGCCGGCGTCCGTTCCGGGAAGTTCCACTTCCGTTCCCGTCGCCTTTATGTGCCTTACGTTCTTGCTCTTGGGCGAGCCGAGTTTATGCCTCTTTCCGTCCACGCAAAGCGCGTATCCCCTGCCGTCGTATCCGACGACGAGGTATACCTTTCCGCAGTCGCTTCCGGCCTTGCTTATCACCGCGCTTACTTTACGCATCGCTTACTCCGTAAGTATCTCGCAACCGTCCGACGTTATCAGAACGGTGTTTTCGTAATGCGCCGCGGGCGATCCGTCCGTCGTCCGGCAAGTCCAGCCGTCGTCGTCGATCTTTACCTTCCACGTCCCCATCGTTATCATGGGTTCGACTGCAAGGCACATTCCCGCTTTGAGCAGTACGCCGGTACCCGGTCTGCCGTAATTCTCGACGGAGGGGTCTTCGTGCATGCTACGACCTATGCCGTGTCCCGCCATGGCTCTCACCACGCCGTAACCGGCAAGCTCCGCCGTCATCTGTATCGCGCTCTGAGCGTCGCCCAGCCTTGCGCCCGCACGCAGTTTTGCCACACCGTTGTAAAAGCATCGGCGCGTCACGTCGATAAGACGCTGTTTTTCTTCGCTTATCTTTCCGACCGCGTACGTCCGCGTCGCGTCCGCGCAGTAACCGTTCAGTTTAAGAACGATGTCCACGCTCACTATCTCGCCCTCGGCAAGCCGCCTCAGCGAGGGGATGCCGTGAACGACTACGTCGTCAATGGAGATGCAGGCCGCGGCGGGATAGCCCATGTAACCCTTGCAGGGAGCGGTCGCGCCGAGAGAGGATATCTTCTTCTCTATCTCCGCGTTAAGCTCCATAGTGGTCAATCCCGGCGCGATCAGCGGGGCAACGACGCCGAACACTTCTTTCAGCGCCTTGCCCGCTTCGCGCATTTTTACGATCTCCGCCGCATTTTTTACGGGTATCATCCGAGCACCTTTCCGATCTCCGCAAAAACTTCTTCGGGGCTGCCCATGCCGTCTACGTTCACGAGTATGCCCTTCGCTCCGTAATACTCGATGAGCGGAGCGGTCTGCTCCTCGTATACTCTGAGACGATCCCTGACCGTATCTTCACGGTCGTCCATGCGCTGCACCATTTCGCAACCGCACTTGGGACAAGCGGACCCGTTAAGAGCGGATATGTGCGCGGTGTAACCGCACTCCACACAGCTCCGTCTGCCGCAGATACGGTCGGTGAGCACCGCCTTATCCACGTCTATGTTTATCACTTTGTCTATCTTCACAAGCTCGTCGAGCATCTCCGCCTGCCTGGTGTTGCGGGGGAAACCGTCGAGAAGGAAGTCCTTGTTCCCCGCCTCTTCGAGGGCGATGGAAACTATTTTCAGCGTGACGTCGTCGGGAACGAGCTGTCCTTTCTTGATGTAAGAACGTGCGAGGTTACCCACTTCCGTCTGCCGACGCATATGCTGACGGAAGATGTCTCCCGTCGATATGTGTTTGAGCTTATAGCGCTCTTCCATGCGCAGCGCCTGCGTGCCTTTGCCCGCCCCGGGTGCGCCCAAAAGTACTATATTCATGTTCGTTCCCCCTTTTGGATCACTGTTTGAGGAATCCTCTGTACTGCCGCATCAGAAGCTGATTGTCAAGTTGCTTCTGGAATTCGAGCGCAACGCTTACGACTATCAGCATACCCGTGGAGCTGAACGCGTTCGTCAGCGCGGAGTTGAAGTTTATCGTTACGTTGAGTATGGAGAACAGCAGACTGGGGATTATGAATATCACCGCAAGGTATATCGCACCGAACAACGTCAGACGCTTGTTTACCTTGGAGAGATAATCCTGCGTCGCACGACCCGGACGTATGCCCGGAATGAATCCGCCGTACTGTTGAAGGTTTCTCGCCACTTCGTCAGGCTTGAACTGTATCATCGCGTAGAAGTAGCTGAAAAACAGTATGAGCAGCGCGCTGAGCGCGTAATATCCGGGGCTTCCCGTTCCGAATATATTCGTCCACCAGTTGTCCATATCCGAACCCACCATCTGCATTATAAGCTGAGGGAACGTGATGATCGCCGTGGCGAATATTATCGGAAGCACGCCGGACGCATTCACCTTTATGGGGATATGCGTGTTCTGTCCGCCGAACTGCTTTCTGCCCTTTATCTGCTTGGCGTACGATACGGGGATCTTGCGCTCTGCTCCGTCGATGAACGTGATGAATCCGAAGATGAACACCACCATCACGAGGAATATGAGAAGGTACCACGGCTGCATTTCTGCCTCCTCTCCGCCCGTCGCCATGATGGATATGGAGTTGACTATCGCAAGACCCGCCGTGGAAAGTATACCGACGAAGATGAGCAGCGATATGCCGTTACCTATTCCGAGATCGGTTATCCTCTCGCCCAGCCACATCGTGAACACCGCGCCGGCTATGAGCACGACACCGATGAGTATATACACGACTGCGGAGGGAATGGATATGCCGTATATCGCGGTATTGATGTATCCGCCTCTTGCGAAGCTGACAAGTATACCTACCGTCTGCACGACCGCAAGCAGCACCGTGAGCACTCTCGTGAACATTGCCATCTTGCGCTTGCCCTCGTCGCCCTGTTTCGTCCACCTTTCAAGAGGCGGAATGGCTATCGTGAGCAGCTGAGCGATTATGGACGCATTGATGTATGGCGATATACCGAGAGCGAGGAGCGCGCCGTTGGACAAGCCGTCACCCGTTATGCTGTTGAGCAGTCCGAGGAAGGACGTCTCTCCGAATATGGAGGCATTGTCCGCTCCGAGTGCCGCAACATCGAGTCCGGGCGTAGGTATCCAGCATCCCACTCTGTAAATGAACAGGAGCAGGAGCGTCAGGAGCAGCTTCGTTCTGACTTCCTTGTTTTTGAATGCGTTTGCCAGCGTGCGGAACATACTTATTTGACCTCTGCCGTACCGCCTGCCGCTTCTATCTTGGCGGCAGCGCTCTTGGTGAATTTCTTGGCGACTACCGTGAGCTTCTTGCTGAGCTCGCCGTCGCCGAGGACTTTCAGTCCGTACGGCTCGATCTTTGAAAGTATGCCGCGTTCGAGCAGCGCATCCGCCGTTACCGTATCGCCGTTCTCGAACACTTCGAGAGCGGATACGTTGACGGTGGAGTACACCTTCTTCCAGTTGTTGTCAAAGCCTGCCTTGGGCAGTCTGCGGGTAAGACCGAAGATCTGACCTTCGAATCCGGGACGGACGCCGCCGCCGCTTCTCGCCCACTGACCTTTATGACCTTTGCCCGCGGTCTTGCCCGTGCCGGAGCCTATACCTCTGCCCAGACGCTTGGGCGCTTTCTTCGCGCCTTCCGCAGGTTTCAATTCGTTTATTATCATTGTTTACGACTCCTTATGCTTCGCTGACCTCGACGAGGTGCTTGACCGCGAATATCATTCCGCGCGTGCAATCGTTGTCTTTTTTGACGACCGTCTGCCCAATCTTGTGCAGTCCGAGCGCCTCTACGGTCTTCTGCTGCTTCGCAAGTCTGCCGCTTACGCTTTTGACGAGAGTGATCTTTAACATTTTATCTGCCATAATGCACCTCACGCCTTTATCTCTTCCACGGTCTTGCCGCGGAGCGCCGCTATCTGCTCGGGAGAACGGAGAGTTTTAAGACCGTCGAGCGCGGCGTACACCGCGTTGATGGACGTTCTCGAACCGTACGACTTCGTCGTTATGTTCTTTATTCCCGCAAGCTCCACTATCGCACGCACGCTGCCGCCTGCTATGACGCCGTTACCTTCGGGAGCGGGCTTCATAAGCACCGTGCTCTTTCCGAACTTGCCCATCGCCGTGTGAGGGATGGTCGTTCCGTCGAGAGGGATGCTTATCATGTGACGGCGAGCTATGAGCTCCGCCTTCTTTATAGCCTCGGGTACTTCCTTGGCCTTGCCCGTGCCGACGCCCACTTTGCCGTTGCCGTCGCCTACCACGACGAGCGCCGCAAAGCGCATTATGCGTCCGCCCTTGACGACCTTCGTTATTCTGTTTACGGAGACGAGCTTGCTCTTGATCCCGTCGTCCTGTCTGACAGCTTCGTCTTTTTCTCTTCTTGCCATTTCAGTCAGTCCTCCCTCAGATCTCAAGCCCGCCTTCGCGCGCACCGTCGGCTACGGCTTTCACCCTGCCGATGTAAAGATATCCGCCTCTGTCGAACACGGCTTTCTTGATTTTAAGAGCCTTTGCCTTCTTGGCGATGTCCTTGCCTACCGCAACGGCGGCTTCCGTCTTGGTCTTTCCCTTGATTTTGAGGTCCTTAGACTTGGTGGAGGAAGCGCAAAGCGTGACAGCCTTCTCGTCATCTATCAGCTGCACGTATATGTTGTTCGTACTGCGATATACGGACAGACGAGGGCGTTCCGCGGTGCCGCTGACGTGAGCGCGCACTCTCTTATGTCTTTTGAGTCTTATCTCGTTTTTGTTTTCTCTGTTGATCATAACGCTCTGTTACTTCTTACCCGAAGTCTTGCCCTCCTTGCGGATTACGACCTCGTCGCTGTAATGGATGCCGTATCCGTGGTACGGCTCGACGGGACGCTTGGCTTTGATCGTCGCCGCAAACTGTCCGACCGCCTCTTTGTCGATACCGGACACTACGACGAGCAGCGCCTTCTTATCTTTGTCGTCGCTCTCCTTCGCCTCCGCCTTGACTCCTTCGGGAAGGGTCATTTCGATGGGATGAGAGTAACCGATGTTGAGCACGAGCTTGTTGCCCTGCACCGCCGCGCGGTAACCTACGCCGGAGACGACAAGCGTCTTGGTGAAGGGTTTTACGACGCCGGAGACCATGTTGGCTATCAGCTGACGGTAAAGTCCGTGCGCCGACTTGGCTTCCTTTATCTCGGAGCTACGCTCCACGTAAACGTGGCCGTTCTCCGCCTTCGCCGTGATGTACTTGCTCTCTATTCTTCTGCTAAGGCTGCCCAGAGGACCGCTGACGGTCACTTCCGGTCCGTTTATCGAAACGGACACCTTTTCGGGCAGCGCAATGGGATGTCTTCCTACTCTCGACATAAGGCCTCCTTACCACACATAGGCGAGCACTTCTCCGCCCATCTTGCCGGCTCTCGCCTGCTTGTCGGTCATAACGCCTTTGGACGTGGATATTATCGCGATACCCAGTCCGTCAAGCACCTTGGGAAGATCTTCGCATCCCGCGTATACTCTCAGTCCGGGCTTGGAAACGCGTTTGAGATTGGTTATCACGTTCTGTTTGTCCGGGCCGTATTTGAGCGTTATTTTGAGTTCGTCGTGCGCCTTGCCGGTGCTGTCGTCCTTGACGCTTACGACTTCGACTGCGGATACATAGCCCTCTTCGAGAAGTATGTCCGCGATCGCTTTCTTCATCTTGCTTACGGGTACGTTTACCGTTTCGTGACGGGCGGTAAGAGCGTTTCTGATCCTCGTAAGAAGATCTGCAATGGGATCTGTCGTATTCATGATCTTAACGCCTCCTTACCAACTGGATTTATGCACACCGGGTATCTCGCCCTTGTAGGCAAGCTCCCTGAAACATATCCTGCATATTCCGTACTTACGCAGCACCGAGTGAGGTCTGCCGCATATCGAGCATCTCGTATACGCTCTCGTGGAGTATTTCGCAGGCCTCTGCTGCTTTAATTTCATAGCTTTCTTTGCCATAGTCCGTTCTCCTAATTCTTGAAGGGCATTCCCAGCTTCGTAAGAAGCGCCTTTGCCTCATCGTCCGTTCTCGCCGTCGTTATTACGGCTACGTCGAATCCGCGCAGTTTCTCCACGAGTTCGTAGGAGATTTCGGGGAAGATTATCTGCTCTTTGACGCCCAGCGCATAGTTGCCTCTGCCGTCGAAGGACTTTCCGGAGATACCGCGGAAGTCGCGCACGCGGGGCAGCGCGATGCTGACGAGCTTATCGAAAAACTCGTATGCGCGCAGTCCTCTCAGCGTCACTTTCGCGCCTATGGTCATTCCCTCTCTCACTTTGAAGTTAGCGACGGACTTCTTCGCCTTGCATACCACCGGCTTCTGTCCGGTTATCTGTCCCAGCTCGCCTATCGCCGTCTGTATGCTCTTCGCGTTGTCCTTTACGTCGCCCAGTCTCATGTTCACGACAATCTTGTCGATCTTGGGCACCTGCATCACGTTCTTGTATCCGCGCTCGTTCATGAGAGCGGGCACGATCTCCTCGACGTAACGCGCGTAAAGTCTGTATCTGCCGTCCTGAGAGTACTTCTTGGGAGCCGGCTCCGACTTCTTCGCCGCTTTCTTTGCGGGAGCCTTTGCTTTTGCAGGTTCAGCGGTTTCCTTTGCTTCCGTTGCCGCCTGCTTGGTCTTGTTCTCTGCCACTGTGGGTTCCTCCGGTAATACTTACCTTGATTCGATTATTCAGCCTTCTTGGCCTTTCTTGCCGGCTTCTTCTTTGCGGGAGCTTCCTCTGCCGCGGGCGTCTCAGCCACGGGCGCTTCGGTCGCTTCCGTTTCCTTCTTAGCCTTTTTAGCAGCCTTCTTTTCCTTCTTCACCGCCGCTTTCGCCTGCTTGTCGAGGGATGCGCCGCAGTGCTTGCATACGCGCGCCTTCTTGCCGTCGACGATCGCGTGGCCCACTCTCGTGGGCTTGCCGCAGTCGGGGCAGATGATCTGCACGTTGCTGACGTGGATGTTGCCCGGCTCTTTCATGATGCCGCCGGGGTTCTGAGGGCCTCTGGGCTTTACGTGCTTGGTAACGGTATTGACGCCTTCCACTCTCACCGTCTGGTTCTTGGGAGATGCGGATATGACCGTTCCCTTCTTGCCTTTGTCCTGTCCTGCAAGGACGATGACGTTATCGCCTTTTTTTACGTTCAAACTGTTCATACGTCCTCCTGCTTAATATACCTCGGGAGCAAGCGATATGATCTTCATGTAATCTTTCTCGCGGAGCTCTCTCGCTATCGGTCCGAAGATTCGGGTGCCGCGGGGCTGCTTCTGCGTATCGATGATGACCGCCGCGTTGTCGTCGAATCTGATGTGGCTGCCGTCGGGACGGGTTATTCCCTTATGGCTGCGTACTATGACTGCTCTTACGACGTCGCCCTTTTTCACCGTACCGCCCGGCGTTGCGGACTTGACGGACGCTATTATGACGTCGCCGATATTGCCGCTGCGTCTGAAGGAGCCGCCGAGTACCCTTATGCACATTATTTCTTTCGCGCCGCTGTTGTCGGCTACTTTAAGATATGTCTGCGGTTGTATCATGGTCGGTTCTCCTTACTTTGCTTTCTCCACGATGCGCACGAGACGGAAATACTTGTCCTTGGAAAGAGGTCTGGTTTCCTCTATCTCCACGTAGTCGCCCACGCCCGCTTCGTTCTTCTCGTCGTGGACCTTGTATTTCTTGGTCTTGTTCATCGTCTTTTTGTATATCGGGTGCTTGATCTTGTCGAGTACCGCGACGACGACGGTCTTATCCATCTTGTCGCTCACGACAACGCCCGCTCTTACTTTGCGCTGATTTCTTTCTTCCATGGTCCCTCTCCTTACGCCTTCCTGGCTCTCTCGCTCATCACGGTCTTGATGCGCGCGATGTCGCGCTTGGTGTTTTTGAGCTGCATGGGGTTGCTAAGCTGATGGGTCGCGTGGCTGAAACGCAGATTGAACAGTTCCGCTTTAAGCTCCGTCAGCTTCGCTTCGAGCTCGGCGTCCGTCATGTCATGCACTTGCTTGGCTTTCATTACGCTTCGACCTCCTCTTCTTTTACCCCCGTAAGCTGCTCGCCCTTGCGCAGGAACTTGCATTTGACGGGAAGTTTGTGGGACGCCAGCCTCAGAGCCTCTTTGGCTATGTCTTCGGTGACTCCCGATATTTCGAACATAACGCGACCCGGCTTGACTACCGCTACCCAGAATTCGGGCGAACCTTTACCGGAACCCATTCGGGTGTCCGCAGGCTTCTTCGTCACCGGCTTGTGAGGGAATATGTCTATCCACACCTGTCCGCCGCGCTTGATATATCTCGTCATCGCAATACGCGCCGCTTCTATCTGACGGGAGGTGATCCAGCCGCACTCGGCCGCCGCGAGTCCGTACTCGCCGTATGCGACCTTGTTGCCGCGGAGCGCCTTGCCCTTCATGCGGCCGCGATGAACGCGTCTTCTCTTTACTCTTTTAGGCATTAACATTGTCGTTTCCTCCTGCCCTGCGGCTGTCCGCCTTGGGAAGAACTTCGCCCTTGTATATCCACACTTTGACGCCGATGACGCCGAAAGTCGTGTGCGCTTCCGCAAAACCGTAATCTATGTCCGCACGGAGCGTCTGAAGGGGTATCGAACCCTCATGGTACTGCTCGCTGCGCGCGATCTCCGCGCCGTCCAGTCTGCCGCTGACCATGATCTTGACACCCTTTGCGCCGCTTCTCATGACGTTGCCCATGAACTTCTTCATCGTGCGGCGGAAGGACTCACGCTTTTCGAGGCGGAACGCGATATTTTCTGCAACGAGAGTCGCATCCATATCCACCTTCTTGACCTCGTGGATGTTTATCCTGATGTCGGGAAGACCGGTGAGCTTTTTCAGCTCGTTCCTTATCTGCTCGACGCCCGCGCCCTTCTGTCCGATCATAAGTCCCGTCTTACCCGTGTAGATGTTGACGGATACCTTGTTCTGACTGCGCTCGATCACTATCTTGCTGATACCGAACGAATAGTACTTTTTCTTTATGAAGTTGCGGATGTCGTAATCCTGTTTGAGGTTCTTTCCGAAATCCTTCTTGCCGGCATACCACTGAGCGTTCCAGCCGTTGATTACGCCCACTCTGAGTCCGTGGGGATTAACTTTCTGTCCCATGCGTTATGCCTCCTCTTTGCTGCCGAGCACTACCGTAAGATGGCTCGTGCGCTTCATGATCGAATGCGCTCTGCCCTTGCTTACGGGCTGGTATCTCTTGTATATAGGACCCGCATCCGCCCTTATCTCGGCGACGTAAAGCTCGTCTTTGGCAAGTCCCTTGTTGTTCTCCGCGTTCGCCGCCGCGCTGCCTATCAGCTTAACGAGGGGCTCGCTTGCCGCTTTGGGCATGTTTTCGAGGATGGCTATCGCCTCCGTTACGGACTTGCCGCGCACGGCGTTCATTACAACGCGCGCTTTGGAGGGGGAGATCCTGATGTATTTTGCCGTCGCGGCGGGACGAGTGTCCTTAGCCTCGCGGCGGGCCTTCGCCTTTTCTCTTATTCTCTTTGCCATTGTACCCTCCGGGATTACTTGCCCTTCGCCGTCTTGTCGCCGCCGTGTCCGCGGAACGTGCGAGTGGGAGCGAATTCGCCGAGTTTATGTCCGACCATCTCTTCCGTGCAGTATACGGGAACGTGCTTGCGTCCGTCGTGTACGGCGATGGTGAAGTCGATGAACTCGGGCATTATCGTCGAGCTTCTCGACCAGGTCTTGACGACCTTCTTCTCGTTGTTCTTTATCATAGCCGTTATCTTATCGTAGAGCTTCTTCTCCACGTAAGGGCCTTTCTTGACGCTTCTTGACATCTCGCTCTCTCCTAATTGACTCTCTTGATGATGAACTTATTCGACTTGCGCTTCTTCCTCGTCTTGTAACCGAGAGTGGGAACGCCCCAAGGAGTAACGGGTGTCGGTCTGCCGATGGGCGATTTGCCTTCGCCGCCGCCGTGAGGGTGATCGTTGGGGTTCATGACCACGCCGCGCACTTCCGGCCTTCTGCCCATGTGGCGCTTTCTGCCTGCCTTGCCCAGGCTGACAAGCTCGTGGTCGAGGTTGCCTACCTGTCCGACAGTCGCCTTGCATCTCGCAAGAATGTATCTCATCTCGCCGCTGGGGAGTCTGAGCGTCGCGTACTCGCCTTCCTTAGCCATGAGCTGCGCCGCAGCGCCCGCCGTCTTGGCTATCTGTCCGCCGCGTCCCGGCTGCATCTCGATGTTGTGGACGAACGTACCTACGGGGATGTCCGCAAGAGGAAGCGCGTTGCCCGCCTTTATGTCCGCGTCCGATCCGCTTACCACGGTGTCGCCCGCCGTAAGTCCCACGGGAGCGAGGATGTATCTCTTCTCGCCGTCCGCATAGCACAGCAGTGCGATGTACGCCGTGCGGTTGGGATCGTACTCTATGGCCGTTACCTTGGCGGGGATGCCGTCCTTATCCCTCTTGAAGTCTATTATACGGTACTTCGTCTTGTTGCCGCCGCCGCGCTGACGCACGGTTATGCGACCGTATGCGTTTCTTCCCGCCTTGTGTCTGATGGCGACGAGCAGCGACTTTTCAGGGCTCTTCTTCGTCACCTCTTCAAAGGAGGAAACCGTCTTGAATCTCGTGCCCGGGGTAATGGGCTTGTATCTCTTAATTGCCATGTGTCACTCCTTAATTACGCAAGACTGTCGAAGAACGGTATCGTCTTGGACTTTTCCGTGAGCTTGACGTACGCCTTCTTGCGATCGGAGGTGTAACCCACGGTGCCGCGCTCTCTCTTTCTCTTTCCGCGGAGATTGATGATGTTCACGCTCTCCACTTCCACTTCGAATATCTTCTCGACGGCATTCTTGACGTCCGTCTTGGTCGCATCCGTTTTCACATAGAAGCAGTACTTCTTGGACGCGATGCCGTCATACGCCTTTTCGGTAAGTACGGGCTTTATTATAACGTCGTATGCGTTCATGCTTTATACGCCTCCTCGATCTGCTTTGCCGCCGCCTTGGTGAGAACGACGTCCGTGTGGTTCATCAGGTCGAGCACGCTGACCGTTTCAGCCTTTACGGTGTCCACCTTTTCGAGGTTGTTCGCCGCGCGTACCGCGAGTTCGTCGCCGGCGGTGAGGACTACGAGCGTTCTCTTGTCCAGTCCGAGCGCCTTCATCACCGCAGCCATTTCCTTCGTCTTGCCTTCGACCTTGATCTCGTCTACGACTTTGAGCTGATCGTCGGTGACTTTGGAGCTTATCGCGCTACGGAACGCAACGTCCTTCATCTTCTTGTTTATCTTCATGGAGAAGTCGCGGGGCTTGGGTGCGAACACGATACCGCCGTGCTTCCACTGGGGAGCTCTTATAGAGCCCTGACGCGCGTTGCCCGTTCCCTTCTGTCTCCACGGCTTTCTGCCGCCTCCGGAGACCTCCGCGCGGGTGAGCGCGCTCTTCGTTCCCTGCCTCTTGTTTGCGAGCTGAGCTACCACTACCTGGTGGATGACCGCGGTGTTGAGCTCCGCTCCGAATACGGCGTCATCGAGGGATACGGTACCCGCCTCTTCGCCCGTCTGCTTGTATAATTTTACGTTAGGCATGATTCGTTCTACCTCCCTCTCACTTCTTGACGGTGGATTTCACCGTCACGAGCGAACCTCTCGGTCCGGGGATCGCGCCGCGTATAAGAAGTACGTCGCGCGCCGCGTCCACCTTCACGATTTCGAGGTTCTGTATGGTCACGCGCTCGTGACCGTAATGTCCGGGACCTTTAAGACCCTTTATCTTGCGCGACGGCGTGGAGTTCGCGCCCGTCGAACCGACTTCTCTGTGCACGGGGCCTACGCCGTGGGTCATTTTAAGTCTGTGGTGGTTCCAGCGCTTGATCGTGCCGCTGAATCCGTGACCCTTGGTGATGCCGGTCACGTCTACCATGTCGCCGGCGACGAAGGTGTCGCACTTTATCTCGCTGCCCGGTTCGTAATCCGTCTTGTCCAGTTTGAGTTCGCGGAGGTATCTCTTGGGAGAGCAACCCGCCTTTTTGAACTGTCCCATGTCGGGCTTGCTCACGCGCTTTGCGGCTATGTCTTCAAATGCGACTTTGACCGCGCCGTAACCGTCCTTCTCCATGGTCTTGACTTGAAGCACCGTAACGGGGCCGGCTTTAACCACCGTAACGGGAACGGCCTCTCCCTTCTCGGAGAAGATCTGAGTCATTCCGACCTTTTTGCCTAAGATAGCTTTTTCCATTTCCTTTTTCTCTCCTGCTTACAGTTTTATCTGGATATCCACACCTGCGGGAAGATCCAGCTTCATAAGCGAGTCCACCGTTTTGCTCGACGGACTGTATATGTCTATAAGTCGCTTGTGCGTTTTGATCTCGAACTGATCTCTCGAATCCTTGTCTTTGTGCACCGCGCGAAGGACGGTTATCACTTCCCTGTCCGTGGGAAGGGGTACGGGTCCGCTCACCTTAGTCCCCGTGGACTTTACGGTGTCGACTATACGCTGAGCGCTTTTGTCAAGCAGCTCGTGGTCGTATGCCTTTAACTTGATCCGAATTTTCTGATTACTGCGCATTTTGTTTGTTTCCTCCGTTTTTGACTTTTTAAGACAACCCCGTCGCGCGTTTCTTTTTTCGCGCATATTCAAAGGCGGTTCATCGCCGCCCGAACAAGGCCGTCCGCGAACGGGGATCGCGTCCCCTCACGCGTCCTCCGAAGTTCTCCGCTCCGCCCAAGCCGCGGCGGCACTGCGGTAACCTCCGGATTCTTCCGCTTTTTCGCTTGATTTTTGCCGCACGCTATAATGCAGCTTATATATTGTATCAAACGCGTCAATATCCGTCAAGCGAATTTCACAAGATTTTCAAATTATTTTTGCCGAATTATTTACGAAAAAAGCGCGGGGCATGCCGCATATTGTCGACGCGGGCCTTCCCCGCCGCTCCCCCGCACGCATTCCCCTACGCGCGCGGTCTTTATTATATATATAACGGGCGAAAAAGCGGAGAAAAGACAAAACGGGGCATGGCAGCAAAAATCGAAAAGCGGCGATATGGCGGCGCAAAAACGAACGGACGCGACGCGGACGCATGAACGGCGACGCGGCACATGCATATGAACGGGAACGCACGGCACGGGCATATGAACGGATCGAGGATAATATAATACGATATGAGAATAATGTACGCTTTCGTTCCGCATTTCGAGTGCGTGACTCTTATAAACGGCGCATTCAACGAACGTCCCGCCGCGCTGTCCTATCCGTCAGCCTCTCCGCTGTACATAACGCTTCTTCCTTTACGCGCCATGCTTCTCCCCTATACCGTGCGGCTGATAGGCGGGAAAGTGGCGAGCAATGCGGAGCTCGCGCGCTCATTCGAAGCGGGAGCGGACAGATACATAATAACTTTCGACGAAAGGCACAACTATGTCTACTCACCGCGCACGCCCGTCACTCATCCGCCTACTGACCCGGCGGAGAGGTTTTTCCGCGCGGTAAAATCGGGCGACGTCGGCTTGGCGCGCGGCATGATGACAAAGGAGCTGAGCGAGTCGGTCACGGACGAGGCTCTCGCCGACTTTTTCTCCCCCTACTCCGACATTGCGCCCAACCCTTATTCGGACATCCGCGCGACGCACTTTCTCGCGCCGTCCGAGGGGCGGGCGGAAGGGTTCGTATTCGCTTTCGACGGCAGTCTGCTTGCCGACATAGAGGAGCTTTGATGCGCGGCGGCTATATGCGGTCCGACTTAAAAAAGCGAGCGCGGCAAAAAAACGAGCGCGAAAACGAGCATTGCGGGCGCGAATGCGGCGTCCATGCACAAACCTGACGGAAAACGAACATACCGTGGATACGGAAAAGGGCAAAAGTCCGTGAACGAGAATACGTAAAAGGGCGGCAACAATCCGCGAGCGAAAACGGAATAAGGGCGGCAACAATCCGTGAGCGGAAACGGAATAAGGGCGGCGGAAGGATAGACCTTTCGCCGCCCGCTGTTTTACTTTGCCGTTCGCGCGCAGTTTAATTTTGCCGTTCGCGCCGCTTTTTCTTTACAACTCGCGCGCTGTTTATTTTACACTTCTCTCCGCTTTGTACTTTACATCTCGCCGCACCGTTTCGACATACCGCGCCATGCGACTCTTAGATTACACTCGCGCCAAAGTCGCCGCGAAAGACTCATGCGGCTTTTGCTTGAAAATCCCGCTGCTGCAAGCCGCCCGATCGCCTTTTTTCGCTAAGCGCACAAACGCAACCGCGGCTTTTATCCGACCGTCAGAACAGGTCGGTGGACAGATAGCGATCTCCGCTGTCGGGAAGGACCGTAACGACGCACTTGCCCGCAAGCGAGGGGCGGCGCGCGATAAGACCCGCCGCATATATGTTGCAGCCGCCGCTGAAACCCGCGAGAAGTCCGTCCGTGCGAGCTACCGTGCGCGCCGTTTCCGCGGCGACCTCAGTGGGAACGGTCAGCACTTCGTCCACGACGGACGCGTCGTAGACTTCCGGAACGAATCCCGCGCCTATGCCCTGTATGCCGTGCGCGCCCGCTTTGCCGCCCGAAAGCACCGCGCTTTCGGCGGGTTCTGCCGCGACTATCAGGGCGGACGGGCAATGCTCTTTCATGTATCTGCCCACGCCCGTGACCGTGCCGCCCGTGCCCGCTCCCGCAACGAACGCACCGAGCCCGTCTCCCACGGCGGAATATATCTCGGGACCCGTCGTCTTATAGTGGGCGGCGGGATTGGCGGGATTGACGAACTGACCCGCTATAAAGCTGTCCTTGTTTTCGGAGGCGATACGCTCCGCCTCGCGCACCGCTCCCGCCATGCCGAGCGCGCCGGGAGTGAGGATAAGCTCCGCGCCGTAAGCAGTCATCAGTTTGCGGCGTTCCATGCTCATGCTGTCGGGCATGACTATTATCAGTCGGTAGCCGCGAACGGCGCAAAGCGCGGCAAGCCCTATGCCCGTGTTGCCGCTCGTAGGCTCTATGATGACGGTATTTTTGCCTATCCTGCCGCTACGCTCCGCTTCGTTAAGCATATTGAGCGCGACGCGGTCCTTTATACTGCCTGCGGGGTTGCGGTTTTCGAGCTTGACGAGTATGCGGGCGCACGCTCCGATCTTCCCGGCGTATCCGCCAAGTTCGAGCAAAGGCGTGCCGCCTATAAGTTCGCTTATGCTGCCGTAAATTCCGTCCTTCATATACTACTCCCTTTCCTTGTTTTCCTTGCCCTGTTCCCTTATCTCTCTTATCGGCACGCATACGGTAAATACGGTGCGCCCGTCCGAGCTTGAGCAACTTATGCTGCCGTTCATGCCTGCGGTTATGACCTTTGCCATCGCAAGCCCCAGTCCGAAACTGTTTGAATTTTCTCCCGCCTTGTAAAATCTGTCGAATATCTTATCCAGTCTGTCGCGCGGGATCTCGCCGTCGTTTGCGACGTAAAGGTAGACGTGCTTTTTTTTGCGGACTATCCTCACCTCTATTCTGCCGTTCTGCGGGGAGTATTTCACCGCGTTGTCGAGGAGAATGGAAATGAGTTTGGACCAGCCCTTTTCGTCCGACCGCACGACGGTACCGCCCTCGCTCTCGTAGGACATGCTTATGCCCTTTTCGTAGCACGTCGCCTCAAACGACAAGCAGTAGCCCTCCGTCATCTCGCCGAGATCGAACTCCTTTATCTCCGCGTTGTACGCGCTCGACTCGAAACTGCTCATTTCCAGCATTTCGATTATAAGGCTGTTCATGCGCTTTGTCTGCGCCTCTATATTGGCTATCCACTTGTCGTTGTCCGCGCCTGCGGGAGCGTTCTTTATGACGTCAAGATTGGCGTTTATTATGGTGACGGGCGTTTTAAGCTCGTGGCTCGCGTTGGCGACAAGCTCTTTCTGCCGCACGAGCGCGTCGCGCGCGGGAGAGAGCATGACTCCCGACATCATATACGAGAACAGCGTGAGTATACACGCAAGACCGATGAACGAGAACATCATGCCCAGCGTCTGCGATACGTATATGGAATATCTGTCCGTAAAATCGTAAAAGGCGTATAAGCTGTAACCGCGCGCGCCCGTGTCCACGTCCACGGCTATGCGCACGCGAAGGTCTCCCAGGCGCGTCGAATCCGCACCGCCCATAGCCGTCGCCATAAGGTATGTTATATCGCCCGCGGTAAGCGTTATTTCGCTGCCGAGGGATCCTATAAGCTCGTAATCGCCGTTATGCTCTATAACAACGAGGCAGTCGGGACGGGGACCGTTCGTCGTCTGCTGATCGCCCTGACCGTTTGAGGGCGCGCCGTCGGTAACGCTATTGTCAAAGTATATCTCCTCGGCAAAGCGCATCGCTTCCGTCATGAGACTTCTTACGGACGAGTCCATGACTATGGTGTTTATTACGGACATCGCAACGAAAGAGACCGATACGAGCACAAAGCAGATAACGGCGACGAGTACGGTGAATCGCGTCTGCATTTTGCGGAAGAGTTTCGCCGCGGGCGACAGCCGCTTCTCGCCGTTTCTTTTTTGTGTATCCGTCCTCATTCCACGCAATGCGCTTTACCCCTCCTTGGGATCGCTGAGCCTGTAACCCACTCCGCGCACAGGCACTATCGTAAAACGCGCGTCGAGAAAACGCAACTTTTTGCGGAGGAAGGATATGAACACTTCGAGGTTGTTGGACTCGAACTCGCTGTCAAAGCCCCACACCTTGCTTATGAGCTGGTCGCGCTGAGCGACAAAAGAGGGCTTTTCAAAAAAGTATCGCACTATCTCCGCCTCTTTCTTGCTGAGTTTTATCTGCTTTTCGCCCGACGACAGCATGTAGGTATACAGGTTGAGCGTCACGCCGCCGTAACTCAGTCCGTCTTCGGGGATTATGTCCCCTTTGCGGCGGGTGACCGCGCGGATACGCGCAAGCAGTTCGGACATGGAGAAAGGCTTTGTGATATAGTCGTCCGCTCCGCAGTCGAGTCCCGCGATCTTGTCGCTCTCTTCACTTAGCGCGGTCAGCATTATTATGGGCGTATTCACTTTTTTCGCACGCAGTTCGCGCGTCGCCTCTATGCCGCTTTTTACGGGCATCATAACGTCCATAAGGATAACGTCGTACACGCCCGTTTCGGCATACGCGACGCCCTCTTCCCCGTCGTGCGCGACTTCCACGGTGAACTTTTCCCTTTTGAGCACGCTTTCGAGCGCGTCGGTAAGGCTTACCGAATCTTCGACTATCAATACTCTCATCGTTATTCTCCTTAAACGATTATATCACTCTTTTATCGTTTTGTAAACTCAATATAGTCCCGTTAAATTAAACTGCCGTTAAAATGAAAAAAAGAGTCCTGCAGGCCTTTCGGACACTTTAACGCAGGACCCCCTTGAGGATGGATGATACGGCTGATTTACGGTAAACCGATCGCTCTCGCAACCGCTTTACATGAGTTATGATAAAGCCGTTTACTTAAAAGTATATTAAATATGTATCGCCATCGCGCTTTATTTTTTTCGCCGCAGAGCGCGCACCTTTTTTAGATTAGAGCATATCCCGCTTTCCGACAACGCGGCTGTTTCGCGCATTAAGGCGCGTTTGTGTAAAAATTGCAAAGATTTTCATCAAAAAATGCAATTGATTGCGGCGAAAAAACGTGCTATAATATATAAAAAAGCAAAAAAGGGGATCGAAATGAGAACTTTTATCAATCTAAACAAAGGCTGGACATTTACCAAGGAGGGCGTTTCGTCACAGGTGGACGTGCCCCATACCTGGAACGGCATCGACGGGCAGGACGGCGGCAACGACTATAAGCGTCTTGTCTGCTCTTATGCGCGCAAAGTGGCGCGTCCCGACATCATGACGGACGAGGACGACGCATACCTCGAATTCAAGGGCGTAAACTCCTCCTGCACGGTGTCCTTTAACGGCAAGAAAGTGTGCGAGCATCACGGCGGCTACTCCAAGTTCCGCGTGCGCGTTACCGATCTGATGAAGGAGGACAACGAGCTCGTCGTTCTCGCCGATAACCGCAAGAACGAGACGGTGTATCCTCAGAAAGCGGACTTTACATTCTACGGCGGTATTTACCGCGACGTTTCCCTCATCGTCGTAAACAAGAATCACTTCGATCTCGACTGGTTCGGCGGCCCCGGCATAAAGGTCACCCCCGTCGTGAGCGGCAAGGACGGAAAAGTGACGACGGAGGCGTTCGTCACGGGAAAGGGCGACGTTAAAGTGACCGTTTATGACGACGGCGGCAAGGTCGTGGCAAGCGGCGCGAACGGCGAAGAGCTTACGGTAACAGGCGTCAGGCTCTGGAACGGCCGCATAGATCCGTATATGTATACGGTAAAAGCGGAGCTTTCCGTCGGCGGCAAGGTCGTGGACGAGGTTTCCGCAAACATAGGTTTCCGCTCGTTCGAGATAGATCCCGACAAGGGCTTCATCTTAAACGGCAAGCCGTATCCGCTGCGCGGCGTGTGCCGTCATCAGGACAGACCGCGCATAGGCAACGCGCTCACCCGCGAAATGCACGAAGAGGATATGGCTCTCATCTGCGACGTCGGCGCGACTACCATACGTCTCGCCCACTATCAGCACGACGATTACTTCTATGACCTCTGCGACAAAGCGGGCATGGTCGTCTGGGCGGAAATACCGTACATATCCCGCCACATGGACGGCGCGAGCCCCAACGCGATGAGTCAGATGAAAGAACTCATCACTCAGCAGTACAATCACCCGTCCATAGTCGTCTGGGGACTTTCAAACGAAATAACGATAAACGGCGCGGGTCCCGACAGACTGGACTGCCACAAAAAGCTCAACGAGTTCTGCCACTCCTATGACCCGACGAGAAAGACCGTCATTGCGGACTACATCGTCACCCGCGTGCGCAACAAACTCAACTATGTGACGGACGTCGTGTCCTATAACCTCTACCACGGCTGGTATCTCCCCTTCTTCAAGCTCGCGGGAGTCAAGCTGGACAGATTCCGCAAGGCGCACCCGAACACTCCGCTCGGACTGTCCGAATACGGCGCGGAAGCGATGCCCAACCTGCACAGCGAAAAGCCGCGCAGAATGGACAATACCGAGGAATTCCAGTGCATTTTCCACGAAAAGTACCTCGACATCATAGAGGCGCGCCCTTACCTTTGGGCAACTCACCTGTGGAATATGTTCGACTTTGCCGCAGACGCGCGCAATCAGGGCGGCGAACCCGGAATGAATCACAAGGGACTCGTCACCTTCGACCGCAAGACCAAAAAGGACGCGTTCTATCTCTATAAGGCGCACTGGTCAAAGGAGCCTTTCATACACCTCTGCGGAAAGCGTTTCGTAAACCGTTGCGGAAGTGCCGCGAACGTCAAGGTGTATTCCTCCACCGCTACCGCCGTGGAGCTGTACAATAACGGAAAGCTCGTCGGCAAGGTCAGCGGCAAGTATAAATTCGAGTTCGTCGTTCCCCTCGAAGAGGAGAACAAACTCGAAGCTAAATGCGGAGAGCTTACGGATACTTCCGTCATCCGTAAAGTGAGCTCCCCCGATCCCGCTTACAGAATGCACGGCAAGAGCGTGAACGCAAGCTGGGAGAAGTGATAAACGGACTGTGAAACGGCTTATACCTCCATAGAAGTCGTAACCCTAAAACGAGAGCCCCGCGCTTCGGCAGACCCCGAAGCGCGGGGCTTTCGTTTGCCCCTACCCGCCTTTTTAAGTAAAACGCTTTCAAAGTAAAAGCGCGGCAATGCCTTGCGGCAAAAGCGGACATACATTCAGACGCGGCGCAGGCATAAAAAGCGCAGACGCGGTAGCGCGCACGGCGTTGCCTTGCGGGATAAGCACGTCCCATCGCTTCCCGTTTTACGCGGCACGGAGAAATTACGACTTACGGCGCGGTAGCGGTATCGGACAAAAACATACGGACTTAAAATCGGTTTACGCGTATTGCCCGACGGTCGCCGAATAGCCGCAAAAAAGCGCTATGCGCGCAAACGGCAGCTTTCGGGCGGCGACGGCAAAATCGGGCGGGCGTATACTTGCAAAAGGCGCGGGCGGCGATAATAAAACCCGTCGCAGGCAATGGTGGTATGCGGCGACAAACGATAACTTCATGCGTCCGCTATGGGCGGGTAAAGCGCGGTGCGCCCTCAAAAGCCTCTTCGGCACAAGGAAAAACCGCACCGCAGGCATTGCCTTACGATACGGTCTTCCCGTGCAAAAAAGGAGAACCCGCCGCGCTTATGTCGCGCTATTGCCGCCGCACGGCGGGCCCGGAGATGATGAAGCGTTTTTATGTGGGCAGAGTTTTATGCCGCTCGCGCGGCTCTGTCTCTCCCCTCTTTCGGGTAAGCGGAGTTATCTCTGAACGCGTCCGCTGCCGTCGCCGCCCGCAAGGGCGTTCACTTCGGAAACGGTGACCATGTTGTAGTCGCCCTCCACGGAGTGTTTCAGGCAGCTCGCGGCAACCGCGAACTCTATCGCGCTCTTGCTGTCGTAACCGTGCATGAGCGCATAGATAAGACCGCCGCCGAAGCTGTCGCCGCCGCCTACGCGGTCGACGATGTGGATGAGGTATTCCTTGGAGAGGTTGTACTCCTTGCCGTCGTACAGCATACCCGCCCACTTGTTGTCGTTTGCGGATATGGACGTTCTCAGCGTTATGGCGACGTATGAGAAGCCGAACTTGTCGGCGAGCTGCTTGGCAACGGACTTGTAGCTCTCTTTATCGAGATTGCCCTTCGTAACGTCCGTTCCGCCCGCCTTGATGCCGAACACGTCGTAAGCGTCCTCTTCGTTGGATATGCAAACGTCCACATACGGCATGAGTTTGGTCATTACCTCGCGCGCCTTGTCGCGCGTCCACAGCTTTTTGCGGTAGTTGAGGTCGCACGACACCGTTATCCCGCGCTTTTTCATGGTGGGGAGAACGTCGAGAAGCACGTCCGCAAGATTGTCGCCGAGCGCGGGGGTTATCCCCGTGAAGTGGAACCAGGTCACGCCGTCGAGGAGTTTATCCCAGTCGTAATCCTCCTTGCCCGACATTGCGAACGACGAGCCCGCTCTGTCGTATATGACCTTGCTCGGACGCTGGCTCGCGCCCTTTTCGAGGTAGTATATACCTATTCTGTTGCCGCCGCGCGCTATGCCCGACGTGTCCACGCCGAACCTGCGCAGAGAGTTTACCGCCGCCTGACCTATTTCGTTTTCGGGTAGTTTGGACACGAAACCGACGTCCGTGCCGAAGTTGGCGAGCGATACCGCGACATTCGCCTCGCCGCCGCCGTAGGTCGCGCCCAGTCTGTCCGCCTGGACGAATCTGTAATATCCCTCAGGAGCAAGCCTGAGCATGAGTTCGCCGAAAGTTATTGCCTTCATTTTATTTTCCTCCGTTAGCCGTTTGGCTCACTTGCCGCCGCGGATGAGCGCTACCGCGCTGCGCGTCTTCGCCTCTATTTCCTCGGGCGTTCCCTTTACCATCCAGCTGCCGCCCGCAGCGAATATCCTCTCATAACCGAGGTATTCGAGCACGTTTTCCTCGCTCACACCGCCCGTGGGCATGAAACGCACCTGCGGGAACACGGGAGCGAGCGCCTTTATCGTTTTCAGTCCGCCGTAATTGGATGCGGGGAAAAATTTAAGATCGGTAAGCCCCAACGAGATCGCCTTCATGATCTCCGACGGGGTGACTATGCCGGGGTAGTACGGAACGTCGTGCTTGCGGCAGACCGCGGCAACTTCCTCGGACAGACCGGGGGAAACTATGAACTTCGCGCCGCACTCTATCGCCTTTTCGCACTGCTCGGCGTTTATGACCGTGCCCGCGCCGGCGAGCATTTCGGGGAATTTTTCGCATGCGAGCTTTATCGCATAGGGAGCGCATGCCGTGCGGAACGTTATCTCCGCCACGGGCAGTCCGCCCTTTACGAGCGC
>DXHT01000028.1 GCA_019113265.1 Bacillota bacterium | reverse complement strand
CGTAGATTCAAAGTCTATAACTATATAATCGATGCCGTCGTAATTAACGAAAGCGTATCTGTAATTTTCTTTGGAATTCTCCGTACCCTCGCGCCAGACGAGCCCGTTCAGAGTCTCCTCATCGAATACTTTCGTCGGAATCTGCTTATTGCCGCCGTTATCGCTACTGAACGTCTTTCCTTCGGTAGCCTGCGCGAGCGATATGGGGGTCACCTTTTTGATATCCGTTAAGCCGCCGTTACCGACAAACTCGGTCACGTTTATCGTTATGAGCTGATCGGACGTAACGCCCGTATAATGCTCGTAATTGTCGTCTCCCGGTGTATCGTACCAATACACCTCGCCGAGAGAAAGTTGCAGGAAATACTCATCCGCGGATGTGCTTTGGGCAGGATCGACTTTGTAATATCCGCTGTCATCCAAAGAAACGCCTATTCCGGTATCGCCGCCGAGATTAGTTATTTCTCCTTCCGTTATGCCGTTACTCTCCACGAGCTCGCCGTTACTGATAACGCGCCTGTTACTGAAAGTCAGAGAGGACATATCGGACAGTGCCGTGATAATGCCTTTGAGCTCCACTCCGCTTATGCTTATACGGCATTTTCCGTAACCCGTGTCAGCGTCGGTAAAGTTACCGTCCGATCCGAAATAGTCGGCCGTTCCGCTACCGTTTGCGAATATAAGGCTCACTTTCGTACCCGTGAACGTTCCGGAATAAGAGCAGTCCGATATGTCCACAAGCGTGCCGTACGTCTGTCCGGCAAGGAATATAGCCGCACCGGAAGCTCCGCCCGCGGTATTGCCTCCCGTAAAGTTTGCACTTACGTCGCAATCTTTAAGTATTATACCGAAATCGAGCATGGTTCCGTCTTCCGTATATGCGGAGTCGGAATATGCGGTTTTATCCTGTCCGTTCACATATGCCGCCATTTTGGTACAGTTGGAACGGTAATAAAGAGCGTCGTTCTGATTGCTTCCTATATCGTAATAATAGTTTTCTCCCGCTTCGGCAGATGCGACATAGTCCACGTTATCGAAGGTAAGCCTTACCGACTCGCTTTGCGGTACGTAGTGCGAGTTACTCACTTCCTTTACTCCGTATTCGGAATAGTAGACAACGCGGGTCATTTCTATTTTATCGAATTCCACCATAAGATCTTTGAACGTAACGTTTCCGAACGCATACGCAAACAAGCCCTGAATATCGTTTCTTGCGGTAAGAGTATATCCGTTGCCGTCAAATACGCCCGAGAAACGGAGCACGGCGACCGTATTGCCGTCATAATTTTTCGGCCAGGTATAATCGTTGCCGTCACGCAGGTCTATATCGTTCATCATGCGGACGTAGTACTTCTTACCTTCCGCGACCGCTTCCGAATTGTCGTCAAGCGCAAAGAAATCAGCCGCGGTACGCAATTCAATCACCTTCTGTACTTCGCCCGTGACGCTGCCGTTTACGGTCACGTTGCCGCTCACGACCACGTTGCCGCTTACCGTCGCGCCCGCGTTTACCGTCACGCTGGACGCAGAGCCGTCCACGCCCGCGAACGTGCCGCCGCCGATGACTACGTCGGCGTTCTCTGCCGTGCTTACGGTAACGTCCGTCGCACCCGCTTCCGCAGTCACTTTGACGCTGCCGCCCACGGTAACGGACTTAGCCGTCACTATATCCACGACCACGTTCTCGCCCGTCGTTTCGTTATACACGCTCACCACGCTCGCGCCGTCGGCGGTAGCGGGTATGCTCACTCTGTAAGTGACGTTGCTCGCCGCACTGCCCACTATGAGCTTGCCGCCCGAAAGCGTTATATCCGCGTCGGATGCGGGTCTGCCGTCGGAGGATACGAAAGTGCCGTTAAAAACGAACGAGTTACTCGCCGTCTTAACGTCCAGCTTTTTCGCCGATACGCGCTCGTACCACTCTATGTGCGCATTGGGCGCGTTCACTGTTATGTTCTCCGCGACTATCGTGCCCTCGTCCATGCCGTCTTCCGTATCGCCGTCGCCGCCGAAAAAGTACTCGCCGTCGTCGGCGTCATCGCCTATTCTGATATCGCCGTTTACGGTAAGCGTACTGCCGTAAAGGTCAAAGTCGTTCATGTGAGCGAGTTCGAGATCGCCGCTTACCGTGATATCGCAACCGAGAACTATGGTCTTGTCGCGCCGAGCGGAAAACGCCTCTACGAGAGACTGCTCGTCGGTGACGATGATGGGCTGTGCGTCCGCCTTGGACAGAGACACGGTCACGCCCAGCGTTATGCCGAGCACGAGTATTACGGCAGCGATAACGATTCCTGCCGCAAGTTTAGCTTTCCTGTTCATACTGCACCTCCGTTATCACTTTCCCCGCCGTTTACCTTCTGCGCTTCGCGCTCCTGCGCTCTCCGCTTTTTCTCTTCCTCTCTCGCCGCGGCGCGAGCCGCCGCTCTTCTGCGCTTGGCCTCTTCGCGCGCTTCCGCACGAGCCGCCTCGCGGGCAGCCTTTTCAGCCGCCTTTTCGTCCTCTCTGCGCTTTTTGCCGAGAAGACGCGCCTTGCGATCCTCATAGCCCTCGTCCTTGCGTTCGAGAACTTCGCGCGAGATCGCCTCGTCGCACAGATTGAGCGCCTCGGCGTACTTCTTCTGCGCAGTGTATATCAGAATAAGACGTTTAAGCGAAGGTATTTTACGCCCCGGAGCGTCGAACTTGTTGAAATTGAAAGCTATGTCCTTTTTGCACAGCTTCACGCACTTGTCGAGAGCATCCGCTTCCTTCGTCCTGCGGGCAAAGTAAAAACGCACCATCTTGTTGTTGATGCGCGTTATCGCCGCCGCGCTTTTGAGCATTCCGACGTACTTGGGAAAAAGCGTTTCCGCCGCGTCCGTGGGAAGCTCTCCGCCAAGTACGGAAAAAGACAGAAAGGTATCTTTCAAGAAATCCTTTTCCGTCTCGTACGAAGTGAGCGGCGTGCGGTAACGCAATTTCTGCGTTTCGCCGCTCGTTATCAGCGTTGCGAATTTTTCTCTGCTTTCTGCGGACATGCCCTCACAGAGAGTATCGAAAAACGCGGGCAGAAGCGATCTGTCCACAGCCGGCGTCACGGATGCGGCGGTCTCGCCCTCATCCTCTTCGTCCGCTTCGTCGCCGCCCGCAGGCGTTTCCGACTGCCGCGCGCCCGATCTGACATAATTCAAAACCGCCATTGCGACGATTATGCCCGCCAAAACGACCGTAAGAACGATACATACCGCCATTACCGCGGTATAGTCGGTCAGGTCATAAACAACAGATAAGATCGGCATAAGTCTTTCTCCTTTCGGTAAATTCCTGTCATCATTTCCCCACCGCGACGCCCCTTCCGCATCGTCGCCCCAAGTGTAGCAAATTATTATCACTTTGTCAAGAAAATTGCAAAAAATAGAACAATATCTGCGCCGCGTGGCACAAAAAACGCGCAGTGTCGGCGATTATGCCGACACTGCGCTACAAAATATGCATTTACCTTTTATCGCAAACCGCATTGACTCGGCGCACCGTTTCCGCCGAAACGCGCACGGTCACCGCACTTATCCATGCATCGCGTCAGCTTACGCGGTCACCCTGCCGCGCGGTCACACATTGAAGCGGAAGAGTATGACGTCGCCGTCCTTTACGACGTAGTCCTTGCCCTCGCTCCTGACAAGCCCCTTTTCCTTTGCCTGGTTATACCCGCCGCATGCGACTATGTCGTCGTAAGATACCACTTCGGCGCGTATGAAACCCTTTTCGAAGTCCGTGTGTATCTTGCCCGCCGCCTGCGGAGCTTTCGTGCCGCGCAGTATAGTCCATGCGCGCACTTCCTTTTCGCCCGCGGTCAGGTAGGATATGAGCCCGAGAAGAGAATAACATTTGGTTATCATTCTGTCCAGTCCGCTCGCGCCCAGTCCCAGACCTTCGATGTATTCCGCGCGCTCGTCTGCGGGAAGAGCGGCTATCTCAGACTCCACCTGCGCGCTTATCTCGATGAATTCCGCGCCCTCCGCCGCCGCATATCGAGCTACCTGTTCGGAGAGAGGATTGGCTTTGCCTATGTCCCCCTCGTCAATGTTGGCGCAGTAGATTACGGGCTTACCCGTGAGAAGGAAGTATGAGTCCGTAAGCGTTTTTTCGTCCTCGGTCAGACTGAGCGTACGCAGACACTTGCCCTCGTTTAAGCACGCTTCCAGTTTTTTAAGCAGCGCGTACTCCTCCGCATACCGCTTTTCGCCCGTGCGGACGAGGTGTTCGGCGCGCGAAAGACGCTTTTCCACGCTTTCGAGGTCCGCGAGCACAAGCTCGGTGTTTATGGTCTCGATATCGCGCACGGGATCCACGCTACCGTCGACGTGTATTATGTCGGGATCGCGGAAGCAACGCACGACGTGGACTATCGCGTCCACTTCGCGGATATGGGAGAGGAATTTGTTTCCCAGTCCCTCGCCTCGGCTCGCGCCCTTGACAAGTCCCGCAATATCCACGAACTCCACTATGGCGTGCGTTATCTTGCGGGTATTATACATCTTTCCCAGCACTTCCAGCCGCTCGTCAGGCACGGCGACTACGCCCACGTTGGGCTCTATCGTGCAGAACGGATAGTTGCGCGCCTCCGCGCCCGCGTCCGTTATCGCGTTGAACAGAGTGGATTTGCCGACGTTGGGCAATCCTACCACACCCAGTTTCATTACCTCTCCTTATATTCCTGTCGTCACTTGAAATACTTCACGCCCGATTCGAATATTTTCATGTCGAACCGCGCGGGTATGTTCTTGTAAAGATTGTCGCCTATGCGCTCCGAGTGACCCATTTTACCGAATATGCGGCCGTCCTCGCTCGTTATGCCCTCCGTCGCAAACATCGAACCGTTGGGGTTGAACGGCGAAAGCATGGTGGGCACTCCGTCGTCGTCGCAGTACTGAGTCGCTATCATGCCCTCTTCCGCCATGCGTTTTAGGCTCGCTTCGGGAGCGACGAAACGCCCCTCGCCGTGCGATACCGCCACGCCGAACACGTCGCCGACGTTCACCGCGCTCAGCCACGGCGATTTTACGGACGCGACGCGCACGTTCACTATCTGCGAAACGTGGCGGGCGATGTTGTTGAAAGTGAGCGTCGGGCTGCAAGCGTTCTGCACGCTTATCTTTCCGCCCGGGAGAAGTCCTGTTTTGACAAGCGCCTGAAAACCGTTGCATATGCCGAGTATAAGACCGTCGCCCACGGAAAGCAGTTCTTCGACCGCATCCGCAATGCGCGGGTTGCGGAATGTCGTGGCTATGAATTTGCCCGATCCGTCCGGCTCGTCGCCGCCCGAAAATCCGCCCGGGAACATGAGTATGTTGCATTCGCGTATGCGCTTTACTATCTCAGAAACGCTGTATTCTATCTCCGCCGACGTGCGGTTACGCACTACGAACACGTCCGCTTCCGCTCCCGCTCTCTCGAACGCACGTGCAGTGTCGTACTCGCAGTTCGTTCCCGGGAATACGGGGATGAACACGCGCGGGCGCGCGCGCTTAACGCGCACAGTAAGCGCGGAGCGATCCTTATAGGACAGCACGGGGGCTTCGCCCGATGCGGGAGACGACGTGGGATAGACGCGCTCGAACGTATGCGTATACGCCTTTATAAGCTCGTCTACGCCGACGCTTTCGCCGCCGCTGACGAACCTGCCGTCCGCGGTCGATGAGCCGTAATACTCCCCGCCGAGAGCGTCGAACGCCGAAAGATCCCTGCCCGAAACGAACACGTCGCCCTGAGCGTTCACGAGGTCGCGCCCGGACAGCGGGGATGCGAACGTAAAGCCCGTTCCTTCGCCCATGCAGGAGATCGCTATCGCCGCCGCGTCGCCGCCGTTGTCCGCTATCTGGCAGAAATCCACGTTACCGGCGGCTATTTCGTCATGCAACGTCGTCATCAATTTTGCCGCGAAATCGAAGTCGGGCATTCCGTCGGGCGAGCGTCTGAGACGCACTATATTCACCTTTTTATCCGCTTTGAGCACGTTTGTTATGAGCGAGCGCGCATCCGTCGGCGCAAGCGCGAAGGATATCAGCGTGGGAGGAACGTCGAGCTTCTCGAACGAGCCGCTCATAGAGTCCTTGCCGCCTATCGCGCCCAGTCCGAGGCGGAGCTGTGCCCACAGCGCGCCGAGAAGTGCGGATGCGGGTCTTCCCCAACGGACGGGATCGCCGCCCAGCCGTTCGAAGAACTCCTGCAAAGTGAGCCTTACCCGCTTCCAGTCCGCGCCCGTCGCCGCCACTTTCATGACGCTCATGAGAACGGAATACGCCGCGCCGATAAAGCGGCTGTCCGAAAGAAGTTCGGGATAGCACGCGAAAGCGGATACCGTCGCCGTCGTCGTTGTCGTGCCGACGGGAAGCAGTGCCGCCATTGCGGGAGGAGGCGTGAGTTTGTTTTTGCCGCCGAACGGCATATATACGGACGCCGCGCCTATCGTCGAGTCGAACATCTCGCCCAGACCTTTCTGCGAGCAGACGTTGTACGACGACAGCGCGCCTTTGAGCGCGGCAAGACCCTCGCCCTCGCCGCCCTTTACGCGGCGACGGAAGTAGTCGGAGGAATGGTCGCGCATGACCGCCTTGTGCTCCTGCGCAACGCCGTTGGTGTTGAGGAACTCGCGGGAAATGTCCACTACCGTCCTGCCCTTGTGCGTCATGCGCATCCTGCCCGTGTCCGTCACCGTCGCAAGCACAGTCGCGTTGAGGTTTTCCTCCGCGCAAAGCGCTTTCATCCTTTCGGCGTCGGACGCCGAAACCACAACCGCCATGCGCTCCTGCGATTCGCTTATCGCAAGCTCCGTGGAGTTAAGTCCCTGATATTTCTTGGGTACCGCGTCGAGATCTATGTCCAGTCCGTCCGCAAGCTCGCCCACGGCAACGGACACGCCGCCCGCGCCGAAGTCGTTGCAACGCTTTATAAGACGCGTCACCTCGGGGTTGCGGAAAAGCCGCTGTATCTTGCGCTCGGTGAGCGGGTTGCCCTTCTGCACCTCCGCTCCGCACGAGTCGAGGCTGTGCACGTTGTGCGCCTTGCTCGAACCCGTCGCGCCGCCGCAGCCGTCGCGTCCCGTTTCGCCGCCTATGAGCAGAACCGCGTCGCCCGGCTCGGGGCGGCTGCGCACCACGTTATACGCGGGCGCCGCACCCACGACGAATCCCGTTTCAAGGCGTTTCGCCTTGTAGCCCTCGTCGTAAAGCTCGCATACCTTTCCCGTCGCAAGACCTATCTGGTTGCCGTATGACGAGAAACCCGCCGCCGCGGTCGTGGATATGGTGCGCTGAGGGAGCTTTCCTTCGAGCGTCGCCGAAAGCGGCTCGTTTATGTCAGCCGCACCCGTAACGCGCATGGACTGGTATACGTATACCCTGCCCGAAAGCGGATCGCGGATCGCGCCGCCGAGGCATGTCGCCGCGCCGCCGAACGGTTCTATCTCCGTCGGGTGGTTGTGCGTTTCGTTCTTGAACATCACGAGCCAATCTTCCTGCTTGCCGCCGACGTCCGCCTTTACCTTTATCGAGCAGGCGTTTATCTCCTCGCTCTCGTCGAGGTCGGAGAGTCTGCCCTGTTTTTTCAGCACTTTCGCGCCTATCGTCGCCATGTCCATGAGCGTCGGATACTTCTTGTCCGCCCTGCCCTTTATAAAATCCTCTCTCACCGAAAGGTATTCGCCGAGGGCGCTTTTAAGTTCGGGTATATCCGTATCCGCGTCTATCTCCGTCAGACGCGTTCCGAACGTGGTGTGACGGCAGTGATCGGACCAATAGGTGTCTATGACTTTGAGTTCCGTTTCGGTAGGCTCGCGCTTTTCGCCGCGGAAGTAGTCGCGCACGAACGCGAGATCCGCAAGGCTCATGGCAAAGCCCATGTGCGCGTGGTACGATGCGAGCGCGTCCTCGTCCATTGCGGTAAAGCCCTTGACTTCGGGGACGGGAGCCGCTTCCTCGTATGCCGTGTCCAGGGTATCCGGCTTTTCAAACGAGCAGAGCCGCGACTCGACGGGGTTTACGAGGTACTTTTTCAGCTTTTCGACGAGAGCCTTGTCCGCACCCTTGAATGCGTATATCGTAGCCGTCTTTATCAGCGGGCGCGCGCCGCGCGTAAGCAGCTGCACGCACTGTGCCGCGCTGTCCGCGCGCTGGTCGTACTGACCGGGCAGAAGTTCCACGCCGATGACATCCGCGCCCGAAAGATCCACGGACTCCTCATACACGTTGTCCACGGGCGGCTCGGAAAATATGGTCGCCTTTGCCATTTCGTAGTCACTGTCGGAAAGTCCCTCAATGTCGTAGCGCAGCAGCATACGCATTTCGAGATCCGCGGAAAAGGCATTCTCTATCTCCGCCAGCTTGCGGCGGCGGACGGTGTCGTATCCGTCCTTCTTTTCGACAAACAGTCTTCTTATCATAGACGCGCTCCTCAGCCGAGTTCTTTGAGTATGTCCGTGCGGAAATGCACTTTATCGAAAGTTATCCTTCTTGCGCTATCGTATGCCTTGTCCCTCGCCTCTTTCAGAGTGGGAGCGAGAGCGGTCACGCCGAGAACGCGTCCTCCGTTCGTTATGTAGTTGCCGTCCTTGTCGAACGCCGTTCCCGCATGGAAGACGATGACGTCGTCGTCAAGCTTGCCGAACGTTATCTTCTTGCCCTTTTCGTACTTTTCGGGATAGCCGCCCGACGCGAGCACCACGCACACCGCGCTTCCCGCGCTCCACTCTATCCTGACGTCAGAAAGCGTGCCGTCTATGCACGCCTCGAATATGTCGAAAAGATCGGTGGCGAGTCTGGGCAGAATGACCTGCGTTTCGGGATCGCCGAAACGCGCGTTGTATTCGAGAACGCGTATGTCGTCGCCGTCTATCATGAGCCCCGCGTACAATACGCCCTTGAACTCTATCCCCTCCGCTATGAGGCCGTTAAGCGTCGGGAGCAGCACCTCGTCGTATATGCGCTTTTCCGTCTCGGGCGTTACTCTGTAAGAGGGCGAGAACGTGCCCATGCCGCCCGTGTTGAGACCCTTGTTGCCGTCGAGAGCGCGCTTGTGATCCTGGCTCGTCGTCATCGGCACTATCACCTTGCCGTCGCAGAAAGCGAGTGCGGAGCACTCGAATCCGCGCAAAAACCTTTCGATGACTACGGTGTTTCCCGCGCTGCCGAATGCCTTGTCCAGCATGATCTCTTTAAGAGCCGCTTCCGCAGCCGCCCTGTCCTCGCAGATGAGAACGCCTTTACCGAGCGCAAGGCCGTCCGCCTTGACCACTACGGGGTAACCGCATTTGCCGAGGTACTCTTCCGCCGCGGCGTAATCGGAAAAGGTCTCGTATTCCGCCGTCGGGATGTTGTACTTTTTCATGAAGTCCTTGGCAAAGGACTTGCTCGCTTCAAGGCGCGCCGCCGCCGCGCGGGGTCCGAACGCGCGCATGCCCTCTTTTTCCAGCCTGTCCACCATTCCCGCGGCGAGAGGATCGTCGGGGGCGACTACCGTCATGTATATGTCGGGGTGCGAGCGTACGAAACCGATGACGCCGTCAATATCCGTCGCCTTGATCTCGCCGTGGCACTCGGCAAGGGATGCTATGCCGGCGTTGCCCGGCACGCAGTACAGTTTTCCCACTTCGGGCGATTTTGCGAGCGCATACGCTATCGCGTGCTCTCTGCCGCCGCCTCCCACTATAAGTACGTTCTTTTTCATCGTGCGTTCCTTATTTTTCGTAAAATATAAAGCGTGCCGCGCCGCTTTTTACTGCGGCGCGGCAGCCACTGTCGTCAGTGTTTGAAATGTCTTTGTCCGACGAATATCATAGCTACGCCCTTTTCGTTGCACTTAGCTATCGAATCTCCGTCGCGTATGCTTCCGCCCGGCTGTACGATCGCGGTGATACCCGCCGCGGCCGCCGCCTCCACGCAGTCGTCGAAGGGGAAGAACGCGTCGGACGCAAGCACCGCTCCCGCAGGGTCGTTGCCCGCTCCGCGCGCATGGTCTATCGCCTGCTGTGCCGCCCATATGCGGTTGGTCTGTCCCGCGCCCACGCCTATCGCCATGAAATCCTTGGCGATCACTATCGCGTTGGACTTGGTGTGCTTGACCACTTTGTAAGCGAATTCAAGCTGTGCGAGCTGATCGCTCGTCGGAGCTTTCTCCGTGACCGTCTTTACCTCTTCAGAGTACAGCGATCTGTCCTTTTCCTGTACGAGCAGTCCGCCCGCGACTTTCTTCATGTCGCGCACTTCTTCACCGTACGGCTTTTCGATGTCGTCTATTTCGAGAAGACGCAGGTTCTTTTTGACGGAGAGGATCTTCTTCGCCTCGTCGCTGAACGACGGCGCGATTATTATTTCAAGGAAGATCTTGACCATCTCGCCCGCGGTCTCCGCGTCCACTTCCCTGTTGCACGCCACTATGCCGCCGAATATGGATACGGGGTCGCAGGAATATGCGCGCCTGTACGCGTCCGCTATGCTGTCGCCGAGAGCCGCGCCGCAGGGGTTGGCGTGCTTTACGGCGACGACGGCGGGACGATCGGGGAACTCTTTAAGGAGATCGAGCGCGCCCGCGCAGTCGTTTACGTTGTTATAAGACAGCTCCTTGCCTTGAAGCTGACGCGCCGCGCTGAGCGTACCCGCCGTTTCCGAGGCAAACAGCTCGGAGTACCACGCGCCCTTCTGGTGCGGGTTCTCGCCGTAACGCATGTCCTGCTTCTTTTCGTATGCGAACGTCGCCTGTTCGGGGAACTCTATGCCCAGCTTGCGCTGCATATAGTTGGATATCATGGTGTCGTACACAGCGGTGTGACGGAACACCTTGTACGCGAGGGAGAAACGCCACTGTCTGTCGTCCTCGCCGCGCTCTATCCTTTCGAGCGCCTCACCGTAATCGCGGGGATCGACGAGCACTATCACGCCGGGATAGTTCTTCGCCGCGCTCCTCAGCATCGTGGGGCCGCCTATGTCTATGTTCTCTATCGCCTCTTCAAGCGTCACGCCCGGCTTTTCCACCGTCGCTTTGAACGGGTAGAGGTTGACCACGACCACGTCTATGCGGCTTATGCCCAGCTTTTCGAGCGTCTGCATGTGTTCGGGTATGTCGCGCCGCGCGAGCAGTCCCGCATGAACGACGGGGTGAAGTGTCTTCACTCTGCCGTCGAGACATTCGGGAAATCCCGTGATGTCGCTTATGTTTACGGGGTGTAATCCCGCCTCTTTAAGCATCCTTTCCGTGCCGCCCGTGGAAATTATCTCGAACCCGAGCTTTTCCAGCCCGCGCGCCATATCCACGATGCCCGTCTTGTCGCTGACGCTGAGTAACGCTCTTCTTTTGTCTGCCATAGCCTCTCTCCTGATCGCTTTTATCCGACGACAACCTTGCCGTCTACCACTTTTATCTTATCGTCGCAAAGATCTTTTATCACGCTGACGAGCATGGGGTGCTCTATCTGCGTGAGTATGCGCTTTTGCAGCGCTTCGGGCGTGTCGCCCTTGTATACCGTCAGCTTCTGCTGGCGGATTATGGGGCCGCCGTCTATCTCCGTTCCCACGAAATGCGCCGTCGCTCCGCTCTCCTTCTCGCCCGCGGCGATGACCGCCGTATGCACCTTTATGCCGTAAAAGTTCTTTCCTCCGAACTTGGGAAGCAGAGAGGGATGAATGTTCACTATCCTGTTGGGGTACTCGTCTATTATGAACTTCGAAAGAATGCCGAGGTAGCCGGCGAGGATGACGTAATCGACGTCGTACTCTTTGAGCAGACGCAGTATCTCCCTGTCGCGCGCCTCGACGGACGGAAATTCCTTCTTGCAGCAGACGTAATTGGGGATCTTCGCGCTTTCCGCGCGCACGAGTGCATACGCCTCGTGATTGGACGAGATGACGACGGATATCTTGCCGTTAATCTCGCCCGACGCGCACGCGTCCATGATCGCCTGCATATTCGTACCGCTGCCGCTTACGAGTAATGCGAGTTTTTTCATTGCACACCTTCCTTTTACGGGTCATTTGCCGCGGCGCAGCAGCTTAACGCCGCTCCCCTCGGCCACTCTACCCATAATATATGCGCTTTCCCCCGATTTAACCGCGGCTTTCACCACCTCTTCCGCCTGCTCGCGGGGAACGGCGAATACCATGCCTATGCCCATATTGAACGTGTTGTACAGTTTGTCGTCGCCCAGACCGCTCTTTTTTGCGAGCAGATCGAATACGGGCGGACGCGGGAAGGAATCGAGATCCACTTCCGCGCACAGCCCCTCGGGAAGTATGCGTGGGATGTTCTCTATGAAACCGCCGCCCGTGATGTGCGCTATGCCGCGCACGTCGAACTCATGCGCGAGCGCGAGCGCGACGTTTACGTATAACTTCGTCGGAGTGAGAACCGCCTCGCCTATCGTCATGCCAAGAGAGTCGTCGTACTTTTCAAGCTCCTTTCTGTCCTCTCCGAGCAACTTGCGCACGAGAGAGAACCCGTTGGAGTGTATGCCGCTGGACGCTATGCCCACGAGTGCGTCCCCCTCTTTTATGCGGGAGCCGTTTATTATCGCGCTTTTGTCCGCTATGCCCACGGCAAAGCCCGCAAGGTCGTATTCGTCCTCGGGGTACATGCCCGGCATTTCCGCCGTTTCGCCGCCGATGAGTGCGCAACCCACTTCCTTGCATGCCTTTGCGACGCCGCCGACGACTATCGCCATCTTTTCGGGGTCGAGCTTGCCGCACGCCACATAGTCAAGGAAGAACATGGGCTTCGCGCCCTGGCAGACTATGTCGTTCACGCACATGGCGACGCAGTCCGTGCCTATGGTGTCGTGCTTGTCCAGGATGACGGCATAGCGCAGTTTCGTTCCCACGCCGTCCGTTCCCGATACGAGTACGGGGTCCTTATAGCCGCCCGGCAGTGCGTAAAATCCGCCGAACGAACCCAGCCCGGAGAGCACGTTTTCGTCGTATGTGTCCGCCGCGCTCTTTTTTATGAGGTCGACGAGTCTGTAACCGCGCGTGACGTCCACGCCCGCGGACTTGTAATCGATCATGTAGCGTGATCCTCCGTTAATCAGCCGTTGGTGATGCGGCGCATCATCTCTTTATACGCGTCCTCAACGCCGCCCATGTCGCGGCGGAAACGATCCTTATCCAGCTTTTCACCCGTCTTGCTGTCCCAGAAACGGCAGGTATCGGGCGAGATCTCGTCGGCGAGGATTATCCTGCCGTCGTATCTGCCGAATTCGAGCTTGAAGTCGATGAGGTCTACGCCGAGGTGCTTGAAGTACTCTTTGAGCACGTCGTTCACCTTGAATGCGGTCTTCTGTATGGTGTCTATCTCCTCACGCGTCGCAAGACCGAGCGCGAGAGCGTACCAGTCGTTTATCATGGGGTCGCCGAGATCGTCGTTCTTGTAGCTGAACTCGAATCCCGTCGAAAGCAGGGGCGTTCCCTCTTTAACGCCGTAACGCTTGGAGAAAGATCCCGCCGCCACGTTGCGCACTATCACTTCGAGGGGCACTATCTGCACTTTTTTGACGAGCGTTCTTCTGTCGTCTATCTCCTCGATGTAGTGCGTTTCCACGCCGTGCTTTTCGAGAAGACGGAACATCATGTTGCTCATCTTGTTGTTGATGACGCCCTTGCCCGCTATCTGACCCTTTTTAAGTCCGTTGAACGCGGTCGCGTCGTCCTTGTAGTCGACGAGTACGACTTTATCGTCGTCCGTCGCAAATACCTTCTTGGCTTTTCCTTCGTAAAGCTGCTTGCCTATTTCCATTTGTGGTCTCCCGCGGCTTATGCCGTCAATCTATTCTGAGCTCCTTTTGGAGCGCGAGGTCGTCGTTTACTACCTTTTTCCTCATGTCCTCTTTATAATCCGCAAGTTTGGCTTTGAGCTCGCCGTATTTGACCGCGAGTATCTGCACCGCGAGTATCGCCGCGTTGTCCGCGCCGTTTACCGCCACCGTCGCAACGGGTACGCCCTTGGGCATCTGCACCATGGACAGCAGGCTGTCGAGTCCGCCCATAAAGCTCGTCGCAACGGGCATGGCTATGACGGGCAGAGTAGTGTATCCCGCGAGCACGCCCGCAAGGTGCGCCGCCTTTCCCGCAACGCCTATAAGCACCTCAAAACCGCGCTCTTCCGCGGTGACCGCGAAATCGTGCGCTTCCATCGGCGAACGGTGCGCGGATATGATGCGTATCTCGCTTTCCACTCCGAACCTGTCAAGTACCGTGACGGCGGGTTTTACCACGTCGTAATCCGATCTCGACCCTATAACTATGGCAACTTTTCCGTATGCGCTCATTTGACCCTCCGAAATCTTTTTACGCGTCAAGTATAGCATTTTACACGTGGCTAAGTCAAACGAATATAAACCCGAACGAAAATTTTACGCGCGCGTCCGCCTCTCCACCTTGACTTAACGCACGAAAAGCGTATAATGAAAGCGTAGGGCAGGCGCGCCTCCTTTAAGGCGCAAGGAGGAACATGACTCTCGCTTATTCACGCATATGTTCGCCCGGAGGGCGGCAATACAATCAGGACAGCACGTCAGGGCGCGCAGAGGGCGGAAAGGCGTGCTTCGTAGTCTGCGACGGCCTGGGCGCGTACATCGGCAGCAGCATTGCGAGCAGTATATGCGCGCAGTCGCTGTGCGATATGTTCATAGAGCGCGGCGAGCCTACCGAAAAGAGCATTGCGGAGCTGACGCACGACGTTCACATGCTCATTCTCGACGAAAAATCCGCCAACGGCCGCATAGAGGGCGCGTGTACGACGTTCGCGGGGCTGTTCACCGACGGCACGCGCACGATCATAGCCCACATCGGAGACTCGCGCGTGTACCGCTTCCGAGGCGACAAGGTGCGCTTCTGCACCGCCGATCACTCCGTCGCGCAGATGGACGTCGAAAGAGGCGCGCTCACCCGCCGCGATCTGCGCTATCACCGCGATCAGAACAAGCTGACGCGCGTTCTCGGCGGCAAGCGTTACTCTCCGCCCGACGTGCGCGAAGTGGACGAGCCGCTCATTCCCGGGGACTCCTTCCTGCTCTGCACGGACGGATTCTGGGAATACGTCGGCGAAGAGGAAATGGAAAAAGCTCTCCTTGCCGGCGGATCGTGCGAGAGCATACTCGGCGAAATGGAGAGACTGCTGCTTTCCGTCGCGCCCGCAAACCACGACAACTATACCGCGGTTTTAGTGCGCATACTCGGGGAGGACGGAAAATGACCATCGAAATAAAAAAGGATATTTGCCCGTTCTGTTTCTCCCCGCTCGGCGCGAAAGGGGTATGCCCGCTGTGCAAAAAACGCCCGAACGCCCGCCGCACTCCGCGTACGCCGAAAGCTCTCCCCGTCGGCACGAAGCTTAAATCGAGGTATGTCCTCGGCGACGTCATCGGCGAGGGCGGTTTCGGGATAACGTATATCGCGTTCGACGGCATGAAAGAGGAGCGCGTCGCGGTCAAGGAGTATTTTCCCTCTTCCATCGCGTCGCGGCCTAGCAATGAAGTCACCGTGCCGCCCGACAGCCGCGCCCGATTTCTGACGGGGAAAAAGCGGTTCACCGACGAAGCCAAGAACATGGCGGCGATAAAGGGCATGGAAGGCATACCCGCCGCCCGCGACTATTTCAGTGAGAACGGCACTGCGTATATAGTCATGGAATACATATGCGGCGACACGCTCAAAAGCATGGTCTGCGGCAAAGGCAGGCTGAGCGAAAAGGACGCGGTAAACCTGCTCGTTCCCGTTCTGCGCTCTCTCGCGCTCATCCACGGCGCGGGCATAATCCACCGCGACGTGTCCGCAGACAACGTCATCGTAACCGACGGCGGCGCGAAACTGATAGACTTCGGCGCGTCCGTCGCCTCGCGCGGGCAAAGCGGATCGCAGCTCAAACGCGGCTACGCCCCTCCCGAACAGTACGAAAAGGGCGCGGAAGCGGACGGACGTACGGACGAATACGCCGCTGCCGCGACGCTTTACTTCTGCCTGACGGGCAACGTGCCGCAGGAAGCTACGGAGCGCATGCGGATCGATAAACTCTCCTTCCCCGCAAGGCTCTCTTCCCGAGTCACAGCCGCGCTCACCCGCGCGCTCTCGCTCAAAAAAGAAGATCGCTACCCGGATATGCCGTCGTTCATACGCGCGCTTACAGAGGAGTGACCGCCTCGTCTTTCGGCAAAATGCGCGGCGAACGCGTCGTAAAAGGCGTGATAGAATTGAAACATGCCCGATATTTAATATGTCTTATAAGCGGCAAAAAGCGCGCCTTATCCGAGGCGCACTTTTTTCATATTATTTATATGATATGCCGCTATGTATGTAAAACGTATGTTTACGTGTCAGACGCTAAGCCGCTCGTACAGCTTATCCGCGCGCGAGGCAAGCCGTGCGCGCACGGCGACGTATACGGCGGCAAACGCAGCGGCAAACGCAGCCGTCACGGCAGCCGTACCGCGCATTTCCCATCCGAGCATAAACAGTCCGAGTCCCGAAAACAGCACGGCGATGCCGACGGCTATCGAAACGAATATTCCGAGCAGCGTCGGCACGACCGTCGCGGGATTGCCTTTAATGGCGTCGCGCGCGGTCACCCAATCCAGACGCGGGTGGGAAAGATCGCGCAGCAGGAACGCTTCCGCGAACGCGGGCAAAGCCGCAGCCATCAGCATAAGCGCGGAAATCACGCAGAGCGGATCGACGACGCCGAACACTGCTCCGCACGCGACCGAAGAGCAGACGACGGACAGAACCGCAGACGCGTATGCGGGAACAAGCGATATTATGCGCTTCGCCGTAAGCTGCGTACGGAAAGGCACGGGTATCGTCTTGCTGTAACAGAACGTGCTCCCTTCGCGCGTTATCGCGGTCAGCGCGGTGAAATTCATTCCGCCGAGCATCATCAGCATGATCATGACAGCCACAGACCACATTATCTGCGCGACAAGAACCGACGCTGCGGGATCCTCTCCGCTTCTGACCCCGCCCATAACGAATATGAGAACGCACATCACGGGCGAAAGCACGACGCCGCTCAAGCACTGAAAAGCAAACGACGGATTGCGCATCAGCATGCGGAACTCCTTGCGCACAAACGCTCCGAGCACGCCGGACATCGTATAATCCTTTCTGACGCGACGCGATGCGGGGGCGTTTTCCGTCTGCCGCAGAACCGTACGTCGGTAAAGCAGCGCGGAAACCGGAAACAGTACCGCCGCCAGCAGAGCGACCGCGCCGATAAATATACAGAGATCGACGGCAGCCGACGCGGCCGGATCGGACAGCAGCCCGTCTCCCCCGCAACCGAACCGCGCAAGACAGTACACCGGATAAATCACATACATCCCCCGCCGCACTCCGCCGATGAGCGCGGATATCGCCGCCCCGACGGCGTCGCCGCCGTCAGACGGAACGGAAACAGCGGGCACTAAGTTCGTTACGACGAGATACGCCGTCATCAGCAGCGCGAACAGCACGAGCAGCAATACCGCGGCGACGGCTCCGCGTCTGCGGAAAAAGCCCGCAACGTACACCAGCGGAACGGACACGAGCGCGGCGAGAAGCAGCGCGGCAACGGGAACGAACACGACGGCTATGACCGTCATAACGTAAAACGCCGCCGTCGCCGACGCAGCCACGCCCAACGTGATTGCCGCCGGCAGCACGAACAACCCTCCGACAGCCGCTTCCTGCACATATATAACGGACACTTTCGCCGCCATGACGGCGTTTGAACGCACGGGCAGCGAAGCAAGGAACTCTCCGTCGCGCGAAAAATACAGCGAACTCATGACCGATACTATGCCGAATATCAGCGTAAGCATGAAATCGGCGGCAAGCAGCAGCGCGGTAACTTCGGTCGCAAGCCCGAACTCGTTTATTTTTCCGCCGAATATACCCGCTACGACGGCGACGCATGCGGACATGATTCCGGCAGTGATAAGCATGCCGATAAGCGTGCCCAACGAACGGTCGCGCCCGCCCGCTCCTTTGCGGAACGTCATACGCATGAGCGCGCGCAGAACGATAATATATCCTCTCATCAGACAGCCTCCGCGTTACCCGCAACCGACAGGAATATTTCCTCGAGAGACTCGTCTCCTTTCGCAGCCCGTATCTCGTCGAGATCGCCCGACATGATCAGCCGTCCCCTGTCTATTATGCCTATCCTGTCGCATATCTTTTCCGCCATGTCCAGAACGTGAGTGGAAAAGAACACGACGTTACCCTTGTCCGCATGAACGCGCATTATATCCTTGAACTCGCGTACGGACTGCGGATCCAGCCCCACCATCGGTTCATCGAGAACGAGCACTTCGGGTTCGTGAACGAGCGCGCCCGCAATCGCTATCTTCTGTTTCATGCCGTGGCTGTACGTCCCTATCTGACTGTCGAAAGCGTCCGTCAGCGCGAAACGCGCTATGATCTCGTCCGCACGTTTCCGCCTGGCTTCGGCAGACACGCCGTATACGTCCGCCATGAAGTCCACAAACTCCCTGCCCGTCAGCTTTTCGAACAACACGCCGCTGTCCGTCACGTAACCTATATGCCGCTTTGCCGCGATCGGGTCGCGCACTATGTCGCTACCGCAAACGGTTATGCTTCCCTCGCTCGGCGTAAGTATGCCCGCAAGCATTTTTATGGTCGTCGTCTTTCCCGCGCCGTTCGGGCCGAGAAAGCCGAATATCTCCCCGCCTTTAAGCGTCATACAGAGCGAATCAACCGCCTTTACCGATGCTCCCGCATACGTCTTCCCTACGCCGCCGAATATGACTTCGTTCATCTGTTCCTCCGTTATGCGCACACTTAATGCGCGTCATCGCCGTCGGCGCATGCGTTTCCCGCCCTGCGCTCGGTATTATCGGCGACTGCTATCGTGATTATAACATGCCGATGACGGTCGTGTCAAGAGCAAAAACGCGCCGCCGCGTATGCGCTTGCCGAATATGCCGAACGCGAGCCAGTAGGACGCGACATAACAAACGAGATAAAGGACGATCGAAAACACGGTGGTCTTGCTCATCGCTCCGAGATCGATCACCGCGGTGCTGTACATTCCGAGAAGAGGGCTCGTTCCCCGCTCCACGAGAGAAACTACGAGGTTGGTCAGCTCATACGCGAAATGCTGCGTCGTGTACGCCGCCATCGCGCAAAAGAGTATGTTGAGAAAGGATTCGTCGTAGCAGAACAGCATTACGGGCAAAGACAGCCCGAAGAGGAGCAGAAACGCCGCACACGTAAAGTAAAACGTATCCGTCGGAACGGGTATCGCGGCGAATGCGAGAAGCACGAGAACGCCCGCAGAAAGCCGCAGCGGGTAAAGGCTGCGCTTTTTGAGTCTGAAAGTAAAGAGAAATTCCGCGACGGCAAGCTCGATTATGAACAGGAACTTGTAAAACGCTATGTATGTCACTTTTCGGACTCCCATCCCCCTATCGCGGCGATATAGTCGCTGAGGTCCTTCATGAACGCGGCGCGCTTTGCGCGCGATATGCGAAGTACGACGTCACCCGCGTACATATCCTGCTGCCTGACGGCGGTCACATACGCGAGGTTGACGAAATAGCAGCGGTTGCACATGGAGAAAGGCTCGTCTTCCAGCTCTTTCTGCAAATATGCCAGCGTGCCCGTAGCCTTGAACTCGCCGCGCACCGTGTGAAATATCAGGATGTGCTGCATTATCTCGACATACACTATCTCGGATGTGTTAAGACGCATTTTGCCGTCCTTGTTGGATATCCATATATCCTTGCCGCGCCTTTTTCCGAGTGATCGCAGAGCGTTTCTGAACTTGAACGAGAAATTGGGATAGGACACGGGCTTGACTATGAAGTCGAACGCCCTCACCTCATACCCCCTTATGGCAAGGCGGGACATGTTCGTGACGAATATGATCATCACGTCCGCGTCCTTTTCACGCAAAAGCGCGGAAACGGACAGTCCGTCCATTCCCGGAAGCTCTATATCCATGAAGACTATATCGGCGGAAACGTATGCGTCGAGAAAGGAGGGCGCGTCCGCGTATCGCGTCACTCTGAACGTGCAATCGTTTTCCTTGCCGTAACGCTCTATAAACGACCTCAGAAGATCCGCCGCCTCCTGCTCGTCCTCCACTATAATGATGTTTTTCAGCCCGTGTTCGCTCATCTTTCCTCTTTTGCCGTCATGCGGCGCGGTAGCGCCCGCTTTTTCCACATTATAAACGCATGATCCCGTATTGTCGATACCATTTCGTAAAAAAATATTTTTCGTTTTGCGCCGGGCGGCGGCAGGATCGGTATGACGGCGGCGCAAATATGCGCATCCGAAACGCCCGAAAAGCATGCCTTAACCGCGCGCAAAACATAACGAAACCGCCGCCTTGCGGCGGCGTTTTACTATACCGTTCAGTCCTCGACGGCGCGAACGGCGGTGTCGAGAGCAAGCGTTTCAATATCGCGTAAAATCGTGCGTTTGGAAACATTCAGTTTATCGGCAAGCTCCTGCGCCGTTACCCTTCCTCGCCGTTACCCTTTCTCTATCGAGCAAAGTATATACGATTTCAAAAAGTCTTTCGGTCTGCATAAAATAATCTTTTGTTCATTCGTTGTTCAATACGTTTTGCAGCCTTTCAGCAAGTCTGCCGATATGCAGCCCATCAACGAAGGAGTGGTGTGCCTGAACTGAAAACGGCAACCATAGCTTGCCGTCCCGTTCATAGAACATGCCCCAATCAAAGAGTGGCGTCGCATTGTCCTTTTTGCCGGAATTTGTGTGAGAGATATGGGTATATGTTACCCACGGCATGGGAGAAAATTGAAACACGTCGTTGCCGAGCGGCCCTGTAAAATATTCCTTTTGCTCCTCTGCGGCTTGCTTTGCTGTCTGACAATATTCCTCCATATTGCCAGCAAACGGAACATTTACTACCTTAAACAGCTCCGTCTGCTTATTGAGATATGTAAACGCCGTATCTATTTTATCAAATAATACGACTTGCCCGTCAAGAAAACGGTATCTGAACTCTTCGATTTGATTGGCGCATTTTGCCACGGCATAAATCATTGCAAAGGTAAAAGAGAGGTTCTTTTGCTTGATTTTACGGTAAAATGCAGTAATATCAAGGTCAAGGGTCACACAAAAAGCAGGCTCGACACAATTTCTGAAAACTGCGCAGTGCGTAGCTCTCTTCCAAGTATCTTGGTCTATTATCTTATAGGTGTTCATTTTGATTATACTCCCATTAACATCACGAAATAGTTGTTCAGTATTGTTTACTATTTTTTATATCTTGTTCGGTTTTCTTTTAATAGATAGCAATTTCAAAAAATCATTAAACATTGAGGTATCCTTTGGCTCAAACATCATCCACTTTCCATCGTGGTACGTTTTGGCTTGGTCGTAAACGGCCCGT
>DXHT01000027.1 GCA_019113265.1 Bacillota bacterium | reverse complement strand
TTATGACCACTTCGATACCTCTCCGTAGTGCTCCGCCTTAAAAGCAGAGCTTAATTAAAATACCATATATCGGCGGGAAAATCAAGCGTTTTTACTTAACGTGCCAGATTTCTTTTGCGTACTGCAATATTGCGCGGTCGGAAGAGAATTTACCCGCATTTGCAAGATTGAGTATGCTCTTCGTATAGAATTCGTCCGTTCCGTAATCAGCATTCGCCATTTTCTTGACGCGCACATAATCCTTGAAATCGTAAAGGCTCATGTAAGTGTCTTCACCGCGCAGTTTGTCGAATATCGAACGGAGCATGCCCGTACCGTTGTCGTTGAATGTACCGTCAACGAGCGTATCCATTATCCTGTGGATTATCGGATCGTTATCGTAATACTCCCAAGGATGATAGCCGCCTCTCTTCTCGTGCACTTCTTCCACGCTCGCTCCGAAAATGTACTCGTTTTCCTTGCCCGCTTCTTGCGCTATCTCTATGTTCGCGCCGTCCATCGTGCCGAGAGTCACGGTACCGTTGAGCATGAACTTCATGTTGCCGGTGCCCGACGCTTCCATGCCCGCAAGGGAGATCTGCTCGGATATATCCGCCGCGCTCACTATATACTCGGCGTAGGATACATTGTAGTTGGTAACGAATACCACTTTCATCTTATCCGACATAGCCGGGTCGCGGTTCACCATGTCCGCTATGCAGTTGATGAACTTCATGATCGCCTTTGCGTGGTAGTATCCGGGAGCCGCCTTTGCGCCGAATATGAACGCGGTCGGCTTGAAATCCGGCATTCTGCCCTCTTTTATCTCGAAATAGAAGTAGATTATGGAAAGGGCGTTGAGGAGCTGACGCTTGTATTCGTGCATTCTCTTTACCTGAATGTCGAAACAGAATGTAGGATCAAGCTCCACACCTTCGTGCTCTTTGATGTATGCCGCAAGACGCTTCTTGTTCTCGAACTTGACTTCTTTGAACTGATTTATAAACTCGGGATCGGTAGCGTACTGCGCTATGCCTTTAAGCTGCGCCAGATCCGTAACGTATCCGTTACCTATCTTGCTCTCTATAAGGCGGCAAAGATTATCGTTGCAAAGGCGCAGCCAGCGGCGAGGCGTTATGCCGTTGGTTATGCTGAGGAATCTGTCCGGATACATCGCATACCAGTTCTTGAACACATCGCGTTTAAGTATCTCGGTATGCACGGCAGCGACTCCGTTGGTCGTATGTGCGACGTATATCGCAAGACGCGCCATGTGTATTCTGCCGTTATCGAGTATGTTGTAATTCCAGGTGTCGGGAACGCGCATCGCGCTGAGCTCGAAATTGAGTTTTGCCTGTATTTCCTCTATCACGGCGTATACTTCGGGTAGTATGCGCTTGAACAGATCTATATCCCATTTTTCGAGAGCTTCGCCCATTATCGTGTGGTTGGTAAACGCAAAGGTCTCGTGCGCAATTGCGAACGCTTCCTCGAAAGGAAGTCCCTCGTGTTCGAGACAGAGTATAAGTTCGGGTATCGCAACGACGGGATGCGTATCGTTGAGCTGAACCGCACACAGCTTTCCGAAATCCTTGAAATCGTTGCCGTGCTTTTTCTTGTAGCTCTTTATTATATCCTTTATGGACGCACTTACAAAGAAGTACTGCTGGCGCAGACGCAAAGTCTTACCTTCGACGCGCTCGTCGTTGGGATAGAGAACGTACGAAATGATCTCCGCCGCGTTCTTCTCCGCAAGAGCGTTCGCATAGTGCATATTGTTGAATTCGATATAATCGAGTTTGTTTATAGGCTCGCTCTGCCACAGACGCAAGGTATTTATGGTCTTTCCGCCGTATCCTATTATCGGGAAGTCGTAAGGCACCGCCTTGACCTTCATGTCAGCGAAGGATACTATCTGCGCTTCGTTCTCGCGGCGTATTGACCACGGGTCGCCGCAAGTCGTCCAATCGTCCACTCGCTCGACCTGGAAACCGTTCACAAACAACTGCTTGAACAGACCGTACTTGTATCTGATGCCGTAACCGTTGAGCGGGATATCCTCCGTCGCCGCCGATTCGAGGTAGCAAGCCGCAAGTCTGCCGAGACCGCCGTTGCCGAGCGCCGAGTCGGGTATTTCTTCGAACGTACGCATATCCACGCCGCGCTTTTTGAGCAGTTTGTCTACTTCGGAAAGCTGACCGAGGTTGAGCAGGTTCGCAAATATAGACCTGCCTACGAGATACTCCGCGCTGAGATAGTACGCACGTTTATTTTTAGATTGGTTCTCATCCGTTTTGAGCCAAACGGGATTAATCTCTCTCATGACCGCTTTGGAAAGAGCATTGTAAAGCTGAACGGTCGTCGCCTTTTCAACGGTGGTGGCATAGTCATAAGAAAGAATGTCTTCCATTTTGTCGATGATCTTGTTTGACACTTTTTCTCTCCTTATTTGCTTGTTCAAAATAATATCAGCCGATCCTGCCGCACTTTACGGACAGTTCTTTCATGCGCGTTTCTACCGCGCTCGTCGCATACTCCGCAGGTACTCTGTAACTCCAATTTTCGGCGGAAAGTATGCTCGGCATATTGATTCTTCCCTCTTCGCCGATTTTAAGCCAATCTTGCAATGGTATTATAGCACATTCGGCAACCGAAGAATAACATAATTCTATTACAGAATCACACATTTCGCTATCAGTTTCCCCGGGAGCGGGCAAACCGAGCCGTTTGCACTCCTCGGCGAGCATTGCGCCGAAATGCGTGCGCTCATCTCCCAGCTTGCTTATAAAGCCGAGCAATGTATCGTTGTCGTGTGTTCCGGTATATGCGAAACAGTTTTCATCCTTATAGTTATGCGGCAGGTACTCGTTGCCTTCGTCCGAGCCGAAAGCGAATTGCAGAACTTTCATTCCGGGGTAACCCACTTCCGCGAACATGGCGCGGGCGGCGTCGTCGAGAGTGCCGAGGTCCTCCGCTATCACTTCCATTTTACCGATAGATCTTTCAAGCTCGCGGAAGAACTCCGCGCCCGGTCCGATCGACCACCTGCCGTTTACCGCAGTGGTTTCACCGTACGGTATTTCGTAGTACTTTTCAAAACCGCGGAAGTGATCTATCCTCACGACGTCGCACAGAGAAAGCACCTTTTTCATTCGCGCTTTCCACCACGCATAGCCGTTCTCTTTCATGCGCTCCCAGTCGTAAACCGGGTTTCCCCAAAGCTGACCCGTTTCACTGAACGCGTCGGGCGGGCAGCCCGCGACGCTTACGGGGCGACGCGAAGAGTCGAGTTTTACGAGCGATGGACGTGTCCAGCACTCCGAGCTGTCGTACGCGATATATATCGGCACGTCGCCTATTATTTTTATACCGACGGAATGCGCGTAATTAAGCAGTTTGTTCCACTGACGAGAAAATTCGTACTGCGCCCACTGCCAGAACAGTATGTCGCTCTTATGCTCTTCTTTGAACTCGTTTATCGCGCTATCGTACCTGAATTTGAGCGGATCTTCCCACTCGTACCACGGCTTGCCGCCGCGGCTGTCCTTTATCGCACGGAAAAGCGCATAGTCCGCATACTCGCCCTTTGCGACGTAATCGGCAAAGCCCTTATCCGATCCGTCAAAGCGAGAAAACGCCTTGCGCAGAACGTCGTATCTCGTCTTATACAGCCACTCGTAATTTATGCGCGACGACGGCGGAGTGACGCACTCGTCAAGCTCCTCTTTCGTAAGCAACCCGTCGGCAGCAAGAGCGTCGAGGTCGATAAAATACTCGTTGCCCGCGACAGAACAAAACGACTGGTACGGCGAATCGCCGTAGCCCGTCGGAACAAGCGGCAAAACCTGCCAATACGACTGACCTGCTCGGGAAAGAAAATCCGCAAATTCATATGCCTCTTTACCGAGCTGTCCGATCCCGTACTTACCAGGCAATGACGCGATATGTAGCAATACTCCCGAACTTCTCTTCACAGTAACCATTCCTTATAAGCTATGTTATTTTAGCATATATTCGCGCTTCATGTCAAATAAATGATTAAAATTTATCCTACATGGCGGCAAAACGCCCCTTAGGGCAATCTGCCGCTAAGGGACGTAGTTTATGCCGTCACAGCAACCGACACACGCGACGTGACGAGTTTTATTATTGCCTTGATACCTGCCTCGGCGAGAACGGAAAGTACCACCGCCGCCATGACCCAGGCAAAAAGCGTGGGTGCTTCAAACACGAAATTGGCCTTGGCATAGTATATCTGTATTCCTATGCTGTGCAGTGAGTATGCGAGCGTTTCGGCGGTGATCACCGCTTTGAGATTCATACCGAAAGTGGACGACACCGATGACAACACCTGCGGCAATATCATGGGGAGATACACATAAATGAACCTGTACCAAAAGCGCGCGCCGGCCTCGTCCATCGCTTCTTCAAGCTCCCGCGGGATATTTTCCGTCGCAGAGCGCGACTGTTCGTATATCACGGGAAAAACAAGCAGCAGTCCTATAACCGACGGCAGTACGTTGCTTCCCACCCATATGGCAAGAACAAGCGTTATCGCGGCGACGGGAACGGTGCGCATGAATGCGTTGAGCGGCTTCATTATCGCCGCCAACGCGCGGTACTTCCCCGCCGTTATGCCGAGCACGACTCCGAGCACGAATGCGACGATAAATCCGATGAGTGCGCGTAACAGCGACGCACCCATCGCACCCCAGAACGTGCCCGTAGAAAGCAGTCCGCCGAGTGCCGCCACCGTGGAAGTGAACGTCGGCAGTATAGCGTCAACGCCTATAATATGCGCGGCAAGCTCCCATATTCCGAAGAATACGAGAGCTGCGCATATGGCTATCAGCCAATATCTGTTATTATGGAGGACAGATCTCATTTCTTGGTCGCAATGTTCGTCGCCGTTATCGCAGGCTCGGCGAATACCGCGGTCATGGCGTCGCCCTTGACGTAGGACTGCTGTATTACCGTTGCATCCGATCCGCTGAGCGTTACGTTGGCCCCGGCCTGTTTGAACAGGTACTCCGCAGTCTTACCGGGGATAGCCGCAAGACCTATCGTAGACACGGTGTCGCCGTCGAACTGTTTAAGAAATTCGAGCGCGCCTTCCCTGCCTTCCGCAAACTCGTCGCGCGGGGAGTATTTGTCGCTGTTAGTGGTAAAGTATACCACGCCCCAGCTCGTCACGTTTACGAGCTTGTAGTCATACTGCATTTTACCGCCCTCGAATCCGTTATGGACGTTTGCGCCTACGTTTATGGGTGCAACGATAAAGTCTGCCTCACCCGAAGTCATGTTTTGAAGCACATTGCTTTCCGCAATGACGGAGTAGCTCATCTTCACCGTGTCGGTAGTGCCCTCTTCGGTGAACGAGTTCCCCCACATATCGGCAAGCGCAAGCACGGGAGCACCGTCGGGAGCGCGAAGCGTATACGACGCATCGCTCGGCGCGTAAGTGGATGCGCTATCCGTCACGGTGGCGAATAGATCGTCGGGCGCCGCCGCGCTTATATTGCCGAGAAGCGTTTCAACATCCGACTTGGAATCGACTGCGCTCTTATACCCGACGTTCATCTTGGACGCCGCGCTCTCTATCACCTTTGCTTTGAGTGAAAAGCCTTCTATCTTCTCCGCCTTTGCCGCAACCGCGCTCGTGCTGTCGTTGAACGCTTCCGCACTCGCCTTTATGCTCGCGTCCACGTCCGCAACAAGCCCGGGAGCCTCTTCGAGAACATCGGCTTTGACAAAAAGTCCCGCCATGGGAAAATCCTTTCCCGTTACGTCTTTATATACGTCGCTTACCGACGCAAGCACGGTCACCGCGTTTTTGTCGGTATCGGACGGCTGTTCTTTACCGCACGCCGTTATCGCAAAAACGGATACGGCAAGTACGAGTGCAAGAACAAGCGCTATAAGTGTCTTTTTCATTTCGCATCTCCTTTTCTACTGTTTGACAATTTTCATATATTATATTATAATATTTGCGTAAAAAATGTTGTCTGCACAACATTTTTCAAATTGAGGTAACGAAAACATGGACTTAAAAACGGTGGAAGCCGTATCGCGCAGTAAACTCATGAAGGGCGTCGAAGATACGGACAAACTGCTCGGATGCTTCGGAGCGAGAAAATCGGTATTCCCCAAAGATGCGGAGATAGTGGGATACGGCGACGGCGCGGCGATAGCGATCATAACGAAGGGTACGGCATATGCCGTCAGCGAGGACTATTCGGGAAACAGAAACATAGCAAGCGTGATAAACGAGGGCGACGTTTACGGTGTGGCGTTCGTCTATTCCGAACGTGCGGTAACGACGCGCCTTGTCGCTGCGACTCCGTGCGAAGCGGTGATAATGAACGGAATAAGGCTGCACAATCCTTGCGAATCGGCATGCCGCGATCACACTACATTCCTGTACAACGCGCTTACCGTAGTATCCAATGCGAGCGTAAACTTTCTCGAAAAGATAGAGCACCTCGCGCGAAGAACTCTGCGCGAAAAAGTGATGTCGTATCTTACGGCACAGTCTATAAAGTGCCGTTGCCGCGAATTCGACATTCCCTTTTCCCGTCAGGAGCTTGCCGACTGGCTCGCGGCGGATCGCAGTGCGCTTTCCGCAGAGCTTAGCCGCATGAAAACGGACGGACTGATCGATTATAATATGCGGCGTTTTAAGCTTCTGAATGCGCCCGAACACGTTTGATCGGCGGCTGCCATGGCAGCCGCCGATCTTAATTACCAGTCACGCATAAACGACTTTCGTTTAGCTTTCCTTTTCGCCTCCGTCAGACGCTGCTGCGGCGGTTTTTTTCTTCTTGGGTTCGTGGACTATGAACCAAAGTCCGACAAGTACCCCGCCGATAAGAACTATGTGAATTGCAACGACAAGGAATACCCAGCTGGGGAAAGATCCCGTTTCCTTATATGCCATGGATCCCTTTTCGAGTCCCTGCGCCGTTTCCGCAAAGTTAAGCGTATCGGCATAGGTGTACAGTATATCCTTTGCGGAGTTGTGTATGGCAAGTTTGGCGGTATTCGACGTCTGATCGTCTATCCAGTTGACATTGCCCACGGCGATGAGTATTCTCGCGTTACCTGCGCGCATGAACTCGTCTATGTCGTGGATATAGCCGCTGCTCCACGTTCCCGTAGAGTCGCTCGAATCGGGATTATCGCCGGAGTCGCCGTTCTGAACCTGATAGTAGTCGGTGATGACGGTACCGCGGAATCCCCACTCGTCGCGCAGGACGGAGGTCAGCAGCGCATAGCTGCCGCCAACGCGAGTCGTGCCTATCCTGTCGACGGAGCTCATAAGCCCGTTGGCTTCGCCCTCCTTGACGGCTATCTCGAACGCGCGCAGATAGTTCTCGCGCAGGTTCTGCTCGGTCATCCACTCGTATGCTCCGCAGCGGCCGGATTCCATATTGTTACCGACGAAGTGCTTGATATACGCCGTGACGCCGCGCTCTTTCGCTCCGAGAACGTGATATGCGCAGATAGTTCCCGAAAGCACGGGATCTTCGCTGTAATACTCGAAGTTACGGCCGCCGAGCGGACTGCGGTGGAGCTCTCCGCCCGGTCCGTACCAGCCCGTGATACCAAGCGCGTTGCCCTCTTCGCCTATCGCAAGCCCGACCTGATAAGCCGTATACCAGTCCCACGTCTGCGCGAGTATCGTCGAGCAGGGATAGTTGACCGCTTTCATATCGTTCTTACCGAGGACGTTGTTGTTGAAGCCCGACGGTCCGTCGGAGTCGAGCGTTTCCTGCTTGCCGAGGCGCGGGATAGCCATGCTCCTGAATCCGCTCGGGTTCTTGTCGCCCGCGTTGACGACGAGCTGCATTTTCTCCTCGAAGGACAGCTGGCTGACGAGATCGTCCCACATCGGATCGTCGTATTCGATGCCGTAAAGGTCGGTGATCAGGTAGTTGGTCTCTTTGGAGTCGCATGCGGGCACGGTCACGCTCGCGTCGTCGCCGTACACCTTGTTGACGGGCATTATCTTTATGCGGTACGTCGTGTCGTACAGCTCTTTGCCCGCCGCTCTGTTCGGCTCTTTTTCATACGGGAACGTGCCTGCGAAATCCGCGCGGGTGACGTAAGTCAGCTTCGTCGGTTCTTCGCTGCCGTCTATCGAATGTGCGGCGAGCACCGCGGGTTCGTATATCTCGCTGCTCGCGCCCGTGGACTCGTTCGTGAACGTCGTGAAGCGGTTCTCCACCTTGTTCCCCGTCGCCGAATCCGTTTCGTACTTGAATCCCGTCTTTTCGCCGTCCGCCGAAGGCACGGTGAACGTGTAGGTGTTCTGCCCGCGTCCGCGCTCTATCTCTTTGAGCGTGTGAACGTCGGTGCGCAGAGTTATCTCATATTCGCCCGCTTCCAGCTCGTAGCCCATAAAGCCGTTGTCGTTGCGGTCGTAGCAGTCATACGACTTCATATCCTCGACGTCAAACGATATGGGGATTATCTCCGATTCGTCGGGTTCGAGCAGCTTGCTCTTGGCGAACGCGACGAGGTTTATCGACGACTTCTCTATGCCGCCCGTGTAGTACGGCGCGGAGTAATAGACCTGAACGACGTCTTTCGCGGCGACGTCGCCGACGTTCTTGACGACCACGTTAAGGGTTATCTTGCCGTCCGCCGTCAGCGTCGCGCCGTCGTCGGGCGAGATCGAATCCACGCTCCACTCGAACTCGGAATAGCTGAGCCCGAAGCCGAACGGGAACTGAACGACGTCATCATAGCCGTTCTCTATCCCCCAGCGTTCGCGCGCGTCCGCGCTGTCCCAGAAGCCCATTTCGTCCGCCGTTTCATACCACTTATATCCGACGTAGATGTCCTCGATATAGTCGCGGTATCTGTTGGCGCCATTCCGGGGGTCGAACTGTCCGTTGCTTATGTCGGTATACGCACCCTGTCCCTCTCTGCCGCTCGTCGCGTAGGACGCGGCGGTGGAAAGTTCGTATGCCATCGTGTCGGACAGGTGCCCCGACGGGCTGACGTCGCCGATAAGTATGTCCGCCACGCCGAGCGCGCCGCGCGTGCCCGGAGTGCCGATATACAGGCAGGCGTCTATGTTATACTTGGACTCCTCGATAAAGCCCGTTTCCATCGGGTTGGTCGTGTTCAGTATCACGATGACGTTGTCGAACGTCGAAGCCTGTTCGAGCATCGCTTCCTCGTCGGGCGAAAGTTCGAGCAGCTGTCTGTCCTCGTCGTAGGAGTTGTCGGGGTAATACTGATATTTCGAGTAGTCGTTGCCCTCGCCCATCAGTCTGCCGAGCACCACTATCGCGGTGTCCGAGAACTCCCGCGCGTTCGTCATCAGTTCGGACGTATAGAACGACTCGGGCGCTTCCTGCACGCCGTAGTAAACGCCGTACTTGTCGTTGCCCGCCTCGATGACGTAAGAGCCGCCCTCTATGCGCCTGTACGGCAGATCCGCATACGCTTCGGCAAGTTCTTCGTTGTATTCGATGCCCGTCTCGCCGTTGGCAAACGGGTTCTGCCCCGCGAGCTTGCCGCCCGGCTCGTAATCCGCCTTGCCCGCATATTCGAGCACGGTGTCCTCGTCGCAGCCCGCGTATTTGAGCGACTGCATAAACGTCACCGTATCGTTGCGCGCGCCCGTTCCCGAGCCAGTGCCCTGGACGAGATAACCGTTGTCGCTGCTCGTCCAGCCGAATACGTTGACTTTCGTGTTTTTCAGAGGCAGCGCGCCGTTGTTTTTCAGCAGTACCGCGCCCTCTTCCTCGACGCGTGCGGCGAGTTTGTTGCCCGCGCTGCGCGCAGCCACGGTGTCGCCGTCCTCGTCGTGCGTTCCCTGTCCGTTCATATACGTCGTTATCTCGGGGAAATACTTAGCGCAGAAATAATCTCCGACGATGAGTCCCGCTATAAGAACGGCGGCAAGTACGCACACGGCTATCAGCACGATAAGCCGCGCTTTACTGAACTTCTTTCTGAAAGTGAATACTCCCATACGCCCTCCTTACGCAATGCCGCTGACGTCGAAGGTCAGGCAGTCGAAGTTGAAGCGCATAAGCACGTTGATCGTCAGCGTATACGTTCCCGCTTCGTCCACGGTCACAGTACCGAGATCAACATCGGCGCAGTTATAATAGGGATTTTCCGTCGTTCCTGCGGGAATATCGTCCGTACCGGGAACAGGAGTCAGCTTTTCGCCGTTAAAGGTGCAGTCGATAAACGTGCCCGCAGAATTTTCCGGACGGTCGCTCGACATTCTGATACCGAAGTTTATCGTAGCCGCTCCGTTCGTCTTTATGTTCAGCGTGAACACCGTGCCCTTGTCCTTATCCTCCGCCCGGCGCAGAACGGCATCATCCGCCCCGGAACCGGCAAAACCTTCTATGATCTTGCCGCCGCTGACGGCGGGATGCTCCGCTACCATGACTTCGCCGTATTGAAGCCCGCGCTGCTGAACGAAGTCCGAACGCGTGATGACGCCGCTCCTGTCGAGCTGTTCGGCTTCGGCGGTATACGTCTTGTTCTCCGTCAGTTCGATCTCCGTCAGCGCTTTGACCGTAACGGGGATATTGACGCTCTGTCCGCCGTAAGTCGCCGTTATAACGTCGCCCACGGCAAGGTTGGTCGTCTTATTGTACACCACTTCGCTCGTTACGTCGTCGGTGCTGCCGTTCGCGTAATTCGCGGTCACGACGAGCCCCGTCGGATCGAAGTTTTCGCACTGGTAATATTCCGTCTTGTCCGGAGCTTTCGTGACAGTCAGCGAGGAGATCTCGGGCAGGAATTCGCCGTAGGAGAGCACTTCAAATCTGAAGCAGTCGATATTGCAGCCCGCTCCGGTTATCTTCGCCGTGAACAGATACTGTCCGGCTTCGATGTCGAGCTGCGCTATGCGGGTCGTGCCCCACTCCCAGTATGTGTTGTCAGCCGCACTGCCGGCTTTGATATTCTTGTCCTCTACGTCGGTCAGCTGCGTATCGTCAAGGAAGAACTGCCAATGGTCTTTGACGCGATAATCGCCTATCGACGCGCAGTCTATGCTTATGCGCACGGTAGCGTCCTCCTCGACGAGAAGCTGCGTCGTGATCTCCGTTCCCGTAACTATCGCCGCCGCGGACGTACCCTTGCTCGTATCCGGGTTGGTAGGAGTTGATTCAAGATATATCTCTCCGTCTTTCAGCCCGTAAGCATTCTTGAAATCTTCTCTGACAACGACTTTTTCAAGATCGAAATCCTCGAACTCTTTGACAATCGTTTCCTCTTTTTCCACTCTTACGAGCGAGTTGCTGGCGAGATTGCCGACGAATATGTCGATATAGTCGATATTGGGAACTTCCTCTCCGAACACTTCGAACGCAAGGGTGTTCTCGCCCTCTTTTATCGTGACTTCACCGCGGAACAACATCGTAACCCAGTTATCCTGTTCGTAGTAATCGACGACCTGTTCCGTCAGCGGAGTGCCGTCTTCGCCTTTAGCCTGAACGTATACGGGGTTGCCGTCATCGTCAAATACGGGGTTGCCCTCATCGTCCGTTTCCTGAACGTATACGGGATTGCCTTCATCGTCATAAACGGGCAAGCCGTCGTCGCCCACCTGTTGTTCGTAAACGGGAACGGTCTTCATTACGGGAGAATTCGATACGCTCTTTCCCTCCATCGATACCTCACCGGAATTCGCAACCGTCTCATAATTCAGATACATTTTGAACGAATCGGCGAGCGACAGAGTTTCATCGTTGGGATTGGATACGCGCAGCGCGATCGATACGTCGCGCGACGGACCGTATTCCGCATCAGAAGTAAACTTAAAGCCGAAATAATTGCCTACTACTCCGTAATTCGTCAGATATTTTCCGCTCGTAGCGTGCGAACTGTCTGCCGGCGGATCCGCCGTAAACTCCGTGTCAGCATCCGCTTTTTCCGCGCCGGTCTTTGCCATATTGATGTTCTCCGCTTCCACGCGATAAGGCGCTTCGGGGTTTTCCCCCTTGATCTCAACAAGCGGCTCGGGATCAAGTTCCGGCAACTGACGTTCGAGAACGGTTATCGTATATCTTCCCGTCTGCCCGCCCCAGATCACGCGGACGTTCTGCGTGCCGGGACGAAGAGTATCGTAACCCGTAACGCGGACTTCGGCGATGTCGACCGGCTCGGTGGAGTCGTCGTCGTAGACCGCCGTGATTTTGATCCCGTCGTAACTGAACTCCGAGCCGTAGTCGAACGTGGTCTTTGCGCCGCTCGCGTCGACGGTCAGGGATTCGAGCTTCCTCTCGGGAGCGATCGGATCTTCATCTTCGCCGCATGCGGCAAACGCGAACGCCATGACCGCGGCAAGTATAAACGTAACTATGCCAGCGATCAAACGCCTTGTTTTTTTCATATGCTTTTCCTCCTGATATATTTTCGGGGCTCCGCCTGCCGGCAGCTTTCCCCTCAATTACAATACCCCCCCCTGACGATTTGTCAATACTGTTCAGCAAAATTTCACACAATTTTCACAAAAATTTTGTAACAATCGGCAAATTTACTTGTTCGTTTTCGCAGGTAAATCAAAAGCGCGTACGGCATTTTTACCTATAAAGGCATAAAAACAGCGGCGGGAGTTCTCTCCCGCCGCTGTCGGCATTTTTTGTTATCTTTTTTATTCACGCTCCGCAATGCGCGAAACGCTTCCGTCAATACTTGTTTCTTGCCTTATAGCCGGTATGTAACAGTTCATGCGCTATGTGGCTGCCGGGCGTTTCGAGGAATTCGCCGTAAAGCATCTTCATGGTCGGGCTGTCGTGAGACGCGCGGAATTCGAGATTCTCGTCCAGATCGTAAAGTGCCTTTGCGCGCAGTCCGCGTATGTCGAGATCGCCGTTCCTGACGCTGTCGGGCAGAGTGGGCTGACCGCCGCCGTTCACGCAACCGCCGGGGCACGCCATGATCTCCACAAACGTATACTTCTTCTTGCCGCTGCGAATGGCTTCGACCACTTTACGAGCGTTTGCAAGCCCGGAGACTACCGCTACCTTTACCTTAACGCCCGCGACTTTGTACTCGGCTTCCTTAATGGGATTGGTGCCGCGCACTTCCTTGAAATCGATAACTTCGAATTTTCCGTCAAGCATATGCGCCGCAGTGCGTAGAGCCGCTTCCATAACGCCGCCCGTCGCGCCGAATATCGCGCCGCCACCCGTTGCTATGCGGAAAGGATCGTCGTATTTTTCTTCGGGGAGCTCGTTAAAGCGTATTCCCGCCGTTTTGATCATGCGGGCAAGCTCGCGCGTCGTAAGAGCGACGTCAACGTCGCTGCGGAACTCGGAACGTCCCACCTCGTACTTCTTTGCAGTGCAAGGTATAACGCTTACCACGAACAGGTTTTCGGGATCGATCTCGTTCTTTTCGCAGTAGTAGGATTTGAGAACGGCGCCGAACATCTGCTGGGGGGATTTGCACGTCGAAACGTGATCGAGCATATCGGGATAGGTGTGCTCCATGAATTTCACCCAGCCCGGGCAGCAAGACGTGAACATGGGAAGCGGCTTTTTGTTCTTTATGCGCTCGACAAGCTCGTTCGCCTCTTCCATTATGGTAAGGTCGGCGGTAACGTCCATGTTGAACACTTCCACATCGCCCAGACGGCGTATGGCAGCTACCATCCTTCCCTCGACGTTCGTACCTATCGGATAGCCGAACTCCTCGCCGAGCGTCGCGCGGACGGAAGGCGCGGTGAAGAACACCACTTTCTTTTCGGGATCCGCTATTGCCTTCCACACTTCGTCCGTATTGCTCTTTTCCGTAAGCGCGCCCACGGGACATGCCACTATGCACTGACCGCAACCCACGCAGTTGGATTCGATAGTGGGACGTTCGAAAGCCGAACCGATATGTACGGCGTAGCCTCTGCCTATCGCGCCTATCGCCTCAACGCTCTGCAAGTTCTTGCATGCGGCCACGCAACGACGGCAGTTTATGCACTTATCGTTGTCTCGCACAAGGAAAGGCGACGACGTATCGAGCGGCGTTTCCTTCTTCTCGACGGCGAATCTGTCTTCATCCGCGCCGTATTCGAGCGACAGCCTCTGCAATTCGCAGGAGGTGTTCCTGAGACAGGACAGGCACTTTTTCTTATGCGACGAAAGGAGAAGTTCGAGAGTCATCTTGCGCGACTGACGGCACTTCGCCGTATTCGTCTTTACTTCCATTCCCTCGCTTACCGGGTATACGCAAGCGGCTACAAGACCGCGCGCGCCCGTCGCTTCGACGACGCACATACGGCACGATCCGGCGCAGTTCACGCCTTTGAGATAGCAGAGGGTGGGTATTTCCACTTTGGCGGCTTTCGCTGCCTGTAATATCGTGCTCCCTTCGGGGACCGATACACT